>JAZOSJ010000111.1:0-25829 GCA_045657045.1 Alistipes sp.
AGGGCGCATCTAACATTAATTAACCCCACGACCCAATTTCTTGTCAGAAGGGGTTAGATTTGGCTCTGACACGAAAAATGGCGGATGGGACATACTAAGCGTATTTCCCATTCGCCAGTTTGACTGAAGAGTCAAAGATGACCCCTTATCACAAGAAATTTACTTGATACGCTCGTAATACTCACGAGTACGAGTATCCACGCGAATCTTGTCACCTGTGTTGATAAACAAAGGCACCTTGATAGTTGCACCTGTGTTTACAGTAGCAGCCTTAAGTGAGTTTGTAGAAGCGGTATCGCCACGAACACCTGGCTCGGTGTAAGTAACCTCCATATCAACGATTGGAGGAAGCTCAGCAGAGAGAACGCTCTCCTTCTCGGTGTGGAACATAACCTCTACAATCTGACCGTCAGCCATAAGGTCTGCATTGTTGATAAGGTTCTTGTCGATGTTAATCTCCTCGAAAGTCTCAGTGTGCATAAAGTGTGCACCAAGGTCATCCTCGTATGTAAACTGATATGGGCGACGCTCAACACGTACCTGCTCAATCTTCTGAGATACAGAAGAGAAAGTCTTATCGAGAACATTACCATTCTCAAGGTTCTTGAGCTTTGAACGAACGAAAGCAGGGCCCTTGCCTGGCTTACAGTGCTGGAAGTCGACAACGATAAAAGTCTTGCCGTCCATCTCTACGCACATACCAATCTTAATGTCAGATGCTGTAATTGTCATAGTGATTTATATTTTAGTTAATTATATGTTCCTATTTGGGTTATTGTCCATACAACCCCGCAAAGATACAAAATAATTTTGAACTACAAAAATTTTTATTACCAGAGGCAGGGGCAGGGAGGAATTAGCAGTTGTTAAAAGCCAGAGTGTTTTTAGTGGTTAGGGGTTGTTAAGGGGGGTTAGGGGTTATTAAGGGTTATTAATGGTTATTAAGGGTTATTAAGGGTGAAAAAAAATAATGAGTAGTGAGTAATGAGTAATTAGTAATGGTTAAAAGGCTCTGCCTTTTTAGGGAGTGGGTTAATATGTGTTAATATGAGTTACGATGAGTATAAAATTCACATAGTAACCCATAGTAACCCATAGTAACCCATAGTAACCCATAGTAACCCATAGTAACCCATAGTAACCCATAGTAACCCATAGTAACCCATCACTTTTAATAGTTTCGCTCGGGAGCGAAACAAAAAACCCTCAGGGTAGCACGACCAAATTTCTTGTCAGAAGGGGTTAGATGTGGCCTCGATAAAGAAGTTGCCCCAGATAGGACATACTTGGCGTATTTCCTATTTGGGGCAATGATTGAGAGGTCGCAGATGACCCCTTATCACAAGAAATTAAGAAATTATAGGTTTTCTAAGCAGTAATCCACCATCTTCTGTCTGATATGAATCATATTTGATGGTCGCATTGAGTGGTTCTGATCAGGGTAAACCATCATATCATACTGCTTGCCAGCATTATTCAGAGCACGACACATCTCCATTGTGTTCTGGAAGTGTACATTGTCATCGGCAGTACCGTGGATGATAAGCAAGCGTGTATTGAGGCTTAGACGGTCGGCAAAGTTGATTGGCGAGTTATCGTCGTAGCCCGCAGGGTTATACTGTGGCAGACCGTTATAAATCTCGGTATAGATAGAGTCGTAGTAGCGCCATGATGTTACAGGGGCAACAGCGATAGCCATCTTGAAGATACCATCACCTTTGAGTGCGCAACCCAAAGCCATAAAGCCACCATATGACCAGCCGTATATACCGATACGCTTAGCATCGACGAAGCTCTGTCGGGCAAGGTGATGTGCGAAAGAGAGCTGATCCTCAACCTCACAGTGACCGAGGTTTGCGTAGGTCACCTTCTTGAACTCCTCGCCACGGTAGCCCGTACCACGAGCATCACAGCAAGCAACGATATAGCCATTACGTGCCAAGGTCTCCTCCCAATCTGTTGTCCAGCGGTTAGCAATCTCCTGAGAACCAGGACCAGAATACTGAGTCATAAGGACAGGATACTGCTTTGCAGGGTCGAACTTCTCAGGGTAGATTAGGTAGTATTGCAACTCGTCGCCACGCTCTGTTGTGAATGTAGCATACTGACGCTGATAAGTAGGCGCAGAGGCTGCAGGAGTCTCGGTCATAAGCGAGCGAAGCATCTTACCCTTAGCGTTATATACCGCAGCTGTAGGATAGCAATCAGTAGCTGAGTGCTCGGCTGCAAAATACTTCATATTTGCCGATGGATATACTCTCCAATAGCCAGGCTTAGAGAGGATACACGTCTTCTTCTTGCCATCAAGGGTTACAGAGTATAGATGGCGCTCCAATGGTGACTGCTCGGTAGACATATAGTATACAAGCTTCTTATCTGGCGAGATACCTACGATATCGGTAACCTCCCAATTACCCGATGTAAGGGCGCAGATGCGACCCGCCGACACTGAGTGCAAATAGAGGTGGAACCAGCCCGCAGAGGTCTCCTCGCGAACGATGAATCTGTCGCCATCAACGAAGGTGATAGTCTTAGTGTTAGGGCGCTCAACATAGCGCTCATCCTGCTCGTCGTAGATAACGCGCTGCGAGCCATCAGCCTCAACCATAACAACCTCAAAGTGATTCTGCAAGCGGTTGACACGGTAGTAGAAGAGGTTACCCGCAGGGGTGTAGCCGATACGTGGAATATACTGATCGGTCTCGGCACCTGTATCTATATGGCGAGTCTCGCGTGTAGCAAGGTTGTAGACGTGGAGCGTAACGATAGAGTTCTCATCGCCAGCCTTAGGATACTTAAAGCGGTATGCGGTGTTATAGAGGTTGTTATCGTAGCGCATCATCTCGAACTCGTTAACACGGCTCTCGTCGAACTTCAAGTAGGCAATCTCCTCGCTATTTGGAGAGAAGGCATAGGCCTTTGTAAAGCCATACTCCTCCTCGTATACCCAATCGGTAGTACCGTTGATGATGTGATTCCACTTACCATCGTCGGTGATGCTATAAATCTCGTTGGTAGTAAGGTCGTAAAGGAAAATATCATTGTTATAGCTCATTGCCAAGAACTTAGAGTCTGGCGAGAAGCTAATATCGCGGACATCCTCAATCTTGATTGTCGAGCCATCAGGGCAAGCGACATAGTAGTCCGAGATAAACGAGTGGCGGTAAATCTCCTGACGTGGCGACTCACCCTCCCACTTCTCATACAATGCCATCGTGCCGTCATCAGACTTTACGTACGACATAATAACGTGGTCGGTCTTGAATACGGTCACACCCTCAGACTCCTTGTGGTAGTCGTAGAGCTTCACACTGTTGCCTTCCAACTCCATATACTTATCTGTGCCGAGAGCTGGGGTTAGTGATGCTGGGGCGATATAGTCGGGTGCGCTCTGGTTGCGAGACTCGACCATCTGCAAGTAACTTACCTGCGCCGATGCTGTAAACGTTACTACAAGCATCGCTATTGTTGATAGAAGCTTTTTCATAATATTTTGAGTTTAATGGGTTCAAATAGATTATTATGAGGTCTGATAATCCTAAATGTCATCAATCGAGAAATCGTAGCTTAGACGCTTACCTGTTGTGAACTTCGAGTTATCAAGTTTCGAGTTAAACTGGTCAACGGTAACGCGGATATTCTCGTCGTATGGTGGCATCAAAAGATCGAAGTTAATAGCGTAGTTAATCGCCGTCTCGATAATATCCACCAGCGCCTCCTGGTCAATCTTGCGCGTACCGAAAGCCATAGGGCGCACAAGGGTTTGACGCTTGCCCTCAACGAAGAATGCCTTTTCGCGGTTGATGAAGATGCGACCAATAAGGTAGCCCTCATCGGCATTACGGTTGTACTTCAACGAGTCCGAAAGGAAGTTGTAGATGTTGATAACGCCCGTATAGGAGTTATCCTTATTCTCCTGAACATAGCTATTTTGCCAGATGATATGGTTCGAGTCAAACTCAAAAACATCGGTATGCATCTGAAAGAGAAGAATATCGCTTGCCACCTGCAACTGCGCCTCGAACTTACCCCTATCACGGTACTCGATACGCACTCTACGGTCGACTTTTCCGTCCAACTCATCATCTATCTCCGATGCCATCTCAAAGAGTGTCTCCTTCAATAGGTTGAACGTCGAGAAGGTGTTGTCAAAGATTTGCTGTTTTAGGGTCGACTTCTTGACGATAGTCTCCAAAATCTTACCACGTAATGTACTCATATCTAATATGTTTTAGTTTCTATTCACTATCTTAGGCGGATGGTCTGACCCTCCGTTAGCTCCACACCCTTGTAGGCTTTATTTAGCTTTGTGAGAGCTTTTAGGCGTATGCCATACATCTGCGATATAGTGTATAACGTCTCGCCCGCTGCAACCGTATGAAGCATCTGCTCACCATTCCAACACGCCATTTTAAGTTCGATGAAGACAATCTCATCCGCCACAGGCTGCGCCGTAGGTGTAACATCGTTAAACCTTCTAAGCAACTTTGGTGATAGCTCGAAGAGTTTGCCAATATGTTCATATGTATCACCCTCATTGGCAACGATATAGAACGTTCCATTTGTACGATATACATTATATCCTGCGTGAGAGTTTATCGTTACACGGAAATTGTTTGGGTCGACACCCTTATCCGAGTAGGCAATAAGCAGATTCTGTTCTACCTCCTCCTGGGCATCTGCCACCGACTGCGCTGGGGTAGTCTCCTCGACCGCACTCTCCACCTTCACACCAAACTCCTTGGCAAGGTACTCATCGTATAGCGCAATACCATTCCTCTTGTCCAAGAGGCTGAGGTTATATCGCTCCACAACGCCTATAAGTCGCTCGGCATAGTCCTCCGCGGTAGCATAGCCCGCCTTTTTAAGACCCTTAGCCCAACTCTTATAGTCGGTAATATCGTAGGCAAATAGGAACTCATAGCGCTCGCCACTGCATAGGAAATTTGCGTGGTCGGCAAAGGACTCCTCCACCGAATCGTAGACTCTAAAACAGTCATCTGGGCTGTCGTCGGCGTGCGTAATGGTACGACCTGTCCACGACTTCTTACACTTGATACAGAAGTGGTTGTTCGCTACACGCGCAAGGTAGCCATTACCGAAGCCCGATTCAAGGATTGCCTGCGCCATAGTGATACTAGCAGGAATGCCATAGACCTCCATATTGTCAACAGCCGTAGCACGCCAGCGATAGATATACTCCTCGGGGGTTAACTTAACCCACTCAGCCACAGGGTCTAACGCACCACCCTTTTCAGGCTCTGCCACCTGCGCCCTCGCAGCCACCGCCGAGAACAACGAGAATAGTAGTATTGCACAAACTCTAAAAAGCATATTTTCCTATATATTATGGGCAAATATACTATTTTTTCTTGAAAATAAAAAATAAAGTGAAAAGTGAGGTGTCTGCGACGCATATTTATAAAACTTATGCGAAGCATACCTTACTTTTCACCTTTCAGTTTTCAGTTTATAAAATTCGTGCGAAGCGCTCCTTACTTTTCAGTTTTCACCTTTCAGTTTTCAGTTCGCTTAGAACTCCACCACCGGTGCAACCTCAGCTCCATCCTGCGATTCGAACATCTCGCGCTTCTCGAAGCCGAACATACCTGCGATAATATTGGTTGGGAAGCGGCGTAGCTTGACGTTATAGCTACGCACCTCCTCATTGTACTTTCTACGCTCGGTAGCGATACGATTCTCCGTACCCTCCAACTGCTTTTGAAGTTCCAAGAAGTTCTGATTAGCCTTCAAATCTGGATAGTTCTCCGAGATGGCAATAAGGCGACCAAGAGCCGAGCCTACCTCGCTCTGAGCCTGCATCCACGCCTTCATCTGCTCAGGAGTAGCAGTCGATGGGTCGATGCTAATAGCCGTAGACTTAGCACGCGCCTCGGTAACCTCCATAAGGGTCTCATTCTCGTGCGCAGCGTAGCCCTTGACCGTGTTTACAAGGTTTGGAATAAGGTCGGCACGACGCTGATAAACACTCTCCACATTTGCCCACGCAGAGACAACTCGCTCCTCCTTAGTGACTAAGCCGTTGTAGGCGCTAACGCCCCAGAATAGCACCACGGCAACAACGCCGAGGATAATCCACAATGATTTGTTTTTCATAGTTTTACATATTTTAGTTTATAATCTCGATTACCAACTTGAACCAGAACCGCCGCCTCCGAAGCTACCGCCGCCGAAACCACCTCCGCCGAAGCCACCACCACGGCCACCGCCAAAGCCTCCCATAGGCATTATCCAGATACCGCCACCGCCACGATGGTTGTTCTGATTCTCGGTGCGCGTATGCTCCGAGCCACAGTTATCGCATCGAAGGATTGTTATCACCATAGTCGTAGTAGCCGACACACGCACCGACTGACGACTCACAGGGCGCAACGTATGCTTACCACACTGCGGACAGCGCGTATGCTGGCGCGCCTGAGCAATGAGCATCACAATGGGAACAAAGAGCATCAGCACTATAAAGAGTGCCATATAGATAGCTCCTGTATCATCCCCGCGTTCTGCGGTAGGAAGTTCGCCATTTTGGAGTACGTTATCCACGGCACGCAGACCAGCAACCATACCAGCGGAGTAGTTGCCCGCACGGAAATATGGTACCATATAATCCTGCTGTATGCGATAGCAGAGGGCATCAGGAAGTACACCCTCCAAGCCATAACCCGTATGGAAGCGTATCTCGCGCATATCACCCACAAGCAGAATGCCAAGACCGTTGTCCAATTCATCGTCACCGACACCCCACCCCTCGAACAACTCCTGCGAGAAGCCTACCATATCGCGAGGACGAATATCATCCACCGCGACGATAGCAACCTCAGCAATACCACTCTCCTTCAAGGCATAACATATCGAATCGAGAACAGAGACCGCCTCACGCGAGAGTATGCCATCTGGATTCGAGACAAAGCGTCGGCTATCGACACGTTGCACATTCTGAATATCGCGCACACGGTAGCTTTTAGCCTCGACACTAACGACAAAGAGAGAGAGCAGAACAATAAGGATATACTTTATAAATATATTCTGTTTAGTTTTCACCTTTTATGTTCTCACTTTTCACATTATAAAATCTGCGCGAAGCGCACCTTACTTTTGAGGCAAAACTTCGTAATGCCTCGACTTTGCTACGACTCGGCAAAACAAGTAAACTTGTTCTGCTTTCACCTTATAAAACTCGCGCGAAGCGCACCATACTTTTCACCTTTCAGTTTTCACTTTTCACATTATATAAACTGCGGGCGACCTCGAATTATTGTATCGAAACCGCCCGCATAGGTATATTTTTATCTATTTACTATCTCTTAGCATCAATAACCTCTGCGAGGCGGTCGAATACCTCATCGAAAGTACCAAGACCGTTAACCTCAGAGTACTTGCTCTGCTTAGTATAGTGGTCGGCTACAACAGCGGTCTGCTGGCGATATACCTCGATGCGGTTGCGGATAACATCCTCAGAAGCATCATCGGCGCGACCAGAGTCCTTACCGCGCAACAAGATACGCTTAACAAGCTCCTCCTCTGGAACATCCATATATATCATCACATCGACCTTAGAGCCAATCTCTGCAAGCAATGTATCGAAAATCTCTGCCTGAGCAGTAGTACGTGGGAAGCCATCGAAGATGCAACCCTTATCGTTGTGTGAACGCATATAGTCGCGCACCATCTCCACCACGATAGAGTCTGGCGCAAGCTCACCACGTGAGATATAACCCTCCATACTCTTACCCAACTCTGTGCCACGCTTAATCTCTGAGCGTATAACCTCGCCTGTCGAAATATGGTACAAATCATAGTGCTCAGCCAAACGTGCTGCCTGAGTACCCTTGCCACATCCTGGCGCTCCAAAAAGTATAATGTTCAACATCTCTATTAAGTTTTATGTTTTAGTCTTAGTTATTCCTTGTTTCGAAAAAATTTGAGGCAAAGATATATTTTTTTTTGCAATATTCCAATCCATATAATACTTTTGCAGAAAATTTAAGAACAAGCATTATGAATAAGGGAGTAACTGAAATTGCATCATTGGGCGAGTATGGACTTATCGACCGCCTCACAGCACGCCTTAAAAAGCGTAACGCCTCGTCGCTAACCACTGCGGGCGATGACGCTGCCATTATAGACCTCGGCGAGGAGGTGATGCTCCTAACAACAGATATGATGACAGAGGGCATCGACTTCGACCTAAGTTATTTCCCACTACAACATCTTGGATATAAGGCCATTGTGCGCGGTGTAAACGACATCCTCGCAATGAATGGTAAGCCTGAGCAGGTAGTAGTAGCTCTTGGCATATCGGCAAAGATTTCGGTAGAGGCATTGGATGCCCTATACGAGGGTATGGAGCGTGCTTGCCAGGAGCTTGGCGTGGACATCGTGGGTGGCGACACCACAGCCTCGATGAATGGTCTTGTAATCACCATCAGCGCTACGGGTCGCGCTATGAAGGAGGATATCACATATCGTTCGGGAGCCAAGGAGCACGACCTAATATGTATCACCTCGAATCTCGGCGCAGCATATATGGGTCTTCACCTCTTGGAGCGTGAGAAGCGCGTATTGAAGGATATCGACAACCCTGAGCCTAAGTTCCAGGGCTACGAGTATCTCTTGGAGCGCTACCTAAAACCACGCGCAAGAGTCAATGTCCTCTCAGCGCTACGCGAGGAGGGTATCAAGCCTACCTCTATGATTGACCTCTCGGATGGTCTTGCTTCGGACCTACGCCAGATATGTCGCTCATCGAAGTGTGGTGCTCGCATCTACCTTGAGCGTATTCCTATCGCACGTCAGACATCAGAGCTTGCCGAGGAGATGCGCATAGACCCTGTCATCGCAGCACTCAATGGGGGCGAGGACCACGAACTGCTCTTCACCGTGCCATTAAGTGCTCAGGAGAGCGTTATGAAACTCGGTTTGGTTGATGTGATTGGTCACATCACCCGCGAGGAGGCAGGCGTAGTGCTTGTGACACCTGATGGCGAGGGCATAGCCCTTAAAGCGCAGGCTTTCGATAGATAGTTAATCGCCCCACTCTCGGTGAGCAACCGAGATACCTGCCAACTCCACAGCGCGCTCAGAGATTGTGAGGCATAGCTCCTCGATGCTCTCAGGACGGAAATAGAAGGATGGCGATGCGGGGATAATGATAGCACCAGCCTCGGTAAGGGTGGTCATATTACGCAAGTGAATAAGTGAATAGGGAGCTTCGCGGGCTACGATAACAAGCCTACGACGCTCCTTTAACATTACATCTGCTGAGCGCTCAATAAGGCTCTGCGATACGCCCGAGGCTATACGCCCAATGGTACCCATCGTCGAGGGCACAACAAGCATACTATCCCAGCGTGCTGAGCCACTTGCTGGCGATGCCCACATATTGTCATTATCATAGCGTTCGATACGGCTATCCTCGGGCATTACCACACCCTCAGCCCTTGCAACAGACTCAGCCTCACGGCTATAAATCAGTGCAATACGCTCCACTGAACTACTCTCTAATAGTAGTTCAACACATTGGCGGGCATAGATAGCGCCACTTGCAGCAGTGACAGCGACAACGACACGCATAGGCTACAACTCCAAGATTTTACACTTCAACCCAAGCTCCTTAGCTCTCTCCAAGATTGCTGGGAGCACCACGCTGGTATTCTTGAACGACTTTGCACTATCGTGCAACGAGATAATATCGCCACCACGCAGACCGTAGAGGGTCTCTTTTAGACATATCTGAGGTGTGAGCGTGGTATTATAATCACGCGAAAGGACATTCCACATCACGATGCGGTAGCGCTGGGCAATAACCTTCAACTGCTTGCGCGTAACACGTGCATAAGGGGGTCGGAAGAGCTCCGTATGGAGCATATCTCCCGCAAGGTCGACATCCTCGATATAGCGCTCTAAGGACAACTCCCAGCCCTTCTGGTGGGAGTAGGTATGGTTGCCTATCTTATGTCCTCTATCGAGGATAAGTTGGTATAAATCAGGATATAGCTCTACATTCTTACCCAACACAAAGAATGTAGCCTTAGCATTGTACTTATCCAGAGTTTGGAGCAACCACTCCGTAACACCAGGCGTAGGGCCATCGTCGAATGTGAGGTATAAACCCTCCTTGTCATCCATCTTCCAGATGACATTCGGAAACAACCATCGTAACAATCTGCCAGGCTTAATTCTCATACTGTACCCTATTTAGACCACAAAGATAGTAATATTTTTAATTTTTGAAAAATATAGTTAACTTTGCCATCATAACAATGCTTATATATAATAAGGTATGAAGAGAGCAATATTTAGCGCCATTCTATTGGCGATGGTTTTGATAGCGGGTGGTTGCCGCACTAAGAGTGCCCTGCCAGAGAAGAACACTATGGGCAAGGCGTACGATGTCGTAGTTATGTGCAACGACGATGTGTGGCGTGGCGAACTTAGCTATGCCGTATGTGATTTGTTGGAGGAGCGTGCGCCAGGTCTTACACGTCCCGAAGGCTACTTTAATATCGTAAAGCAGGTGGAGCCAGCACGTGCAACGGAGCTCGACCGCAAGTATCCCAATATTCTTATTATAAGTATCAACCCCACGGCTACAAAGGCGACATACTCCGTGACCAAAAACGCCTATGCACGCCCACAGACTCTGATTACCATAACTGCACCAAGCGCTGCCGATGCCGTGCAGTTTATCGCCGATGCCACCACTACCCTACGCTCGGAGTTCGAGAAGGCAGAGCGCAACCGTAGCAACACCTACAACTCTGCACGCCCTGCCGAGCAACTTATGGCAGACTTTAAGGCGCACACAGGACTCGATATGGTCATACCATCATACTTCTATAAGGCTACAACACGCGATAGCGAACTGCTATGGTATATCCGCGACTTCCCTAAGCGCGCCGACTACATCTTTGCCTTTACCACACCAATCGACGCCTCGCTACCCGAAGATATGCGTGCCTTTTCGGTGATGTCGGCTATAGATAACAAGCTCGCCACAATATCGAGCAAGGGGGCAAAGCATTCATATATGCGCATTAGCAACGAGCCATCATCAATGACCTTTACCCCAGGTGTGATGATTGCAGGCAGGGAGTGGATGGAGATACGTTGCTGGTGGGAGGTAGCTAACGACTTTATGGGCGGTCCTATGGTCGCATTCGTAAATGTCGACAACGCCACAAACAAGGCAACCGTGATAATGTTCGCCCTCTACGCTCCTGAGGACCCACAGCGCAACCTTATCCGCGAGCTGGAACACCTTATCTATACAATTAGTAATGATTAAAAGGCTACGGCTTTTTAAGTGAAACGTGAAAGGTGAAAACTGAAAAGTGTGGTGTCTGCGACGCATATTTATAAAACTCGCGCGAAGCGCACCTTACTTTTCACCTTTCACTTTTCAGTTTTCACCTACAAAAAAGAGGCATTTCCGAAAGAAACGCCCCTTATTATAATATATGTTTATTATTTAACAGAAGTCTGAACACTCGGCGCGACTTGGGCCCGAGGCGAGTTCCAACTCGTTTTGTAGCGATATCATCGTGACGATATTCTTAGCGCACTCTGCGCCACCAATCTCTACCACTAACGTCCACTGCACCTGAACCTGGATAATGCCATTCATCAGTGGCAAGCACTCCATAAGCTGTGCCTTAGGGGCTACGATGATAACACCGTCAACATCGGTATATTGCGCCATAAATTGCGTAGCGACAACCGAGTCATGGAGCGTAGGAACATACTTAATAACGATATTCTCCTCCAAACAACCCTGCGCTCTGAGAGCATCAGCAACGGCTTCAAGGTTGGCTGCTATAAAGTCTGAACACTCATTTACGGCGATAACACCGAACTTCATATCAATCGAATTCTCGCAACTCTTGCGCTTCATACCTTCAATCTATCAATCTGTTGTAATTACTCAGCGATGCACTTTGTGTACTTCTGCTTAAGCTGTGGGAAGCGAGCAACAAGAGCCTTGTAAGCCTCCTGAGCCTTAGCCTCATCGCCCATAGCAGCGTATACCAACGCAAGCTTTACGCTGTTAGTCTCCCAAGTCTGAACATCTGCGCTTGCAGCAAGAGCCTCAGCGAAGAGCTGTGCAGCACCAGCAAGGTCGTTCTCCTCAACAGCGATGTCGCCACGAAGAGTGTAAACCAAGCCGTTGATAACCTCAGCAGCTACACCCTTAGCATTCTTATAGTTTGCCAACATAGCCTTAGCAGCCTCAACATCACCAGCCTTAAGAAGCTCAGCGCCAGCAACGTAAACCGCAGTGTTTGCAGCGGCAGTACCCTCATACTCAGCAACAATAGCCTCGAAAGCTGCAACCTCAGCATCCGATGTAAGCGCTACTGTCAACGCAGCCTGAGCTGCCTGCTCCTTCTTCTGTGAGCTACTCTTAACTACGCTAATAGCAAGGAAAATAACAACCGCTACGATAGCGATACCGATAACAGCCTTAAGAAGCTTGTCACCATACTTGTCGAAGAAAATCTCCAACTTACCCTTAGTCTCGACCATTAGGTCATTCTCAGGAGTCTGAACTTTGTTTGTCATAATTAGTTTAGGTATTAAATTATTACTCTTATTATTTTTCCCCTCTTTAATCACCAAAATTACGGTTTTACAATTCAATCTGCGAAGATACAATAAAATATTGTAATAGCAAAGTTTTACACCAAGAAATTAAACCAAACTAAAAAGTGAAAACCGAAAATTGACTTTGCTACGGCTCGGCATAACAAGTAAACTTGTTCTGCTCACACCTTAATCGCAAAGTTCACCTTTCACTTTTCACATTGCTTTTAATTCTCTCCAGCCCCGCACGAGTCATCGGCGTAGAGGCTGCCAACGCCGTGAACTCCTCCTCACTCATTCCAAGCCACGCCTCTGCATCGAGAGCAAGAGGGTTGATAATAGGGTCAAAATTGGGATTTCGATGAAGCTTAGCTCGTTGGTTATACGGGCACACCGCTTGGCAAGCATCGCAACCAAATATCCAGCCATCGAGGTCTATGCTCTCACCCTGAGCCATAGGCTCTACGGTACGGCACGATATACAGCGTCTTGTGTCGATACATCGACCATCTAAGATAGCGCCATTAGGACACACCTCAACACACCTTTGACACTCACTACAGCCCACATACTCCTTAGGCGCATCATACTCATCAACAGCCTCATCTATAACGAGCTCTCCAAGCAACAGCATCGAGCCATATTCGGGCGTTAAAAGCAGGGAGTTGCGCCCTATCCAGCCAAGTCCGGCACGGCGTGCATAGCTCTTTTCGGCAAGCGGCGCAGAGTCAGTAAAGGCTCGGAAACGTAGCTCGGGAGAGTGCACCTTCAAGCGCTCAGCAAGAGCCACGAGCATCTCCCTTATCGTAAGGTGATAATCACGATTAAGGGCGTAGGATGCAATCTTGGTCCTCCACCCTGCGGGGTAGCCACGGCTATACTCCGAGAGATACGCCACACCGCAGACAACAACACTGCGTGCCCCCTCGACCAACTTCGAGACATCGAAGCGCTTGTCGCCATTGCGTTCGAGGTATGATAGCGTGGAGTGGTTTCCCCGAGAGAGCCACTCGCCAAAACGCTGCGACTCCTCCTCCAACGGCATAGCTGGCACCACCCCCACGATGTCGAAGCCCACCTCCAATGCGGCGTTCGTGATTAAATTTTTAGGTATCATTGAAAATATTTTGGTGCAAATTTAACATTATTTAATAAAATATAGTACCTTAGCACCCGATTTGTTCTCAAATCCGAACTTAATAAAAAGAACAATTATGACTTTTAACACTCTACACGAGTTGGTAACACACAGCGTTACTAATTTCTCAGAGCGCATCGCCTTTGCAATGATTGGTGGCGAGGAGGTCAGCTATAAGGAGGTCGGCAAGCGTATTGAGACGCTTCAGGAGCTACTCCTAAATGCTGGCGTGGGTGCTGGCGACAGAGTTGCAATCCTCAGTAGCAGTATGCCTAACTGGGGCGTATCCTATTTCGCAATTACCACTGCCGGTATGGTGGCAGTGCCTATCCTACCCGACTTCACAAGCGACGAGCTCGACCTTATCATCGCACACTCGGAGGCAAAGGCTATCCTTGTGTCGGATAAGCTCTACACAAAACTCTCTAAGGAGACACTCGACAGAATGAATATCGTAGTCCGCACTAAGGGTCTAAACGTTATCTCACAGCGCGTTACTGAGCGTGCCGAGAAGCGCATCCCAGAGCCTACGGACTTGGCAGCCATCATCTACACCTCGGGTACTACATCGAAGCCTAAGGGCGTGATGCTCTCGCACTACAACATTGCAGCGCAGACAACAATCATCCCACCACTCTTCGACTATAACAAGGAGGATGTGTTGCTCTCAATCCTACCATTGGCACACACCTACGAGTGTACCCTCGGTATGATTTACCCATTCTCGCGCGGTGCTCAGGTGCACTATATGGACCGCCCACCTACCGCATCGGCTCTTATGCCTGCGTTGGCTAAGGTGCGCCCTACGGTTATCGCATCTGTACCTCTTATTATGGAGAAAATCTACCGTAGCAAGGTGCGCCCTACGTTCGAGAAGAACCCTATCACACGCAAACTATACGGCTGGGACTGGTCGCGTAAGATTCTGCACAAGATTGCGGGTAACTCGCTTAAAAAGCTCTTCGGTGGTCGTATGCGCTTCTTCGCTATCGGCGGCGCTAAGTTCGAGTCGGAGGCAGAGCGCTTCCTCTTGGAGGGTGGCTTCCCATACGGTATTGGCTACGGTCTTACAGAGACAGCCCCACTTCTTGCAGGTGCTGTGGGCGATATGGTACGCGTCGGCTCAACAGGTCCTGCGTTGCCAGCAGTGCAGATTCGCCTCGACAACGTCAACCCAGAGACCAACCAGGGTGAGATTGTGGTTAAGACCCCATGTTGCATGATGGGCTACTATAAGAACGAGCAGGCTACAAAGGAGGCATTTACCGAGGATGGATGGTTCCGCACTGGCGACCTCGGCTATATCGCTGAGGATGGCTGGATTTTCATCAAGGGTCGCTTGAAGAATATGATTGTAGGTCCTTCGGGCGAGAATATCTACCCAGAGGATATCGAGGAGGTACTCAACAGCAACCGCTTCGTTGCGGAGTCTGTCGTAACCGAGGAGGATGGCAAGCTTATCGCGTTGGTACACTTCGACACCTCAGCTTTGGAGGAGGCCTACGACGAGTTCAAGCACAAGCTATCGATAAGCTCCGAGCAGATACAGCTTAAGATGGAGGAGGTCAAGCGCGAGGTCTTGGAGTATGTCAACTCTAAGGTTAACCGCTTCTCAAAGATTACTAAGGTTGTGGACAACGAGGGCGAGTTCGAGAAGACCCCAACAAAGAAAATCCGTCGCTTCAATATCAAGCGTAACGATAAGAAGGAGGAGCAGAAGTAGGCTTCGACCAACCAATTTGCAAACTTTTTGCGAGCAGAGCCACTTTTTCCCGCAAAAAGTTTGCAGATTAAAAAAACTTATGTACTTTTGCACGTCTTTTCAGACAAAAGTGTATAGAGTTTTAATTGCTGTTGTAGCTCAGTGGTAGAGCACTTCCTTGGTAAGGAAGAGGTCGTCAGTTCAAGCCTGATCAACAGCTCAAAGCGAAGGGTTTAGCCTTATGGTTAAATCCTTCGTTTTGCATTTTATTTAGGGATGTACTGACGACCTCTAAAGCCTCTCCTTTGTCAAAGGAGGGGTTTGGGGAGGAATGTAAATATAACCCGACGGGTGCATCAGCATCCGTCAGTTCAAGCCTCGTCAACAGCTCAAGATAGGATGTCTTGCGACATCCTATCTTTGATTTATGACCCATTGTAAATCATTGATTTTAGGACTATACAAAACACAAAATACCCACGGGCGATGTGCTCGTGGGATAGGGTTATGATGTATAAATTACTATTTACAAACTCGCTTGATACTCTTCGTATAAAGCAACTGGACCGAGATGCCACAACTTTGTGGATTCATCAGCCAATCGGGTATAGAACGAAGAAGAGTAGAGTAGCTTCATTGCCTCCACAATGCTAATACCCTTATCCTCAGAGAGCATCATCGCCAACCAACTCATCTTTGATGGTAGTAATAAGTATAGATTTTCTTGGGTGATACTCATAATTCAATCTCCTTTGCTTCAACAAATGTTAGTGCTTGCAATGCTTTTTCTGTATGGAACAGATACTGGCCTACCAGTTTGTATCTCTTTAACTCCGAAATCAGAGTCTGCTTGTTTATCAATCCTCCCTCATACAGAGCAAACGAAGCATATACACGGTCATTCGCTACTGGACCATAGACAACATCATATTCGTGAACATACCCTTTTTGGGTGCGATTTTTCATCACGAAATCAACCCACTCCTCTGTTGGGGCATCAAATGAGAGGGTGTTCATATTCTGTAATGAGACCTCATAAAGTTCATAGACACAGATATATCCCTGTGAGGTCTTCTTCTCTGCCATTCTTCTTTTTACCCAAGCCTCTGCCTGCTCATATGAAGATGTGGTATAGAATCCCTGCCCGTAATCAAGTGTACGATTAGACTCTCTGATTTCGGGTTTCTCTACTATCTCTATGCCACCGTGATAAATCTTCATATTGCCTATTTGTTATGCTCCTTAATATACTCGTCAATCTCCTCTATAATCCATTGGCGACTTTGAGTGTGCAAAATCTCGAAATGCTCTGCTAAATAATCAAGCACACCTCTCTCTGAGAGCAATGCCATTGCCTCATTGCGAGATAACCCCTTTGCGTTCATATACTGCTCAATACAGAACGAAAGGAAGTATGCTACATCTTGTTTTTTCTTATCCATACAGCAAAGTTTTTCTACCATTTTTGCAAATAGTATTCCTATATTCTACACTATCCCTCACAAAGATAAATGAAAAAATTGAAAAAACATAATCTTTTTGGGTTATAGATGGTAGCTCTTCAATTTAGGGATAAAGATACCCACGAACAGCGATGCCATTTGCGGGTATTAAAAATAATACCCGCGCTACGGTGGTGCGTAGCGCGAATACCAAAATAAAACCGTCATCCTGAGGAGGGGCTTAAATTAATTAGTAATTAGTAGGGAGTAATTAGTAATGGTTAAAAGGCGTTGCCTTTTTATATTTACCCTTTGAGACCCTTTATGCCCTTTTATGCCCTTTGGTATTAGGCGAAGTAATCAAACTTCTGCGCTTAGCGCACCACACTTTTAACCTTTCAGTTTTCAGTTAAATATACAAGTGCCCCGACGTGAGGATCTACCGCTGTTTAACTTCATTGCAGCGCGTGATGTATCAACAAAGGCATAAAACAGAGGTAGATTGCCACAGAATTGCATAGAAACTGAGTGGGTATCAGCACGGTAACGGTTGCAATTCTTCGCAATGACGAGGTTTATTGTGGGTATTAAAAATAATACCCGCACCACGGTTAACCGTAGCGCGGGTAGTGGGTTTATTACAAATTTATATGTTGTGGCTATTTTGAAGCTGCTCGCAGTTTGGGAAAGCGGAGTTTACTAAATGTAAATGAGCATTTAACAAACAAGGCAGATGCCAAAAGAGCCGAACAGATAACTTTGTACACGAGGAAATTAAAAGTTGTAGCCAACAATTGCATCAGCATAGTCACTCCAGTAACTTGCACTCTTATATGCCTCAACCGACTCAGTAGGCACATAGAATATAGGCGATGTGCCAATATCACTGAACGATGTCGCATAAATTGATGGCGGAGTAGTCGCCTTGATGCTAATATCATTCAACACATAACAGTAGCGGAACGCATCACTATCAATATTTTTAACACCAGAGCCAATTACCACCTGCTCAAGTATTGCACAACTTTGGAATGCATAACTTCCAATTGTAGTTACACTATCTGGAATAGTTACACTTGTTAGGCTACTACAACCAGAGAATGCTGAATTTCCAATTGAAGTTACACCATCTGGAATAGTTACACTTGTTAGGCTACTGCACCAATAGAATGCATTATCTCCAATTGTAGTTACACTATCTGGAATTGTTACACTTGTTAGGCTACTGCAACCAGAGAATGCATAATCTCCAATTGTAGTTACACTATCACCAATAGTAACACTTGTTAGGCTACTGCACTCTTTGAATGCAGTACTTCCAATTATAGTTACACTATCAGGAATAGTTACACTTGTTAGGCTACTGCATTTATAGAATGCAGTACTTCCAATTATAGTTACACTATCTGGAATTGTTACACTTGTTAGGCTACGGCAATCATGGAATGCAGAACTTCCAATTGTAGTTACACTATTTGGAATAGTTATACTTGTGAGGCTACTGCAATATCCGAATGCATACTCTCCAATTGTAGTTACACTATTAGGGATGGTTACACTTGTTAGGCTACTGCGATCTCGGAATGCATAATCACCAACACTTGTAATTGGGCGATCAAAGGTAATAACTCCAACGCCATTATCGTAAGTATTAGAGAGGATTAGACCGCCAAATACATCCTTAGGAGTAACAATCTTGCCATCTTTCGAGGTGTAGAATATCTCATATGCGGCAGGTGTACCGAGGATATTACCATCGTCGTCGGTCTCTGGAATGCTTGATGACGATGGGGCTGCCTGCACGACAGTGTACTCTACAGAGAGTTTGCCATCGAGAGACTGCACCTTGACAGTTGCGCTGCGTCGCTCAGAGGTATTCTGTGCAACGCGAAGTGTGATAGAGTCATACTCCAAGGCACGAGTCTCCGCAACGCTAATCCAGTCGCTCGCCTCGGCAGGGATGACAGCCTCGCACTCTACATTGGTGAGGAACGAGAGCGTAACATTGCCACCAGCGGCAGTGATGCTCTTTGATGCTCCATTATAGATATATAGTTGTGCCGCATCAGGCTCTTGTGTTACCTGCAACATGATACTCTTCATAATAACACTATTGCCATCAGAGACAAGTACAACGACCTTACTTGCCGCATCATACTTATTACCAGTGCGAATCAATATATGACCTGTCATTCGCGTAGCATCGTCAGCAACAACCTCCGCACGTAGGTCAGCAGATGGGAACGCCTCTATCTCAACACTACCAACAGAGCTATTAACAGCATAGTTCACCTTAACCTCGCTATTAGGGGTAACATCGTTAAGGCTCGATAGGTCGAAATGAATAGCCAATTCGGATCTCTTAGCGATAGTAATAGTAGTACCATCTGCAAGGGTTAAGTATACGTTGTTCTCATCCTGAGTTACACTCTGGAAGAAAGAATCTCCATCCTTACCATTAGTACCATTCACACCATCATTACCATCATTACCATCATTACCTGTTGCCTTGCCAAGAATAGTCCAAGTGCTACCATTATCATAAGAGATATACCAATAGTCGTTCTCTATTTTTAGCTGAGGAGTAATGCCGTTTTTGCCCTCAGCGCCTTGCACCTCGATTTTATTACCGTTGGCATCGAGTAACCACTCACCGTTAAGAGTCCAATAGTAGATGTCGTCGCTATCCTGCTTAACTCCAACTACGGGAGTATCACCATCCTTGCCATGGTAAATAGTGATAGGCTGCGATTTAGCAAAGGTGATAGTGTACCCAATAGCCTCGCCATTCTCGGTTATGGTTGTTACGCTGGTAACATAATCATTGTTCTGCAAAGCATTCACAATAGTTTGCATCGCCGAGATGTTGGTATTCACCTCTTTACATAATTTCTCAAGTGCATCAACCCTATCCTCAAGGTTGTCAACTCTACCTACCAATGCGGTGTCATCGTAGACGCAACCCGAGAAGCTGATTGCAACAATCGTTAGAATTGCTAATAACTTTCTCATATTAGTAATTGTCCCCCAAATTTTACTACCCAGCACCTCGATAGTGATTTATACAAATAAAGAAAGCGTGGTGCTGAAAACTTATTTTAATGAGTCAGGTCTTAGGATTACCTTGAAGATAAAATAAGCAACAGCCCCACGCCATACCCAATAGATAGGTATGACGCAGGAAGATGTCCGCCCATTCTCTCTTCAGTAGAATTTCCTAAGTTCGACTCAAAAGAATAAACTTACACTTTCCGCGTAATTAAATATGTCACCACAAATATAGTAAATATTTTCGCTCAGTGTACTATTTAGGATATCTTTTTTACTGTTGCTATATATAATTTAGGTATATATTGTCCGATTTTCGAGGTGCAAAGTTGTAGCAATCTTTCGCAAAAATCAATATTGAAACAAAACTTTGTTATTTGCAAATTGGGGAATATTGTGCTATAATAATGCCCATAAACTCTGCCATAATCTCTTTATCACACTGTTTTTCCGGAGAGGGGTTATTCTTTTATGTTTGATAAAAAATATACTTTTGTTTCCAAATTTGGAAACTTTGCATTATATTTGCAGAAAAGATAGGATATTATGACTGCTAAAATTGAAAATATAGGACAACTGATTCGTTCAGAAAGACTACTTCGTGGAATGACACAGGAGGAGTTGGGAGAACGAGTTGGTGTGGGTAAAGCACAAATCTCTAAAATTGAGAATGGTCAGGGATTAACCGTGAAGACTATCACCAAAGTTTTAGATGCATTGGGGTTGTCTGCATCAGTCAAACTACATAGTGAACAACGAGTAGATAAGAGGGTAATAGGTTATGTTGTTGCTGCAATAAATGAGTTTGCAAAGGCACACAAAATTACCACAAGGGAGGCAAGTAATTACCTGACACGATTTAAGGGAATAGACTTTTTAACTGAACACTATGAGGTAGAACATCTATTGTCATTTGATGACAGTGTGCAAGATTTAACTCGTGTATGTTTTAATAATGGAGGAGGATTGCAATGATACTATATCACGGTTCTAATACAAAGATTGAGAAGATAGACCTATCTAAGTGCAGACCATATAAGGATTTTGGCAAGGGATTCTATCTTACAGAGATTAGAGAGCAGGCAGAGAAGATGGCAAGCAGAACTGCACACATATATGAGGGCGAACCTATCGTAACCGAATTTGAGTTTGATGAATCTGCATTATCAAAATTGTCCGTAAAACAGTTTGATGGGCCAAATGAGGAGTGGGCACTATTTGTATTGGCAAATAGGAGCAAGGAGCACGAGCAACCAACACATTCGTATGACATTGTAATTGGACCTGTTGCAGATGATGATATTGCTCAATTGTTTCGTAATTTCAATGATGGCTATATCAACCTTACTATGTTAATTGAGGGATTGAAATATAAGAAGGTGTCATCACAATACTTTTTCCATACAGAAGCTGCAATCAAATATCTAAGAAGATTATGAATAAGAGAGCATCATATTTAATTGAGGGCATCACAAAAGATATTATTGCCTATATAATGGAAGATGAAGGTGTAGATTTGTCTACTGCTATCACACAATTCCACAATTCAGAAACATTCGCAAAACTATCTGAGGAGAACACGGGGCTATACATTGAAAGTTCAGCCTATGTCTATGAGATTTTCAAAAATGAGATGAAATATGGCAAGATAAAATAGATATATTTATTTGATTCATATATCCTCCTTAATGGTTAATACATTGGGAGGATTTATTGTGTCTGTTTTATAGCAGATGATATAATTGAGGTGATTACAAGGTTGAGCATACGATAAATGCTGCTCTCCAAAACTCCGAGCAGGAGATTAAATAGCTCAAATCTCGGTAAAACTTTTTAGGTAAATATTCGCTTTTACAAAAGTGTTTCATTACCTTTGTAGCACAAACAACAGAGAGAAAATAATGAAGAAGAGTGTGATTGGCATCGGTAATGCGCTTACCGATATGCTTGTGAATCTTTCGAACGACAATGTACTTACCGAATATCAGCTTGCTAAGGGCTCGATGAGCCTTGTGGATAGCCAGCTGCAGACCGCTATATCTAAGTCCGTGGCAGGACTACCCTACTCACTATCGTTGGGTGGCTCGGCGGCAAATACCATTCGTACGATGGCGCATCTTGGCACCACAACCGCATTTATCGGAAAGGTGGGCGAGGATAACACGGGCGACTTTTACGAGCAGGCGTTGCGTAACCTAAATATTGCGCCCTACATTCTTCGCTCGGAGAATAAGTCGGGTAAGTGTGTGGCTTTGGTATCGAAGGATGGCGAGCGCACATTTGTAACGCACCTCGGCGCTGCGCTGGACCTTGTAGCAGAGGATATAGATCCTGAGATATTCGACAGCTACGACTACCTATATATCGAAGGTTATCTTGTTCAGGACCACGACCTTATACGCGAAACAATAAAGCGCGCTAAGGAGCACGGCTTAAAGGTTGCCATCGACCTTGCATCGTTCAACGTGGTGGAGGAGAATCGCGATTTCCTACACGATATTGTAGAGAATTATGTCGATATTCTCTTTGCCAATGAGGATGAGGCAAGGGCATTTAGTGGCAAGAGCGAGCCAGAGGAGTCGTTGCACTATATCAGCCAGATGTGTGAGTTAGTGGTTGTTAAGATTGGTATGCGCGGTGCTCTTATAAAGCGTGGCGAGGAGCTTGTACATGTGGGCATTATGGCAGCAGCGAAGCGCGTTGATACCACCGGTGCAGGAGATTTCTACGCCGCAGGCTTTATGGCGGGCTTGTGTGAGGGTCTATCGCTACGCCAATGTGGTACGATGGGCGCTATCGCCGCAGGTAAGGTTATCGAGATTGTAGGCACAACCCTCAGCGAGGATGCTTGGAGCGAAATCGACACTCTATGTCAGAGAGTCCGCACCGAACAGTATCTGTTCTAAAAAAACAGTAACACAGACCTATATATATATATATATAAAACAGATATTATATAAGCGAAACTTATAGGCTAATAAAATAATATAATCGAAAAACTATTGCAGATAACGAAATAACTATTATCTTTGCAACAGGAAAAGGAAAAAAAAACTAAAAAATATAAACCTATAAAACTTAAAAGAGTATGAAAGATTTGAAAGGAACTAAGACTGAGAAGAACTTGTGGGAGGCTTTTGCTGGTGAGTCACAGGCTCGTAACAAGTATACATATTTTGCATCTAAGGCTAAGAAGGATGGCTACGTGCAGATCTCTAAGATTTTCGAGGAGACAGCTGCTAACGAGAAGGAGCACGCTGAGATTTGGTTTAAGCTTTTGCAGGGCATCGGCTCAACCGCTGAGAACTTGAAGAGCGCTGCTGAGGGCGAGAACTACGAGTGGACTGACATGTACGCTCAGATGGCTAAGGATGCTCGCGAGGAGGGCTTCGACCACATCGCATTCCTCTTCGACCAGGTTGGTAAGATTGAGAAGGAGCACGAGGAGCGCTACCGCAAGCTCTTGGCTAACGTAGAGGGCGGCTTGGTATTCTCTCGCGATGGCGATATGATCTGGCAGTGCTCAAACTGCGGTCACATCCACGTAGGCCAGAAGGCTCCTGAGGTATGTCCTGTATGCGTTCACCCACAGGCTTACTTCCAGATCAAGGCTGAGAACTATTAATAGGCAACTATCTAAACAACCAGGGGGCTGTAAGCATACTTTTTGCTCAGCCCCTTTTTTGCACATAAGCACCTAATCTCCGAGTAGTTATGCAACACAAACTGACATATATATTCCTCGCACTATCCTTTTTCACCCTATACTCTTGTTTTCATACACCGACAGAATTAGACAGTTTAGACCCACATAAAACTGACAATAAGAGCAATCGAATTACCCCAACGCGCTCAACGGCAGTAAACCCGGATGACAGCTTAACGATGATTAGCAAAATACAAGGAGACCTAAACAACCTAATGCTTAGTAGAATTGTTAAGAGAGATGACACCTATATATTGTCCATCAAGCGTGAAGATGCAATATTTTTAGGCATTCCAAGTGAACTATATGATAGCTATGTCGACTATGTAGACAAGCTAAATAACAACAAATCCAACGAATTATGAAAAGATTTGCAATAATAGTAGCCACGATGATTGGTGTAGTATGCTTTAGTGCTTGTGATTGGAATCCATTGGACTGGTCGTATCCTATCGACAACTCTAAAATTACAATGAATATCACTTGTCCATCATTAGGGTTAGATAATGTAACATTCTGCAACACAGAGAGAGATTGGTGGCATACAAAGCAGTATTTACGATTTTATGATGATACGAGTTTTGATTTTCGTTTAATAAAAGATCTTATCAGCACAGACGCCAAATATAAGGCACATATACGGATAGATCTATACGACAGATTTCCATCCCTTGAATTTGGGTATAAATACAATATTAGTGATCTTGACGATATCGAATACTCAAACGATTGGATCTACATATACATAGAACCCACAGATTCAGCAGACAATATGTATTACGAGGACAACTCCTGTTTAGATGGCCATGTTATATTTACAAGTAGTGTAAAAAACAACCGATGCTATGTTATGTCTGGCAACTTTAGATTTGTTTTTGAAGACGTAATTATTTCAAATGGAACATTCTCTAATTTTAGATGTTCACAATTATAGATGCATTTAATTTTATAACCTTCGACCAACCAACAATTATTAGCGATTTCAATATGTCGATACTCAATTCCAACTACGAAATAGTTCAGAATACACCGTTTGCTATACTATACAACCCTAATTTTCCGTAGTTTACGTTAATCTTATAAAACAACTATTTATAACATTATTGTATGAACATCTTTACTATTATCGCAATACCATTTTTAGGTACGGTGGTGGGAGCGGCGACGGTGCTCTTTACCAAGGATAAGACCTCGGATCGTCTGCACAATGCACTGCTGGGCTTTGCTGCGGGCGTGATGGTGGCGGCGGCGGTGTGGTCGTTGATTATACCTGCGCTCGATCTCTCGGCTGGCATGGGCAAGCTTAGTTGGATGCCCGCTGCGGTGGGTATAATGCTCGGTATGCTCTTTCTCTTGGCATTGGATAGCCTTGTGCCACATACCCACCCAGGCACGGATACGCGCGAGGGTATAGCCTCGTCGCTGGGCAAGCGCCAGATGCTTATGCTTGCTGTGACACTCCACAACATCCCCGAGGGTATGGCAGTAGGAGCTGTGGTGGCGGGTGCGATGACGGGAAATGCTGGTATCAGCATCGCGGCAGCTACGGCATTGGCTGTGGGTATGGCGATACAGAATATCCCCGAGGGGGCGATAATCTCGCTACCACTACGTGGCGAGGGTCTCACGCGCAAACGAGCCTTTGGCTTTGGCGCACTCTCGGGCATTGTAGAACCTATATCTGCCCTTGTGATGATACTCCTCTTCGAGCATATTGCGGGTGTGCTACCCTACCTGCTCGCATTCTCTGCGGGCGCAATGCTCTACGTCGTTGTCGAGGAGCTTATCCCCGAGACTCAGCAAGGCAAGCACTCCGACATCGGCACCATCGCCTTTGCCGTAGGCTTTATCATTATGATGATTCTCGACATTGCGCTCGGATAAAACAAGGTGAAAGGTGAAAGGTGAAAAGTAAGGTGCGCTTCGCGTGAGATTTATATGCGTCGCAGACTCCTTACTTTTCAGTTTTCACCTTTCAGTTTTCAGTTTATTTTCCGCTCCGCTCAATTTCTTGTCAGAAGGGGTCAACAATAAATTAGTAGTGAGTAGTGAGTAATGAGTAATAGTTAAAAGTCTACGACTTTTTATGAATGGGAAAACTTAAAGGGTTGTAATACCAAATTTCTTGTCAGAAGGGGTTAGGCCTGGCCTCGATAAAGAAATTGCCCCAGATGGGACATACTTGGCGTATTT
>JAZOSJ010000112.1:0-16508 GCA_045657045.1 Alistipes sp.
GTTAATATGAGGAGAAAATTCACATAGTAACCCATAGTAACCTATAATAACCCATAGTAACCCATCGCTGTTAGCTGACGGAAAATTAAGAGAGGGCAGAGAGAGTAGAGAGGACAGAGAGGGCAGAGAGAGTAGAGAGGACAGAGAGGGCAGAGATTTATTTTTAATCGTGATACTCAGTGTGATACTCAGTTTCCCTGTTCTCCCTGCTCTCCCTGTTCTCCCTTAAAAACCCTTAAAAACCCTTAAAAACCCTTAACCTCCCTTAGTAGTTACTAAATTTTTTCTTATCTTTGTGCAAATATTGCCTTGTATGGAGAAGATAAAGATTTTTATAAAGCGTATTGTAAGTTGCATCACCCCTGGCTACGTCTCTATGGTCATTGCGGCATTTATATTGTGGTATATCACCAAACTTGGCGAGAACTACACCACAGAGCACGATGTGGTGGTGGTTATCGACGGCAAGGAGTATGAGGTTGGCTGTACGGTGCGAGGCAAGGGTACAAACCTTATCTCCTACACCTTTGCAAATAAGAATAGCAACTTTGTTGTGCCAGCTACGGAGCTAAGTTTCGATAAGGAGGTTGTGGGCGAGGATGGTCGCACATATCGTCACGTTACCAATGTCTCGTTGCAGCAGGCGTTGAATGCCCGTATGAACGATGTCGATGTCTTGGCTGTTACGGGTGTACCGATGATACTTTTAGATGAGTAGATTATGTATAAGGTAGGTATTACAGGAGGTATAGGTTCGGGCAAGAGTACCGTATGTAGGATGCTTGCCGAGCGAGGTGTTGCCCTCTACAATGCAGATAGCAGGGCTAAGGAGCTTATGGCATCATCTGAGTCGTTGCGCCGTGCACTGATTGAGAACTTTGGTGCTGAGACCTTTACGGCTGAGGGGCTTAATCGCCAATATCTTGCCGCGAGGGTCTTTAATGATGCCGAGCAGTTGCGCCTACTAAACAGCCTTGTTCACCCTGCTGTCGTTGCCGATTTCGAGGCGTGGGCAGAGGAGCAAGAGGGGCAGTATGTCCTCTTTGAGTCTGCAATTTTGTTTGAGGCGGGCTTGGAGGATAGGGTAGATAGTGTGGTTGCTGTAATGGCACCAGAGTCGTTGCGTGTGGAGCGTGTTATGGCGCGCGATGGACACATAAGAGAGCAGGTCGTGGCACGCATCAAGAATCAGATGTCTGATGACGAGCGCTCTGATAGGTCGAAGTATAGCATCGTGAATATCGACTTCGAGGACTTGGAGGAGGATGTAGAACAGTTGCACCGCAGACTAAGTTATGATTCACAGCACAGGTAGCATCAATCTTCGTGATAGCCACGTTATGGCTATTGTTAACGTTACGCCCGACTCCTTCTATTCGGGTAGTCGCACGGTGTCGCACGACGATATTGTAAGGCGTGTTGAGGATGCTATTCGTGGCGGTGCTACTATTATAGATATAGGTGGCTACTCGTCGCGCCCTAATGCCGAGGAGGTCTCTATGGAGCAGGAGTGGGAGCGTGTGCGTGATGGTTTGAGGGCTGTGCGCAGTGTCGATGGCGGCGCTGTGGTCTCGATTGATAGCTTCCGTGCGGAGGTTATACGCAGGGCTGTGGAGGAGTTCGGTGAGGTTGTCGTTAATGATATTTCGGCTGGTGAGCAGGATAGCAATATGCTGGGCGTTGTAGCCAAGTATAAGTTACCATATATCGCTATGCATATGCGAGGTACGCCTAAGACTATGCAGTCGTTGAACGACTACGAGGATGGCGTTGTAAAGGGTGTTGTAGATTACTTCACAAAGCGCGTGGAAGAGATTGTGGCGGAGGGTGTAGAGCGCGATAAGATTGTTCTCGACCCAGGCTTCGGCTTTGCTAAGAGCGTGGAGCAGAACTACGAGCTTCTGCGCGGTCTTGACGCGATACGTGCGCTTGGCTACCCATTATTAATAGGCGTTTCGCGTAAATCAATGATATACAAACCATTGGGTGTTACGCCTGAGGAGTCGTTGCCAGGCTCTTTGGCTCTTGCTTGGGAGGTGCTTCGTGCTGGTGATGCCATATTGCGTGTTCACGATGTGAGGGAGAGCGCGCAGCTAATAACGCTTGCAAAAACTTATAGAGGATGATAGAGGTCAAAAATATAGTTAAGCGCTTCGGTAGTCTTGAGGTGCTACATAGTGTGTCGCTTGATATTGCCGATGGTGAGATTGTCTCGATTGTTGGTGCAAGTGGCGCTGGTAAGAGTACTCTTTTGCAGATTATGGGTTCGTTGCTCTCGGCAGATAGTGGCGAGGTTATAATCGATGGTGTGGAGCTATCAACACTCAGCGAGGATAAGTTGTCCGACTTTCGAAACCGCCATATAGGCTTTATCTTTCAGAGCTATCATCTGTTGCCGGAGTTTACCGCGGTGGAGAATGTTATGATGCCGATGCTGATTGCAGGAGGCAAGCGTAGCGACGCTCTGGCACGTGCTCTCGAGTTGCTCGAAATGGTGGGTATGTCGCACCGTGTGGAGCATAAACCCGAAGCCTTGTCGGGAGGTGAGCAACAGCGTGTGGCTATCGCTCGCGCCCTAATAAACCGCCCTTCGGTGGTGCTTGCCGATGAGCCTACGGGAAACCTCGATACCGCTACGAGGGATGAGATACAGCGCTTGTTTGTGGAGTTGCGTGATCGCACAGGTCAGACCTTTGTGATTGTGACACACGATGTTGCGTTGGCAGAGAGTTCGGATAGAACAATACGCATGAGCGATGGCAGAATACTATAACGATATGACGCACGAGCAGGTTAAGGGGTTGCTCGAAGAGTTGCACGACAAATTTAACTGCGAGGAGTTTATCGAGGCGGACCCTATCAGTGTGCCTCATAGCTTCACTTTAACCCACGACCGCGAGATTGCAGGACTTCTTGCTTCGACCATTGCGTGGGGCAACCGCAAGGCGATTGTTAAGAGTGCGCACCGTATGATGCGATATATGGATAATGTCCCATACGATTTCGTAGTTAACGCCTCGGAGCAGGAGTTGGAGCAACTCTCGACATACGTTCACCGCACATTCAATGGCGAGGATTTCCAGGATTTTGTGCGCGGTATGCGTCACATTATAACCAGCTGGGGTAGCATCGGTGGCTTCTTCGAGGAGCGTTATGAGGCGACCAAGGATTTGCGAGTCGTGCTATCGGAGTTTCGCAAGGAGTTTCACTCTGCCGAGCATAATTCTCACTCTGAGAAGCATCTATCGTCGATAGATAAGGGTGCAGCGTGCAAACGCTTGTGTATGTATCTAAGATGGATGGTTAGAGAGGATGACCGAGGTGTCGACTTTGGTCTATGGCGCAAGATTCCTATGTCGGCGCTCTATATGCCATTGGATATTCATACAGGACGTATGGGACGCAGTCTCGGTCTGCTTACCCGTAGACAAGACGATTGGAAGGCTGTCGAGGAGCTTACGGCTACACTGCGATGCTTCGACGAGAGCGACCCTGTGCGCTACGACTACTCGCTATTTGGTGTCGGCATTTCACGAATGTTTGATTAAATGTTTAGGTTTAAGCACTTTACAATATGTGATGAAAGTACCGCTATGAAGGTGGGTACGGATGGCGTATTGCTTGGCGCTTGGGCGAATGTTGCAAAGGATTGTAGCATTCTTGATATAGGCACAGGTTCTGGTATTATCGCTATTATGGCGGCTCAGCGCAATGCCTCGGCACGTATTACAGCACTTGATATAGATAGTGATGCTGTGGCGCAGGCTCAGGCTAATATCTTGGCTACACCGTGGTACGAGCGCATCGAGAGTATAGAGGCTGATATAAAGAGCTTTACGCACGAAGCAAAGTTCGACCATATAATCTCCAATCCACCATATTTCGTTGAGAATACCCACTCGCCTAATTCCAAGCGCGATATGGCGCGCAGTGCCGAGTCGTTGCCATTTAAGGATTTGGTGGCAAGTGCCGAGCGTCTACTAAATATTGGCGGTCGGCTAAGCGTTGTGTTACCTACGGAGTCTGCCTCGTTGTTTCGTTATGAGGCGTTTGAGAGGCTGTGGCTTAGCAGGTTATGCTCGGTTGTTACCGTCGAGGGCGATGCTCCGAAGCGCGTGTTGATGGAGTTTGTTCATTGGGATAAACCCTTAATGCCGCGCTGTGAGGAGCTTGTGATACAACACCGTGATGGCTCGTATAGTTCGAAATATCGTGAGCTTACCAAAGATTTCTATCTAAACTTTTGACCACGACGAAATTATTTCGTATTTTTGTCGCTCCAAGAATAACTATATTATGAGAAGATTGATACTTATAATGGCTATGTTTATAGCCTCTGCACTATATATGGATGCCCACGCACAGCATATCGTGAAGAAGCGCGTAGGTACATATATGGAGAATGGTGTTGTAGTGATGTCGGATGCTACGACCACATTTATGGTAAAACTTGTAGTCGAGTATGATGAGTTCGAGGCAGGGCCATACGCTCGCTATGCGCAGAAGTTGCTTGGCACACGTGCTTCGTTTGTTAACCGCGCCGAGCATCGTGTGGTAGCAGCAGATATTGCCCTTGTAGATAGTTATGACCACGGCTTTATTCACGACTTCGATAAGTATCAGGACTATACCACCTCTGATCGTAAGATTTCAGTTGATAGAGTATCGGCTTCGGAGAAGAGCGTAGAGACTGCTGCCCGCGAGGCTGCCGAGACCATCTTCAAGCTCCGCAAGGCGCGTATGGAGATGATTACCGGTGAGCAGGGCGAGGGTGTCTTTGGTGGTGGCTTGGAGAGCGCGCTTAGAGAGATTGAACGCTTGGAGAGTGACTACCTCGAATTGTTCTATGGTCGTCGTGTTGTGAGCTACGAGACTCGCAGTTATATCCTTCCTGTCGATGCTGCAAACCCATCTATGACCGTGGCACGTTTTAGTGTCGACGATGGCATCGTGGCTATTGATGACCTTGCTGGCGAAATCATCTTCCTCAATATTCGCCCATCAGAGATGGAGTATCCTGCAAACCAGGAGAAGGCTACCATCGCTATCCGCTACGCTAATAATGCTGAGGTTTCGGTATCGCTTGGTGGTCGCGTGTTGTGTAGCCGTGTGATGCCCGTATATGAGTTTGGCGAGACTGTAATGATTGTTAAACCTCGCTAACGATGGATAATACACAGCGTATGATCGCCTTGCTTGGCAAGGTGCGCAAGCAGATGAATGGTGCTGTGTCGGAGAGTATGGCGACACACGGACAGCAGTATGGTCTTAACTATGGAGTCTCTATCGCCACATTGCGCCAGATTGCTGAGGGCGAGGATAAGGATTACGCCTTTGCTAAGTATCTATATCAGCAGCAGGTACGCGAGTTGAAGCTCTGTGCTTGCCATATTGCTGATGCGAAGATGGTCGACACCCACGAATTTCCATTCTGGTCGCGTGGTATTACCAATGCCGAGCTTGCCGAGGAGTTGGCATTCGCTCTGCTATCTAAGATATACGATATAAACTCGCTAATGGGTATCTGGACCACCGAGAGCAATGAGATGGTTGCCTACGCGGCCCTTATGGCGGCATCGCGCAACGAGCGCACGATGAGCGAGGTAGCGTATATCGCTATCGAGAATGCCATAAAGTCAAATCCAGAGTCGGAGTATATCGCCCAGGGTGTCGTGGCTTTGGTATGCTATATCGCCTCACGCGATAAGTCTGTCAAGGTAGGCATACCGACACTCTTATCCTCACTCCCCGACTCGGCAACTAAACGTAGGGTAGAGGAGGAGTTGGAGTGGCGCTTGGCATACCTATAGCAAACTGAAAACTGAAAAGTGAAAACTGAAAAGTGTGGTGTTTGCGACGCATATAAAACTCGCGCGAAGCGCTCCTTACTTTTCAGTTTTCACTTTTCAGTTTTCAGTTCATCTATAATAGTTGATATTGTGACGTCGTATGGTGTTACATAGCTTGTCGTATGCTATGATGCCGCTATCGCGCCATAACACCTCGCCCTGATGAAATAGTATCAGTGTAGGCACAGCCACGATGTTGTATCGCTCGACAATTTCGCGGTTTGTGTTCGATACGGTGTCTATGCGTAGCATCGTAACGATGTCGCTCAGGGCTAATGCCACACGGTCCAAAGTGGGGTCTATCGCCTTGCAAGCCCCGCACCACGCGGCGTAAAAGTCTATGAGTATCAGCCTGTCGCTGGCAGAGATAATGTTGTCAAAGTCGGAAGTTTTCATTGTCATACGCAGGTTTGCTTGGTTACTTTGCCAACGAAAAGCAAAATCTATACCACTACACTCATATCATTAGTGGCTTCTAATTATATCTCACTCGCAAAAAGTTGTTTAATACTGCGAAATTCTGCAAAAAATTACTACATTTGTGGTAATCACTATCGAGGTGCTGGTAGTACGATGTGTAAATATTAACTTAAAACATATATGCTTATGAAACACAAAGAACAAGAGATGTATCTCGCGCCCGAATTTGAGGTTGTGGTGGTGGAGGTCGAGCAGGGCTATTTTCAGTCTAATTTGGAAGATCCCGAAGAGAGACCAGAACAGGATTGGTAACAATAACAAAATTACATAAACAATGAAAAAACTTTTACTTGCAGTGTGTGCGCTATTTGGCTTTATGGCGTGTACACAAAATCCTATCGAGGAGCAATCAGCTATCCGCACCGATATTCCCGAGACTATTAAAGTTGGCTTCGAGGATAATGAAACCCGTATTCAGCTCAACGAGGCACAGAAAACCGTTTGGACTAAGGATGACTTGGTGTCGGTGTTTTATCTCTCTAATGCAAACCAGAAATGGCAGTATCAGGGCGAGACTGGCGAGCGTGTTGGTAATCTAAAGCGTGTGGAGAATGCCACAGCAACAGCACAAACAAGCAAGGTCGTTGTTGTCTACCCTTATAGAGATGATCACTATCTAAATTATGAGAGTTGCAACCTTCACGCCACACTCCCTGCAACACAATACTACACTAAGGGTAGTTACGGTGTTGGTAGCAACCTTATGGTGTCGCAGAGCGAGTTTACGCAGTTCTCCCTAAAGAGCGTTTGCGGTTGGTTGAAGTTGCAACTTACGGGCGATGGCGAGGTTGTTAAGAGCATCAAGTTCCGCGGTAACGATGGCGAGCAGGTAGCGGGTCTTATCTATGTAGATACCGCAACTGCCGAGGCAACCCTTGCAACGGAGATGGGTAGTTCGGATGATAACAATGCTGGTGGCAATCTAATTTTTGATGACACAATCCTTACCGAGGTAACCCTAGATTGTGGCGATGGTGTAGAGCTTGGCGCTGAGGCTACATCGTTCTATATTGCACTCCCACCGCAGACCTTTGCGAATGGCTTTACTGTGGAGATTGAAAGTGATGGCTACAAACCAATGACCCTCTCAACATCAAATGCACTTACTATCGAGCGCAATACTATTCAGCCAATGGCAAGCGTTGTTGTTGAACAACCAAAGCCTGCTAATAATGAGATTTGGTATACCAATGGTAGCACGACTGAAGCTACAACACCTAACAATACCAATGCCTTTGGTGCAAATATCGTATCTAACACCTATGATGCTGCAAAAGAGTGTTGGGTGATTAAGTTCGATGGTGAGGTAACTATGATTGGATATCAATCATTCTATAATTGCAGTAGCCTAACAAGTGTAACTATTGGAGATAGTGTAACTAAAATTGGAGATTATGCATTCTCTTATTGCCGTAGTCTAACAAGTGTCACTATTCCAAATAGTGTAACTACAATTGGAGATGATGCATTTAGGAATTGTAGTAGCCTAACAGAATTTAGAGGTAAGTATGCATCAGAAGATGGTAGATGCTTAATTATTGATGGCACACTTAATTCATTTGCAATTGGTTGTGGAGCGACAGAATATACTATCCCAAATAGTGTAACTACGGTTGGAGAGTATGCATTCTCTGATTGCAGTAGCCTAACAAGTGTAACAATTCCAGATAGTGTAACTACAATTGGACGTTATGCATTCTATGATTGCTATAGCCTAACAAGTGTAACAATTCCAGATAGTGTAACTACAATTGGAGATAATGCATTCTATTGGTGCAGTAGCCTAACAAGTGTAACTATTCCAGATAGTGTAACCACAATTGGAGATTATGCATTCGATGGTTGCAGCAGCCTTACAAGTGTAACTATTCCTGATAGCGTAACGGAGATTGGAGATTTTGTATTTGCAGGTTGCAGGAACTTAAGAGAGTTTAATGGTAAATATGCATCAGAAGATGGCAGATGTTTAATTATTGATGGTACACTTACTTCATTTGCACCAGCAGGACTTACGGAATATACTATTCCAAATAGTGTAACTACAATTGGACGTTATGCATTCTATGATTGCGATAGCCTAACAAGTGTAACAATTCCAGATAGTGTAACTACAATTGGAGAGTATGCATTCTATTATTGCAGTAGCCTAACAAGTGTAACTATTCCAGATAGTGTAACTACAATTGGAGATTATGCATTCGATGGTTGCCATAGCCTAACAAGTGTATATTGCAAGGCTGTAACACCGCCTACTACTGATGGACCTATGTTGTTTTACAATAACGCCTCTGATCGTAAGATTTATGTACCTGCGGAGTCGGTAGAGGCTTATAAGTCGGCAACTTATTGGCGCCATTATGCAGATGCTATTGAGGGCTACAACTTTTAATTTTCGATTTATGAGAGTGAATAAAAAGTGTATTTTGTCGTTATGCTCGCCCTCAAAATGCTCATTTACGCTCAGTAAACTCCGCTTTTTCGGGCTTCGCAAGCCTAAAACTACATCTTTTTATTCACTCTCTTAGGTTATTGGGACTGGCTAAGTTACTTTTTAGTCAGCTCCCATATACAAAATATCGCGGACCTTTATAAACTGAAAACTGAAAACTGAAAACTGAAAAGTAAGGTGCGCTTCGCGCGAGATTTATGAATACGCATCGCAGATACCACACTTTTCACCTTTCACTTTTCACTTTTCAGTTTGTAAAGTCATCCTGAGCATAGCGAAGGGTCTCAAGGTTTATACAGGGGTTGAAAGTATGTGCTAACCGAGAGATTCTTCACTGTGTTCAGAATGACCTTGATAAACACACGCCGTAGGCACCACACCTTTGAGACAAAACTTCGTAATGCCTCGACTTTGCCATAGCAAAGTTCACCTTTCACTTTTCACTTTGAAACAGCGCCTTTGGTAGTTGCTCAATGCTTGAGATGTAGACCACCTCAATATCCTTTGTTGGTTTTATCTTCTTTTGGATAAATGATGAAACAACGATGCGCTTAAAGCCAAGTCGTGCTGCCTCGGCTATGCGTTGCTCCGTGCGTGGGGCGGGGCGTACCTCACCCGAAAGACCTATCTCGCCAGCGCAGCATACGCCCTCCATAAGTGGACGGTCGTAGTAGGAGCTTATAATTGCCGATACCACAGCAAGATCGAGACCTGTATCTGCGATTTTGAAACCACCTGCGAAGTTGAGAAAGACATCCTTCTGGTACATCTTCATACCGATACGCTTCTCCAATACCGCGAGTAGCATATTCATACGTCGCTGGTCGAAGCCCGTAGCCGAGCGCTGAGGTGTGCCGTATGCCGCGTTGCTAACCAGAGCCTGCACCTCGATAAGGTATGGGCGTAGTCCATCCACCGCAGCACCTACGGAGCAACCTGCAAGAGGTGTTTCGTAGTGGCTAAGAAGTATCTCCGAGGGGTTTTCTACCTCTCTAAGACCATTGTCGCACATCTCGAACACGCCAATCTCGAACGTCGCACCGAAGCGGTTTTTCAATCCGCGCAGGATGCGGTATGTATGGTTGGCATCGCCCTCGAACTGAAGCACCACGTCCACGATATGCTCCAAAATCTTTGGACCTGCGATAGCGCCATCCTTAGTGATATGACCGATGATAAATATCGCAATGCCATTCGACTTTGCCACCTTAAGCAGTGTCGCTGCGCACTCGCGTATCTGTGTCACACTACCCGCTGACGACTCTACAAGGTCGGTAGACATAGTCTGAATCGAGTCGATGATAACCACATCGGGGCGCTGCTCCTCAATCTGCGCAACGATATTCTCCAACAAGGTCTCTGCATATACGGTGCACTCCTCGTTACGAATGCCGATGCGGTTTGCGCGCATCTTTATCTGCTCTGGCGACTCCTCGCCCGAGACATAGAGGGTTTTTAGCGAGTTATTCGAGAGTGCAAGTTGTAGCGATAGGGTAGACTTGCCGATACCTGGCTCACCACCAAGCAGGATAAGCGACCCTGGTACAAGACCGCCACCAAGCACACGGTTAAGCTCCTTATTGCCGATGTCGATGCGGATGGTGGTATTCTCCTTAATATCCTGCACGAGCTGTGGCTCGATGCGAGGCACCGAGGCTATACGCGAGGCGATAGAGCTCGACTCCTTAGCTACTACACGCTCTGTGATGCTGCTCCAAGCGCCACACGCGGGGCACTTGCCATACCATTTTGTAGTCTCATTACCGCACTCAGTGCAGAAGAATATGGTCTTAGACTTTGCCATTATTGAAATAGTCGTAGGATGTCGCTGCCGTTGGCGTAGATAATCAACGCCATAAGTAGCCAGAAACCGATATTTTGTAGCACTATAAGAAGCTTCTCGTTAGGCTTGCGGCGAGTGATAATCTCCCAAAGTGTGAAGAGTACGTGACCACCATCAAGCACAGGTATAGGCAACAAGTTCATCACAGCCAAGATAATAGAGATAAGGGCAGTGATATTCCAGAAGGCGTACCAATTCCACGCCTCAGGGAAGATGCTACCGATAGAGATGAAGCCACCCATCTCCTTGTAGAGTTTAGTCTCTGGTTTGAACATCATCACAATCTGCTCCCAATAGCCCTTAATCTCCTTGCCCGCGCGCTTAACACCCGCAGGTATAGACTCCAAGAAGGTATACTCCTTGTAGCGTGGCGCAATCATCGCAGTAGTGATACCGATACCCTGCTCCGAGATTGGTACTTCGAGGGTTAGGTTGTCGCTATCGGCGCGCTCCACGGTAATAAGTGCTGATGCATTTGCGCAACCTGCGATAATAGGCTGTGCTGTGGCAAAGTCTGGGGTCTCAATATCGTTGATAGCGATAATCTTATCGCCCGCCATAAGACCAGCCTCTGTGGCGCTCTCAGCCACTACGCTCTCGATGATAAACGGTGCGTTAGGCTTGAAGAATCCCACGTGACCGCCACGCTCACGCATTGCCACAAGCTCGCTAAGAGGGAGTGTAAGGGTCATCTCCTCGGCGTTGCGCTCAACCTTAACCTCCAAGTCGTGGTCAACGATAAGCAGACGAGCAAAGATAGATGAAATGTCCTCAATCTCCTCATTGTCAATTGTAAGGATGCGGTCGCCATCCACAAAGCCGAGTGCCTTAGCCTCCTCATTATAGAGGTAGCCATAGGTCATATCGTCGTTGTGGTAGAAGCTCTCTCCCCAATGGTAGAGCATACCCGAGTAGATTACAATCGCAAGGATTACGTTCATCACAACACCTGCAATCATCACGATAAGGCGCTGCCATGCAGGCTTGCCACGTAGCTCATCCTTCGATGGCGCGAGGGTGCGACACTCCTCCTTAGTAGCCTCAATCTCGGCTTTAAGGGTGTTAACCTCAGCTTCGAGGGTTGCTACCTCGGCGCTATTTGTTCTCTTTGCGCGCTTAAGTTTGTTCTTCGCCTCGTCGAGCTGTTTGCTTAGCTTCTCCTCCTTGTTATACAACTCCTCGCGGTTGTCGTAGATGCTTACATAACCACCCAATGGCAACCAACCGATACCATACTCCACGCTGCCTATCTTGCGCTTCCAAAGCGAAAACCATGGGTTGAAGAAGAGGTAAAATTTATCGACACGTATACCAAACATACGCGCCGTGATAAAGTGTCCGAACTCGTGGATAAGCACGAGTAGGGAGAGTGATGCAAAGAACTGCACTGCCTGAATTAAAATTGCTGTCATATTCTATTTTGTTTTATTATTTTCGGTTAATGTATCGTTCTGCAAGCTCGCGTGCTTCGCGGTTTGCAAGGTCATAATCATCGAGCGTAGGGTGTGCCTTGAAGGATGCATTGTCCAGAGCGTATCGTATAGCCCCCACAATATCCAAGTAGCCGCACCTCTTCGAGAGGAACGAGGCTACTGCCACCTCGTTTGCGCCATTCATCGTGCACGCTGCTGTGCCGCCACGCCTCAAGCACTCGTATGCAATATCCAACGCAGGATACTTCACACAGTCTACATCGGCAAACGTGAGTGTAGGGTAGTCCAAAATGGAGAACTGCTCCATACTCTCGCTACTACGCTCGGGGTATAGCAACGCATAGCTAATAGGCGTATGCATATCGGCATTGCCAAGCTGTGCCTTGACCGAGCCATCGGTAAACTCCACCATCGAGTGTACGATAGACTGCGGGTGGATAACCACCTTAATATGCTCTGGTTCGATATCGAACAACCAGCGTGCCTCGATAACCTCAAAGCCCTTATTAACGAGCGTTGCTGAGTCGATGGTGATTTTTGCGCCCATTGACCACTGCGGATGTTTTAGCGCCATCTCTGGTGTTACCTCTTTCAACTCCTCGCGTGTTAGATTGCGTAGCGCACCACCGCTGCAAGTGATTATAAGGTTGCGAATATTGTTCCGCTTCTCGCCCTCCAAGCACTGCATAATTGCTGAGTGCTCCGAGTCGATAGGAAGAATCTCGACACTGCGCTGCTTGGCTCTCGACATAATGATGTCGCCACCCACAACCAACGTCTCCTTGTTGGCTAAGGCAATGCGCTTGCCACTCTCGATGGCGTGGTACGTAGGGTGTAGTCCCGCGTAGCCCACAAGGGCATTTACTATGGTGTCGTTGCGGTAGCTGCGGGCGATGTCGTTTATAGCCTCGCTACCTGCGAGTACCTCTATCTTGGTATCACTAAGCGCCTCTTTTAGGGCGTTGTAGTGTTGTGTGTCACCTATTATAACGGTCTCGACCTCAAACTCACGTGCCTGTTGGGCGAGCTCCTGCCAGCGGTTGTGTGCCACGAGTGATGTCACACGGAAACGCTCAGGGTTGCGGCGCACGATGTCGAGCGTCTGTGTGCCGATAGAGCCTGTGGAACCCAATATGCTTAATCTCTCAATACTCATACTCTTAGAATAGGATATATATCTCTGGGTCTATGGCTGTGCCATTGTACCACAACTCGAAGGTTAGGATATTCTTCTCCTCGATACCCTCGCCAGCCGAGGTGCGTATGCGACCTATCACAGCGCCGCTCTGCACGCTCTGCCCCTTGCGTACAAGTGTCTCTCCCAAGTTCTTATATACCGAGATATAGCCCTCGGTGTGCTGTATCATTACGTTTAGTGTACCATCAGCCTGCTCCTCTACTGCGAGCACCGTACCTCGCTCCACGCTCATCACCGAGCTCTCGCCATCAAGGCTCATAATCGCAATGTCGTAGCTCGACTCTGGGGCATCGAAGTTGCGGATGATGCTACCACGCATAGGCGTGCTAAAACGTGCCGACTCGGATTGTAGTGGCTTGGTGTTTGATAGAGAATACTCGCCCGTGATACTCTCCAACGCATCGCGTAGCAACGAGTCTGCGCGAGTAGGTAGGATGCGCGACTTGTCGTAGCGAATGGTGTCGGTGAGAATGGTTGAGTGGAGGGTAGGTGTGCTACCGCCCATAATTGTTGCCACCGCCTCGTTGTATGCCAAGATGTCGTTCATATTGCGCTCCATCATATCGAGGCGCATAATATGCTCGGTAAGTTGCTCGCTTAGGCGCTCCGACTGCGTGCGATATTTTGGCAGTATGTCGAGTATCGAGGTGTATGCCATAAGTAGTAACAATACAAAGAGTATCACCGCCACAAGTCCGATGATGCAACCCCATAGTGATAGAGGTGATAGGTTTACCCTCCAAAAGGTTACCTCACCATTTCGCTCTTTTAGTACGAGCTGACGTTTATCTGTTAGTCTATTCCAAATCTCCCTCATATACTATTCTATATAATATATATCGCGCAAAGATAGCGAAAAAGTATTCAATAAACGAATTTGGTGCGATACTTTGTACATTACAATAACTTTTTTTACCTTTGCGTTGCGAAATTTTAAGTTCGGGGCACATCGCCACGAAAGTAGGATGCAATAATTATTAACTTTAACATAACTATGGTAAAACCAACACTCTTAGTTTTGGCTGCGGGTATGGGCTCGCGCTATGGCTCACTAAAACAGATGGACGGCGTAGGTCCTAACGGTGAGGCTATTATCGACTATTCGGTTTATGATGCCATCCGCGCAGGTTTTGGCAAGGTGGTATTCGTTATCCGCCACTCTTTCGAGGCGGACTTTAAGGAGGTATTCAACGCTGAGCGTTTCGGAGGTAAGATTGCTGTGGAGTATGTATTCCAGGAGTTGGACTACCTTCCTGAGGGCTTCACTCTCCCTGCCGAGCGTGTAAAGCCATGGGGTACTAACCACGCTGTGATGATGGCTGCGGATGTTATCAACGAGCCATTTGCAGTTATCAATGCCGATGACTTCTATGGTCGTGAGGCGTATGCAGCTATTAGCAGCTACCTTACAACTCTCGAAGGCTCAGAGGGCAAGTATTGCATGGTGGGCTATGAGGTATCTAAGACCCTATCGGAGAATGGTACTGTATCACGTGGTGTATGCACCGTAGATGGTGAGGGTAACCTTGCAGGTATGGTTGAGCGCACACAGATTGAGCGCGTTAATGGCACTATCCTCTTCCACGATGGTGGCGCTGACGAGCCTCTTGCAGAGAATACCCCTGTGTCGATGAATCTCTTTGGCTTTACTCCTGACTATTTCCGCCACTCTAAGGCATACTTTAAGGAGTTCCTTGCCGCTAATATCGAGAATTTGAAGTCCGAGTTCTTTATTCCTCTTATGGTTAACAAGGTTATCAATGATGGTGCCGCTACAATGCGTGTTATCCCAACCACATCCAATTGGTTTGGTGTGACTTACAAGGAGGATAAACCTCAGCTAATGGCAAAAATCGAGGAGCTTATTGAGGCTGGTGCCTACCCACGCAACCTCTGGGAGTAATTTCTTGTGATAAGGGGTCATCTTTGACTCTTCAGTCAAACTGGCGAATGGGAAATACGCATAGTATGTGCCACCCACCAGTTTTCGTGTCAGAGCCAAATCTAACCTCTTCTGACAAGAAATTAGGTCGTGCAACCCTGAATGTTCATATATCGCTTGTCCCAAGCGAAACAATTACTAATTACTCTCTACTAATTACTAATTGTATTTTAACCCCTTCTGACAAGAAATTCGGTTGTGGGGCTTGGTAAGGTGCGTGTTATGAGTTCCGATGGGTTCAGATAAGTTCAGATAGGTTTTATAGTAACCCATAGTAACCTATAGAAACCCACAAAAACCCATAGCAACCCATTTGACCGCTATTACTAATTACTAATTTCAGCCGTCTCTCCCTTAGCCTTAGGCAGCGTAAACGTAAACTCCAAGCCGCCAACCTTACGGTTCTTAACCTCGATATTACCACCGTGGAAGAGCACGCCATTCTTTACAATCGAGAGTCCGAGACCTGTGCCACCGAGCTTGCGTGAGCGACCTGCGTCGATGCGGTAGAAGCGCTCGAAGATGTGGCCGAGGTGCTCCTCGTCAATGCCAATACCATTGTCGGCAACAGTAATCTTATATGTATTATTATCGCCCTCCTGAGCCTTGATGTAGATGTCACGGCCACCAGAGTATGCTATGGCGTTGTCTGTCAGGTTTTTAAATATCGACATAAGCAACGATGTGTTGCCTCGAACCATCATAGGCTCTGGCAGGTCGATGTTCACTCGCATACGCTTTACGTCGGGGAGTAGTGCGATGTCGTCACGAATCTCCTCGATGATGGCACGTAGGTCAACATTCTGACACTCAATACGGTTGCTGCCATCCTCCATACGTGTGATTGTCGACACGTCGGTCAGCAGCTGCGTGAGTCGCTGGCTATGGGTGTAGCACTTCTCGATAAACGATTGGCGCTCCTGGTCGGTCATATCGGGGTTGTTGATTATGGTCTCGAGGTAGCCCTGAATAGCCGCTACGGGGGTTTTAAGCTCGTGGTTGATGTTGTTTGTCAACTGGCGCTTGATGCGTAGCTTCTCCTGCTGCTCGTGCATAGCGTTGTCGTGCTCACGCTCAGCCTCGCTTGAGGCGTGGCGCAAACGGCGGTAGAGGTCGATAAACTTGCGAGATATGTCGCCAAGCTCGTCACGTGCAAACTCAGGCATTGACTCGATCTCTGCACCATTCTCCATAGCCTCGGCAATCTGATTGAGGTTGCGGATGTTGCGATTTAGGCGCACGGAGAGCACGAGCGAGATAATCGTTGCCACGATAGCTACGCAAATGATGAGCACAAAGGTGCCCTCGTCGGTG
>JAZOSJ010000113.1:0-5451 GCA_045657045.1 Alistipes sp.
TGTAATACCAAATTTCTTGTCAGAAGGGGTCAGATGCAACGCTCGGCAAAAAAAATGCGGATGGGCTGTACTTTGGCGTACTGCCCATTCGCATTTTCTTTTGTTAGCGGCAGCAGATGTGCCCCTTATCACAAGAAATTATAAGACTTCTCCAAATAGTGTTGCTGAAGAACAACCTGTAATTCTAACCTTTACATAGTCGCCAATATTGTGGTTGCCACGGTCGAATACAACCATCTTATTCTGCGACGTGCGACCTGAAAGCTGCTCCTCACTACGCTTAGAGGTGCACTCTACAAGGATTTCGAACTCCTTACCAATATCGCGTTTGTTGCTCTGCTCCGAGAGTCTGTTTTGTAGGTCGATAATCTCTGTTAGACGGCGAGTCTTAACATCCTCAGGTATGTCGTCACCAAGGTTGCGCTGAGCAAATGTACCTGGGCGCTCCGAATACTTGAACATATAGGCAAAGTCGTAACCCACCTCACGCATAAGCGACAATGTCTCCTTGTGCTCCTCCTCAGTCTCGTGCGCAAAGCCTGCGATAAGGTCGGTTGTGATGGCACAATCAGGCATATAGCGACGTATAGCCTCAACACGCTCCAAGTACCACTCGCGAGTATACTTACGATTCATACGCTTCAGCATCTCGGTAGAGCCCGACTGCGCTGGAAGGTGTATCGCCTTGCAGATATTTGGCATCGACGCCATAGTCTCAAGAAGTTTATCGCTAATATCCTTAGGGTGCGATGTTGCGAAGCGAACACGAAGAAGCGGAGAGATTTCTGCCACCTGCTTAAGCAACTCTGGGAAGTCTACATCGCCCGTACGATATGAATTTACATTCTGTCCAAGAAGCGTCACCTCGCGGTAGCCATTCTCGAAGAGTGTACGCGCCTCAGCGACGATAGTCTTAGCATCACGGCTACGCTCAATACCTCTAGTATAAGGCACAACGCAATATGAGCAGTAGTTGTTACAGCCACGCATAATGGCAATAAAAGCGCTCACGCCATTTCTATCAAGACGCACAGGGGCAATCTCGGCATATGTCTCCTCCTTCGAAAGCTCAACGTTTACACCCGTAGCGCCACCGTCTACCTCACGCACCAAACGTGGAAGATCGCGATATGAGTCAGGTCCAGCCACGATGTCTACACCAGTGCCACCCTTTGTAAGCTCCTCCTTCAAACGCTCCGCCATACAGCCGATGATACCGATGATAAGCGATGGCTTCTTCTTACGCATATGGCGCATCTCGCTAAGACGACCCCAAATACGCTGCTCGGCATTGTCACGAATAGAGCAGGTGTTAATCAACACAATATCCGCCTCCTCAAGGCTCTCGGTATAGCGAAAGCCCTCCTGCTGCATAATCGACACCACAATCTCCGAGTCACCGACGTTCATCTGGCAACCATAGGTCTCGATATATAGTTTACGACCACTACCTGTGAGTGGGCGTAAGTTATTAATATTTATATTCATACTTTTTACCTAAATAAGGGGCTATCCAATTTTGTTCGGACCGCCCCTAATATTTTATCTATTGTAATACGCTTTACTGTAAATAGCTTTGAGGTAGACTATTCAACATCTGCCACACACGGGAGACGCCAAAAGAACTACTTAAACAATCCTATCTTGTTATGTAAAATTGCTTTTAAGTAGCTTATTTTGAGGCTGCTCGAAGATTGAAAATCCGCAGTTTACTAAGCGTAAATGAGGAATTTTCAATCGAGGCAGACGCCAAAAGAGTCACTTGAACAATCCTATCTTGCTATGTAAAATTGCTTTTAAGTAGGTTATTTTGAGGCTGCTCGAAGATTGAAAATCCGCAGTTTACTAAGCGTAAATGAGGAATTTTCAATCGAGGCAGACGCCCAAAGAACCACTTAAAACAATTTTATACAAAACAATTTTACTCAGTAGGCATACCATTCTCCTCTGGGAATGGCTTGAAGCCCTTACCAAAGGTGTCGTATGCATCGGTTACAACCACAAAGGCTGTTGGATCAAACTCCTTAATCTTATTCTGCACAGTGCGCACCTCCTTACGGTTCACAACAAGGAAGATCATCTCCTTATCGTGGTCGGTATACATACCCTTAGCTTTGAGATATGTACCACCGCGGTTAAGATCGTGAAGGATATACTCTCGCATCTGCTCAGAGTGGTTCTCGCATATAATATATAGGAGTTTATCGCGAGAAGCGCCATCGATGGTATAGCCCAAAACCTTAGCATTAACGAAGATACATACCGCAGAGTAGAGCGATAGCATAACACCCTGACCAGGACCGTCAATACCTACACCAAAGCCAATAACCACCAAACCGCTAAGCACGATTACAGCATCTGACAAAAGGACACCATTAGCAAACTTCATCTTAGCGAACTTATGGAGGAGCATACCGGTAATATCTGTACCACCGGTAGCGGCGTTGTTACGAATAACAATACCTACACCAATACCACTGAATACACCACCAATGATAGCAGCAAGCATAAGGTGTGACGAAAGGTTAATCTGACCACCAAGCAAAAGTGATGGGTCAAGAGCCTCGATAGCAGCCTGGTTTGGATAGACAAGGTAGTCGAGGATATTCATAATACCTGGGGTGATGAATGATGCGAAGATTGTACGACCTCCGAAAGTACCGCCAAAGAGGATAAGAGCAGTACAGATAAGAGGCACATCAAACATATAGCCGAATGTACCCACCTGAATGGTTGGGAAGAGGTTGTGGAGCACCAATGCCAAACCGTAGATACCACCAGGGACTAAGTTGTAAGGGTTAATAAAGACTACGAAGGCAACCGCAACAAGGAAACATCCCAAGACAATCTGCGCGATTGATGACCACCAGCGCCAATCTGTTACCGACTCCTTCATAGAGGCAGACATATTGGCAAAATTCAATTTAAGATTCATAAATATTCTGTTATGTGTTTTTCTAAACAAAATTAGATATTTTTTTTGGAACTACAACATTTGTCCCCCTTTTTTTTTAACCACAGCAAGAAGTTTTAACTATATAGCCCGAAATTAAAATAGATGCCAAAATTTTTGCATTTGCCCTTTTTTTACTATCTTTGTATTATAAGCAGTGTGCTTATATAGATGCAACCAATTGAAGATTAAACAATTAACTACTTATGGAAGCTTGGAGTGTAATGACTTGGCTATCTATCATCGCTATTATGATAGCTGCCTATTTGCTTGGTTCAATACCAAGTGCAGTGTGGATTGGTAAGAAATATTATGGCATAGATATTCGCGAACACGGCTCAAAGAATGCCGGAACTACAAATATGCTTCGCGTGCTTGGTAAAAAGGCAGCACTACCTGTATTTATTATAGACTATTTCAAGGGCTTCGTAGCCGTGATTCTAACATCACTTATGCGCTACGACGATGCTATTTCAAGTTCAACCCTTATCACCATACGCATTATCGCCACAGCATTCGTGGTACTTGGACACATCTTCCCAATCTTTGCAGGGTTCAAAGGTGGCAAGGGTGTCGCAACATTGCTTGGTGCTGGTACGGGTATATACGCCCCTATCCTGCTTCTTAGCTTTGGCGTGTGGTGCGTAGTCTTTGCTATCTGGCACTATGTATCGCTTGCTTCGATGGTAGCAGGATGCAGCTATCCTCTCTTTGTGATTATCTTCTCTACGATGACCTATAATGAAGCTGCGCCATTTGGCAACGTGCCATTTATCGTATTCTCGTGGGCTGTAGCAGTGCTCCTAATATGGACACACCGCAAGAATATCGGTCGCTTGAAGGATGGCACCGAGTCGAAGATATATCTCTGGGGGGCACCAGAGAAAGAGGAGAATAAAAAGGAGGCAAACAACTAATACACACTACCCTATGAGACGATTTTTATTGGCAATAGTAGCTCTTACACTATCATCAACACTCTATGCGCGAGATTTCGAGGACACCTTCAAGGATGGTACATTGCGCATAGACTACACCTTTATGGGTAATGCCAACGAGCAGCATGTGGCGCTCCGCGAAATGTCATACACCGATAATTGGTATGGTCGTCGCATCAACCTCGACAACGTACCACTTAAAGGTAATGGCGACCTCACGCTACGCGACCTCGAAAGCGGTGCTATTATCTATATGACCTCGTTCTCATCGCTCTTCCAGGAGTGGATTACAACACCTGAGGCATTGGAGGTATCTAAGAGTTTCGAGTTTACGCTCCTTGTTCCTATGCCACTAAAACCTGCTACGGCAACTCTCGTACTACGCGACAACACGGGCAAAGAGAGCCTTCATAGCTACACTATCGACCCAAATGATGCACTTATCCGCGACCGCTCGAAGCAGAAGCCTCTACCATATAAGTATATCCACAAGGGTGGCGACTCGAAGGAGTGTATCGACGTGGTGATTCTTGCCGAGGGTTACAAGGCTGAGGAGATGGAGACCTTCTTGTCGGATGCCATTATCACCAAGAAGGAGATTCTTAGTTACGAGCCATTCCGTAGCCATAGCGAGAAGTTCAACTTTATCGCTGTGAGCTCACCATCGTTGGATAGCAACGTCAGCGTACCACAGGTTAACGAGTGGCGCGAAACGGCTGTAAGTTCTAACTTTATGACCTTCTATATGGCGCGCTATCTCACATCGGGCAATGTCTATGATATGTACGATTTGGTGACAAATATCCCATGTGAACACTTTATAATTCTCGCTAATACAGGCAATTATGGCGGTGGCGGCATCTACAATTCATACACTCTTACCACAGCACACCATAAGGATTTCCGCCCTGTTGTAGTGCACGAGTTCGGACACTCGTTTGCAGGTCTTGGCGACGAGTATTTCTACGACAATGCCGACGATAACGACAATATGCACTCGCTCAAACATGAGCCTTGGGAGCCAAATATCACCACATTGGTAGACTTTGATTCCAAGTGGGCAGATATGCTACCTCACGGCATCGAGGTGCCAACAACCGTAACCCCTGAGCGCACCGAGAACTACACCGTAGGTCTCTACGAGGGTGGCGGCTACCTCTCTAAGGGCATCTACCGCCCTGCGGATGTCTGCCGTATGCGCAACAACACAGCGACACGCTTCTGCCCTGTCTGCGAGCGCGCTATCGAGCGAGTTATCGTTCACCAGGCAAAGTAAGATTCGAATCATATTAGATAAGGGGCTGACTAAAAAGTAACTTAGCCAACCCCCTATAACCTAAGAGAGTGAATAAAAAGATGTAGTTTTAGGCTTGCGAAGCCCGAAAAAGCGGAGTTTACTGAGCGTAAATGAGCATTCCAGGGGCAAGCAAATTTGTTGAGAGAATAGTGCAGATACAACGCTCGGCGAATTTCGAGGCGATGGGCTGTACTTTGGCGTACTGCCCATTGCTGAGATAATTCGTTAGCGGAAGTAGATGCGCTGTTATATCAACAAAGAAC
>JAZOSJ010000114.1:0-21929 GCA_045657045.1 Alistipes sp.
CAGTATGAGCGTTTGAAGCAGCAGATAAATCCACACTTTTTGTTCAACTCGTTGGGTATCCTCGACTACCTAAGTCGGAGGCCAAGCGGTCTTAGGAAGACAAATGTATGAAACAACTCCTTGGCTCACAGAACGACATGGCTACGATCCGACTTCAGTATGAGCGTTTGAAGCAGCAGATAAATCCACACTTTTTGTTCAACTCGTTGGGTATCCTCGACTACCTTGTGCAGGAGCAGGAGACCGAGCGCGCGAGTGCCTTTATACATAAGCTCGCTGGTATGTATCGCTATATGTTGAGTAACGACCAGAAGCCTCTTGTAAAGCTAAGCGAGGAGCTCGACTTCGTGGGTAAGTACATAGATCTTATTAAGGAGCGATTTACCGAGGGTGTCGTAGCAGATATTGACATCCCCGATCAGATGTATGATAGTTGTGTAGTGCCTTGTGCCTTGCAGTTGCTTGTAGAGAATGCAACAAAACATAATATTGTAAGCCCTGATATGCCGTTGACCATCTCAGTAAAGGTGGAAAACGGGTGGGTGGTTGTGAGAAATAATCTCCAGGAACGTACTCACGGTCAGCCATCTACGCACTTGGGCTTAGAGAATATACGCCGACAATATCAGGATTTAACAGGTCGCAGTATTGTGGTGGAGAAGAGTGAAACTGAATTTATAGTAAAACTACCGATAGTATGGTAAAGATACTTATTGTTGAGGATGAGATACCTGCTCAGATCAACCTTAAAAAACTGATTGATAAGCATTGCAAAAATAGCGTTATTGTATCTACGCTAAGTTCTGTGCGCTCCACAATAAAGTGGTTGGAGGATAACCCCGATGGTGCTGACGTGATATTTATGGATGTCGAACTTTCGGATGGTGTTTGCTTTGATATCTTTGACAAGGTGAATGTTAATACTCAGGTGATTATAACCACGGCATACGACAACTATGCGGTCAAGGCTTTTCGTGTAAACTGCACTGATTATCTGCTTAAACCAATTATGGATAGCGACTTTGTCTCTGCGTGGGAGCGCTGTATTGAGCGTATCGAGCAGAGTGCGACTCCAAATATGGAGACTCTGATGGATGCCATTTCGAAGGTGGGTAATAGAGATAAGGAGTATAAGAAACGCTTTATCGTGAAGGCTGGCGAGAAGATTATTATCATCCCCGTGGAGGACATTGCCTACTGCTACTCAGAAGAGAAGAGTACCTACGCTGTTAATTTCGCAGGTACTCGTCGTCTGTTGGATTACTCGTTGGATATGGTGCAGGAGATGCTCGACCCAAAACGATTTTTCAGAGTGTCGCGCAGTTGCATAGTCTCGATAAATGCCATCGAGAATATCTCGAAGCATCTTGGTACTCGCCTCAAATTGCAACTAAATCCTCGCACAGAGGAGGATGTTGTTGTAAGCCGTAGCCGTACCTCGGACTTCTTGCTTTGGCTCGACAATAACTAAGCCTGTCGCTTAGTCTTAATTCCAAACACGCACCATCTTACAAATGGTATGCGTCGAAGTATCTCCCATAGGAGGAACGAGCCGATAAAGGTTGATGCAATCGTTATTAGGTAGATGCTCCAAATAGGTAATGTGCTCTCTTTGAGTATTATGCACATTGCCGAACATATGGTCATATGTACAATGTAGACACCAAAGCTACTACGTGTCATATACGATGTAAACGGTGTGCTACAATCAGCCCAACATTTGAAACCGCCCATCATAGCAAGGATGCTCACCCAGCAAAATAGTGCGCATAGTGGGCTTTGTACTACATCGGGTTGGGTGTAGTCAACACCATAATATCTTATAGCAAATGCTGCTGCTGACATCAGAGCTATACCAACCAATAGCTTTGCTCGGCTTGCCAAATAATCGTGTACAACCTCCGACGAGAAGAGGTAGTATCCCATCACAAAGACAACAAAATAGTAAATCGGTCTATACAGATTAAGTAGTCCCATTGCTGGAGACGGGTCGTTAATCTGTGTGAGCGATGTTATGTATATTATTCCGAAAACAGCTACCATAACAAGTGCTAAACCACGCTTTGAAAGAGATTGAAGCCATCTGTCAACACGCTTAACATCAATAGCTTTGCGCACCAATAGCAGAAGTAGCGAGAATGCAAACAAATCCTGTATAAACCATAGGTGAGCCGTACCATTAGGTAGCGATATTAGGTATATTACCCAGCCAGGGGTCCCCTCGGGTAACTCAAAGTTGGCATTAGCCATATTTATCATACCAAGTATCCAGCCAAATACCACTATTCCGAGTGTAGATGGTATAAGTAGCTTGCGGCGACGCTCTATGCGAAACTCCTTTGTTGAGTGACACTCTAAGGCGTAGCGCGACGATGCACCCGCCACAACAAAGAGTAGGGGCATAAACCACGGATTGAGTAGTGTTCCTACAACATCCTGCCATTGGTTAGGCTTGAAACCACCGATAGCACCAAATACACCGAGGGTGTTGTAGTTGTAGAATACGTGGTATAGCAATACGAGCATTACTACCACCCAGCGTATGTTATCTATAAATAGGTATCTTCTTCGTTCCATAGTCCACCTATTTGAATACATCGCCTACTACATCATCAAAGACCTTTGTCTTTACCAAAGCAATGCCCTTTGTGATGTCACCCAACACAAGCAGTGAGTCGCCTGGATAAAGCCCAAATACTTCTCGCGCCTCCTTGGGGATTACAATCTGACCTTTGTCACCAATCCTTACCACACCGAAAATCTGTTTTTCCTGATTGTTTCCCATAGTTGTAAAAGTTTAATAAGTTGTAAAAGTTGGAATTTTCCAACAAAGATAGTTAAAATCTTTCTATCTCCAAATTCTTCCTAAAATAATTCGGTTACACCTTATTGTTGTTATCTCAACCCTCTGTTCTGTATTGCCCCGTTCGGTTTACCATTTTGTCAATTCGTCCCGATTATCTCTCATTTGGTCGAAATTAATTTGCTTGTTTGTCATTTTTTCGCAACATTTGTAGGCTTAGTATAGTGTAGTTATTAAAATAATTTAATAATATACATGGCGTAGTATATTAAATTGCGAGAAACTTAAATTAAATCGGAGAATATGGAGAAAAGAAATCTCTCATTTTGGCAGATGTGGAATTTGAGCTTTGGCTTCTTTGGAGTTCAGATTGCTTATGCACTTCAAAGTGCTAATATCAGTCGTATTTTTGCAACATTGGGTGCAGACCCACATACTTTGAGCTTCTTTTGGGTGTTGCCTCCATTGATGGGTATGATCGTGCAGCCTATCGTAGGTGCTATGAGCGACAAGACTTGGTGTAAGTGGGGTCGTCGTAAGCCTTACCTATATGTAGGTGCTTTGGTGGCTATTATCGTTATGGCGTTGTTGCCAAACGCAGGTAGCTTCAATATGACTATTAAGGCAGCGTTGGCATTTGGTGCTATTATGTTGATGTTGCTCGACACCTCAATCAATATGGCTATGCAGCCATTCAAGATGATGGTGGGTGATATGGTTAACGAGGAGCAGAAGACCGAGGCATACTCTATCCAGAGTTTGTTGTGCAACGCTGGTTCGTTGGTAGGTTACCTCTTCCCATATATCTTTACTTGGCTTGGTGTTAAGAATATCGCGCCTGAGGGTATGATTCCAGACTCTGTAACCTGGTCATTCTATATCGGTGCAGCAATTTTGATTCTTTGCGTTCTATATACCGGTGCTAAGGTTAAGGAGATGAATCCAGAGGAGTATGCTGCATTCCACGGTATTAAGGAGGAGACTAAGGAGGAGACTAAGGAGGAGAAGACCAACCTTATCGAGTTGTTGTTCCACGCTCCTAAGGCATTCTGGCAGATTGGTCTTGTGCAGTTCTTCTCGTGGTTTGCGTTCCTCTATATGTGGACATATACAACGGGTGGTATTGCCGAGAATGTTTGGGGTACAATCCAGACTGCATCTGCTGAGTATCAGGCTGCTGGCGACTGGACGGGTGTTTTGTTTGCTGTTCAGGCTGTTGGCTCTATCCTTTGGGCTTTGGTGTTGCCACGCTTCAAGAATACTAAGCTCGCATACTCTTCGAGCTTGGTGCTTGGTGCTATCGGTTTTATCTCGACCTACTTTATTCACGACCAGTATATGTTGTTCGTGTCCTTCTTGCTTATCGGTTGTGCTTGGGCAGCGATGCTAGCTATGCCATTTGCTATGCTTACCAACTCACTATCAGGCAAGTCTATGGGCTCATACCTTGGTTTGTTCAACTGTACAATCTGCTTGCCTCAGATCATAGCATCGTTGGTTGGTGGTTTGATCTTGGGCGTTGTAGGTGGCGATATAGTTGACGGCATCCAGACAGGTCAGATTTCGATGCTTGTTGTCGCTGGTGTATCGTTGTTGCTTGGCGCAGTGGCGGTGTTTGGCATCAAGACTAAGCGCGAGGCTTAATATATATCACACGTGGAATAATATCATAAATTATCGCGCTGATATTTGTGTGTGGCGCGGTATTACCTTTGGTCGGGCGACTTTGATCGGTTTCCCGACCTCTATTTAGGCTAAGACCTAAGCTAAACAGACTATAAACATAAACTATATGAGACTAAAATCGTTGATTTTCCTTGCGTGTGCTGCATTGGTATCGCTATTTGCAGTGCATTGTATGTCGAGTGCTGCAGATGCTAAGTTCGAATTGGGCAATGCTGTCGCAGTTGTGCCTATGAATATTAAGGCGGGTACTACATCACACTATCTTACCGACTACTACCCATATTGGGTGGGTGCAGAGAATGTAACAACCACTGATGAGCGCATCGCACTAAACAATACATCGGGAGACTGGTCTGAGTTTGATCTTGTGACCGAGGCTGAGGTATTGGTATCTACTATCGACGTATGGCACAACAACGAGGAGCTGGCTATCGTAGTGCTTGGTGGCAACCGCGACACTAAGGGCAGTTATATGTCGACCACTATGGCAGAGAATGGTCGCATCGTAGTCGAGGCTACTACACCTGTCGTAGAGGCTATTGCGCTATGGCAGAATAAGAGTATCGAGGATGTTGAGATAGAGGGTAGCACTATTCGCGTGGCAGTGCCAGAGTGTGCTAAGGGCTTCGAGCGTTCGGTAGTGCGTATCTTCGCTGCATCTGAGGCTGGTCGCTTCAACGATATTCTCCTTCCTTTGGAGTATGGTTGTGTTGTAACTGATGCTAACGACATTCGCCGTCAGGATAGCCAGGCGCAGGTATTGTACTCGTTGATGATTGACCGTTTCAACAATGGTAACACCGCTAACGATTGGAAGATTAACTCTCCTGAGGTTTTGGATAAGGTAGATTATCAGGGTGGTGACCTTGCAGGTATCACCGCAAAAATTGAGGATGGTTTCTTCTCTGATTTGGGTATTACCACAATCTGGATTTCGCCTATCACACAGAATCCATACGATGCTTGGGGTCAGAATGTAAACCCAGATACAAAGTTCTCTGGCTACCATGGCTATTGGCCTATTTACAGTACCGTTGTAGATAAGCGTTTTGGTACCGAGGAGGAGCTTCGTACGATGCTCGACAAGGCACATACATCAGATATGAATGTTATCCTTGACTATGTGGCTAACCACCTACATATCAACTCTCCTGTATTGCAGGAGCACCCAGATTGGACCACAGAGTTGATTCTCCCTGATGGTCGTGAGAACATCGCTTTGTGGGACGAGCAGCGTCTTACCACATGGTTTGACAAGCATATCCCAACCCTCGACCTTGAGCGTGAGGAGGTATGTGAGCCTATGACCGACTCTGCGTTGCATTGGGTGCGTAACTTCGACTTTGATGGCTACCGCCACGATGCTTGTAAGCACATTCCATTGAACTATTGGCGTATGCTTACTCACAAGATGAAGTCAGAGATGCCAGACCGCCCAATGTGGCAGATTGGCGAAACCTATGGCTCTGTGGAGCTTATCGGCTCATATGTTAAGACTGGTATGATTGACTCGCAGTTCGACTTCAACCTATACCACACTTCACGCGATGTTATTGTCGATACTAATCGCTCTATGCGCGATATCGCATACGTAGTAGAGGAGTCTGAGGCGGCTTATGGCTCACACCACAATATGGGTAACATTACAGGTAACCACGATAAGCCTCGTTTTATCTCTATCGCTGGTGGCGATATGCCATTGTGGGGTATTGACGACAAGGCTGAGGGTTGGCACCGTGAGGTTGTCGTAGGTGATATGGAGAAGGGTCACGCAGGTCTTCAGCTTATGAAGGCTATCATCGCTACCGTTCCTGGTGTTCCTTGTATCTATCAGGGTGACGAGTTCGGTGTTCCAGGCGCTAACGACCCAGATAACCGCGATATGATGACCTTTGAGGGTTACAATGACTATCAGCTAAAGGAGTACGCTCAGACACAGGCGTTGTTGAAGTATCGTCGTAGCTCTATGCCTTTGATGTATGGTGATATTCTTTCGTTGTATGTTGATGATGCAGCGTGGGTATTCTTGCGCCACTATATGGGTGAGTGGGTAGTTGTTGCGATGAATGTTCGCGGCGAGGCTACCACAGTGAATGCTACATTGCCTGCGTTTGTTAAGTGCGGTAGCTTGGAGAAAAGTGTGGCTACCGAGGGCGCTGAGGTTAAGTGCTTGGGCGAGGGTAACCTTGAGGTTACACTTCCAGCATATGGTTATGTTATTGCAAGCAAGTAATTTATAACTTAATATTATGAAGAAGATTTTAGCATTGGTCGCTATCGTTGCGACATTTGTTAGCTGCTGCAACTGCGGTAAGCAGGAGGCTGCTACAGCAAACTTTGACAAGTTTAACTCAGTAGTTTATGAGCTTAACATCCGTCAGGCTACCGTAGAGGGTACTTTCGCTGCTGCTGAGCAGTACCTTCCAGAGCTTAAGGAGATGGGTGTTGATATCGTATGGCTTATGCCTATCAGCCCAATTGGTGTTGTGGATCGTAAGGGCTCACTTGGCTCATACTACTCAATTATCGACTACAAGGCTATCAACCCTGAGTTCGGTACTATGGAGGACTTCGATAGCTTCCTTAACACCGCTCACGACCTTGGTTTGAAGGTTATTATCGACTGGGTTGCTAATCACACATCACGCGATGCTCGCTGGTGGAACGAGGGCAAGAAGGAGTGGTATGTTATGGATTGGGAGAAGGGTCTTCCTATCGTAGAGTACGACTGGACTGATATTGCAAAGCTTAACTACGAGAATCAGGAGATGCGTCTTGCTATGATTGACGCTCTTAAGTTCTGGGTAGAGAAGGGTATCGATGGCTTCCGTTGCGACGTTGCTATGAACGTTCCAGGTGACTTCTGGGCTGAGGCTTGGAAGCAGGTACGAGAGATTAACCCTGATGTTTACCTCTTGGCTGAGGGTGAGGAGACTTGGTTGCACGAGAGCGGCTTCGACGCTACATACGCTTGGGAGCTTCACCACATCTTCAATGCTATGGCTAAGGGTGGTAGCGAGACTAAGAACGTAGCTGGTGATGGTACTATCAAGACTGATGCTAAGTATGTTAAGGATCTTAAGGAGTACTTGGAGCGTGACGATGAGAAGTATCCAGCTCCTGCAATGCGTCTTATGTTTACCTCTAACCACGATGAGAACTCATGGGCAGGTACCGAGTTTGAGCGTATGGGCGATGCTCACAAGACTTTCGCTGCTCTTACATTCGTATTGCCTAAGAGCCAGCCCCTTATCTATACAGGTCAGGAGATTGGTCTTAGCCGTCGTTTGGCATTCTTCGAGAAGGACTCTATCGAGGAGCTTGTAGACCTTGAGTATGGTAAGGAGTTCCGTGACTTCTACAAGAAGCTTACTGCGTTCCGTCACAACAACTCAGTATTGGCTGCTGGTGCAAATGTAGCGCCTGTGGTATATGTAGAGGAGGCTCCTGAGGCTGTTTTGGCGTTCACACGCGAGAACGAGGAGAACAAGGTACTTTGTATCTTCAACTTCTCTGCTGAGCCACAGACTCTAACTCTTTCAGAGAACGCTGCTGGCGCATACGACTGCCTCTGCGGTGAGACTCGCGAGTACAACGCAGGTGACGTTGTAGAGCTTGAGCCATGGGCATATATGCTCTTGTCTAAGTAATTTTATTGTGATACGGGGTACATCTGTGCCCTCTAACAAAATGCCAGCAATGGGCAGTACGCCAAGTATAGCCCATCGCTGACATTTTGCAAAGAGAACACATCTTGCCCCATCTGACAATAAAATTTATCACGCTCCGCATTGTTGGTGCAGAGCCAAATTGTAAAATTATAGATATGTACAAACACCCAGAGTGGAGTTACTCGGCTGTACTCTACGAACTTAACATACGACAGTTTACCGCAGAGGGAACATTCAATGCGGCTATTGAGCGTCTCCCATTTTTGCGGTCAGTAGGCGTCGATGCCATCTGGCTAATGCCTATATATCCTATCGGTGTTGAGGGTCGAAAGGGTAGTTTGGGTTCATACTATTCAATTAGCGACTATAAGGGTGTAAACCCAGAGTTTGGCACCGAGGATGATCTTCGTGCCTTTATCTCAGCGGCACATGCTATGGGTATTAGGGTGTTGTTGGATTGGGTTGCCAACCATACAGCACGTGATGCTCGTTGGATTACGGAGTGCGCAGCGGATTGGTATGAGCGTGACGAACAGGGTGTGGCTAAAATTCCGTGGGATTGGAGCGACACCGCGAAGCTAAACTATGCCAATCACGACGTGTGGCGCGGTCAGATTGATGCTATGCGCTATTGGGTCGAGGAGTTTGGCGTTGATGGCTTCCGTTGCGATATGGCGATGTTGGTGCCTATTGAGTTCTGGCAGGAGGTATCCGAGGAGTTGCATCGCATCAAGTCCGACATCTTTATGTTGGCTGAGGCTGAGGAGGATAACCTCTTCGATAGAGCCTTCAATATGAGCTATCAGTGGAATGTCCACCATATCATGGTCGATATCGCTAAGGGTGCGCGTAGAGTGTGGGATTTACGAAATGCTATACACTCGGAGCGTGCAAGATACCCTCGTGAGGCTATGCGTATGAGCTTTACATCGAACCACGATGAGAACTCGTGGAGTGGCTCTGAGCAGTCGCGTTTCGGTGCTGCGTTGGAGGTGATGACGGCATTGACATTCCTTATGCCATCGACGATGCCTCTGATATATACAGGTCAGGAGGTTGGCTACGACCACTCGTTCGAGTTCTTCGAGCGAGATGCTATGCCTGCTGAGTTGTATCGCGAGAATCGCACTACGGAGTTATATCGCAGACTATGTAGCCTTAAACATCGTCAGCGCGCCTTGGATGCCGGCGAGCGTGGTGGCGAGATGATAGAGATTGAGAATAATGCTAAGGATTGTATGATGACCTTCGTGCGCGAGGTTAATGGTAGCAGGGTGGTGGCAATATTGAACTTATCGCCATATACCATCCATGCCGATTTCCGCACCGGCATCTACGCTGGCAGATATTACGATGCTATTAGTGGCCAGAGCGTGATATTCGACGACCATGTTGAGCGCGATATTGCCCCTTGGCACTACCAAATACTTGTAAAATAGATTAAGCTATGAGAAAATTCGTATTAGCACTTTGCTCACTTGCTATTGCAACCTCTGCAATGGCGGCAACACCAAAGATTAATATCAAGCACGTCGAACCATTGTCGTGGTGGGTTGGTATGACTACCGATTTGCAACTAATGGTAAATGGTAGCAACATTTCGTTGTGCGATGTTCAGATTTTGCCTGAGAATGCGGGTGTTTCGATAAAGGGCGTGCATAAGGCAGAGAGTCCAAACTATCTCTTTGTGGATGTTGCTATCGAGGCTGATGCTAAGGCTGGTGACTACACGTTGCGCTTTACAAACGGCAAGCGTAAGTATGACTATAAATATACGATTGCGGAGCGACGCGAGGGCTCGCGTGAGCGTTTGAGCTTTACGAATGCCGATTTTGTATATTTGATTATGCCTGACCGCTTTGCAAATGGCAATCCAGAGAACGACTCCACCAATGATACTGCCGAGAAGGCTGATCGTTCAAAGGCGTGGATTCGTCATGGTGGCGACTTGCAGGGTATGATCGACCACCTCGACTATATTGCCGACTTGGGTGCTACGGCTATCTGGTCTACACCATTGCTTTTGGATAATGAGAATGGTGCTTCGTACCATGGCTACTCATGTAGCGACTACTACCTTATCGACCCACGCTTTGGTACTAACGAGTTGTATAAGGAGTATGTCGAGGAGTGTCACAAGCGCGATTTGAAGGTTATTATGGATATTGTGCCTAACCATAGCTCTACGTCACATTGGTGGTATGAGGATCTTCCATTTGGTGATTGGGTGCACAAGTGGGATGAGTACACACAGTCGAATTGGACCTTCTCTACAAATATGGATTTCAACGCTTCGAAATCTGATTTGTATCAGATGGAGAGTGGCTGGTTTGATAGATCAATGGCAGATATGAACTTGGATAACGAGTTCTTGCTCAACTATTTCAAGCAGTGGGCTGTGTGGTGGGTTGAGTATGCCGATTTGGATGGCTTCCGTGTTGATACATACCCTTATAACGAGAAGCAGCCTATGAGTGAGTGGTGCAAGGCTGTTATGGCTGAGTACCCTAATTTCAATATCGTTGGTGAGGTATGGACATCCTCTATCCCTCAGTTGGCATATTGGCAGGGTGGTAACTATAATAAGGATGGCTTCGACTCGAATTTGAAGTCTATCATGGACTTCCCTCTACACGATGCTTTGCGCGCGGCTATGTGCGAAAGTGGCAATGGTGGCTGGGGTCAGGGTATGACTCGCGTATATGAGGTGTTGTCGCACGATTTCGTGTACCACGACTTGGATAATATGATGATTATGGCCGCCAACCACGACACCGACCGTGTCGGCGATGTATGTGAGGGTGATGTTCGTCGTATGAAGATTGTCCACACGTTGCTCTGCACTATGCGTGGTATGCCACAGATGTTGTATGGCGATGAGTTGATGTTCCGCTCTACGGATCGCTCTATGGGTCACCCAGGCTTGCGTTGTGACTTCCCTGGTGGCTGGGCTGGTGATAGTGTCAATCTCTTCGATGCTTCGCAGCATAAGGGCGATCAGAAGGAGATCTTCGACTACACGCGCCACTTGGCTAATTGGCGTAAGTCGAAGGAGGTTATCCACTCGGGTAAGACCTTGCACTTTATCGACCGCGATAATACCTACGCCTTTTTCCGTTATAACGATACGGATGTGGTGTTCGTATATATAAATAATAGTAACGACAGCCATCTTGTACCTTGGTCGCGTTATAGCGAGATTAGCTCGCGCCTTGGCCAGGGACGCAATGTTGTTACGGGTGATGTAGTCGATATGCAGAATCTTAGTATTGAGCCGATGTCTGCTATTATCGTAGAGTTTAAGTTGTAAACTCGGTATATAACCAGTATTATATTTAGTATTGAATAGTATCCATTTAATATTTTTTTTACAATTTATTTATAGATTTTTTTGGTTTATAAGAAATTTTGCCTATATTTGCATTAAAATCTAAATACATTAAAAACCTGATGAAGTTATGAAGAGATTTATCTTGACAATCGCTGCCATCGTAGCTGTAGGCTCTTTGTCAGCACAGACTCCAGAGAAGACCCTCACTGAGGCTCGTATTGAGTACGATCGCGCTTTGGTAGCACAGAAGAACGCAATCAAGGCTTCAAAGCAGGAGGAGAAGCGAGTAAAGAAGAACTCTAAGGAGCGTCTACAGCAGCTTCGCATCGATTTGGAGACTGCTAAGGATACTTATGAGTATTCACTTGAGGAGATTAAGCGTATGGAGCGCCAGGCTAAGGCTGATTTCGAGGCTGCAAACCTTATCTACAAGCAGGAGGTAACTCGTACAAAGCAGGAGGTTACTGCTGCTAAGACTAACACTGAGGCTGAGATCCAGAAGCAGAAGAGCAACATCGCTTTGGCTAAGGCTGAGGTAGCTCGCGTTAAGGCTTTGGAGGAGGTTCGCAAGAAGATTAAGTAATTTTGCCTCTTTGTTGGACAGACTTCTGTCTACAAAAATACGAACGGTTGGTATATTTTCTTACCACCGTTCGTATTTTGTTTAAGAGCGCTTTATCAATTGGTTTGAGTCTATTTTGCTGGTTATTTGGGATTGATATAGAGAGTCCTAAAATAGGCTTAATAGCAATCGAAATAGAGACACATAGCCTCATATTATTAACTTGATTTGCTAATTTGTATAACATCTCTTATAATGGTGCGATTTTTTGTGCCATTATTTTTTTTTATTTGATAATTTGTCGTACCTTTGCTAGTCCACTATACCTAATAGGTATAGGCGGACGTTTAGAGTTCTGCGGTGAGTAATTGGAATGCTTGCTGAGGGCTTGCGAAATGGGGATTTGAACAAGTTATTACACTTATAAAACCTTTTTATTAACTAAACAATTTTAATTATGTCTAACAAATTTTTCAAGTCAATCTTCGCGTTTGCGATGGTGCTTGGTACGGCGATGGGATTTGTTGGCTGTACTCCTCAGGAGGAGCCAGCTAAGGCAGATCCTAAAGTCGAGCTTTCTGAGTCGACTCTTCTTTTCACAGCTGCTGAGGAGAGTAAGCCAGTTAACGTTACTTCTAACTCAAATTGGACAGTTGTTGTTGATGCAGCTGCTGATTGGGTTACTGTAACTCCTACATCAGGTAAGAACAACGGTACTATTACAGTTCATGTTGCTGAGAACACTTCTGGCGTTGCTCGTTCTACTGAGGTAAAGGTTTCTGCTCTTAATGCACAGTATGACAATGCTGTGTGGGATACAAAGAAACTTACTATCAGCCAGTCTGCTGACCAGAACGAGGCTGTCGAGGAGGAGGTTCTTTATAGCGACAACTTCGATGCTCAGATTGCTGAGAAGCAGATCCATGACGGTGACGACTATGCTCGATTCCCTTATATTGATGAGATCGAGTTCTCAAATGCTGAGGGTCCTGCATCAGCTGGTGTAACTTATGGCGGTAACAAGATGTCAGTTCGTTCTAACAGACAGTCTAACTACAACAACTACCCAGCTTCTGGTAATAACAACATCTTCTTTGGTGATGGTGGTGTCTTCCTTGTGAAGAACATTGCTCCATTGAAGGCTGGTCATATGAGCTATAAGATCTCTTTCGTTGCTGAGAAGTATCATCAGGATTATCCTGATAGCCCATTCTCTGCTGATGAGTTCAAACTCTATATCTCTAAGAATGGTGTTGCTTGGTCAGAGATTGAGTACACACGCGCAGGTGGTACTGAGCCAGGTGTATATAGCTTGAATACCGCTGATTTCACTTTGAGCGAGCTTCCAGAGGCACTCCATATCAAGTTTACTACAAGCTTTAAAAGTGCATACCGTATCGACGACCTTAAGTTGATGGTAGGTAACGGTGGTCAGCAGGTAACTCTTCTTGAGGAGGCTGTGTTGCCACAGATGACAGAGGCTACTGTTGAGCAGTTCTTGGCTGCTGCTGAGGATGCTACTATCTACAAGCTTACAGGTGAGATTACAAATGTTGTTAACACTCAGTATGGTAACTTCGATATTACTGATGCTACTGGTACTGTTTATGTTTATGGCCTTCTAACTCCTGCTGGTGAGCAGCAGAAGCAGTTTGCTGCTGCTGGTTTGAAGCAGGGTGATACTATCACCGTTTATGGTACTCGCACTTCATACAACGGTGAGCCTCAGATGAAGAATGCAACATACATTTCACATGTTGTAGGTGAGGGTACACAGGAGCCAGTAGCGCCAGCTGAGGGTCCTTACGCTTCTGATGTAGCATTCGTTTGCTCTACTGATGACTCTACAAATGCTGTTTACACCATTAATGGTACTTCTATCAGCGGCAATGATGTAACAGGTTTCAAGTTGGGTAAGTCTAAGCAGGCTGGTAAGTTCACATCTGCAGCTGTTGGCGTATCTGGTAACAAGTACCTTAACTTCTACGCTCAGGGCTGGAAGGGTGGCGATGTAACTCTTTACTATCGTGTTGATGGTGGTGCTACAATGTCGCAGAAGCTCGTTTCTAACGATGGTGTAACAGGTAACCCTCCATTCACAGCTCTTGTACTTGCAGAGACTGATCACTTCTCAGTATTGCTTGAGGGCTTGACAGAGACATCTACAATCGAGTTCTCTACTGATGCAAACTTCGCTTTGACAACAGCAGATTCAACAATGGCATCTGCACGTGCTATCGTATTTGGTGTTAAGCTTTCTGACGAGCCTATCGCTTTCGAGGCTCCAAGCCAGCCAGAGACTCCAGAGACTCCAGAGACTCCAGAGACTCCAGGTGAGGTTGTTAAGGCAACTGTAACAGAGTTCTTGGCAGCTGCTGAGGATAACACTATCTATGAGCTTACAGGTGTGATTACATCTGTAACTAACACAACATACGGTAACTTCTATCTTAAGGATGATACTGCTGAGGTGCTTATCTATGGTCTTTGCAGCCCTACAGGTGCAGAGAAGTATTGGGCAGAGTCAGGTGCTAAGGTAGGTGATACTATCACTGTTCAGACCGTTCGTACATCATACAATGGTACTGCACAGGGTAAGAATGCTATCTTTGTATCACTTGTTCCAGGTGAGGCTCCAGAGATTGACCCTAATGGAAAATTTGCATCACAGGATATTTTTACTGCTAATATTGTAGAGACAAATAAGGTCTATTTGCAGGATGCTACTATCAATGGTGAGGCATGTAAGGTTATAAAATTTGGTACATCATCTGTAGTTGGTACATTGACATCAAGCGCAGTAGGTGTATCAGGTGATGCAACTTTATCTTTCTATGGTGTATCTTGGAATGGTAAGGCAGGTAAGATTGCCATTTCAGTAGATGGTACTGAGGTTACAACATTGACACTAACATCTAATACTGGTGCTGCAAACAATGCACCTTATACAATTACACTTGATGAAACAGCTGATTGCTATAATGTAAGCCTTACAGGTCTTACAGAAACATCAACTATTACACTAAGCTCTGTTTCAGGTGCAACTCGTGTAATTTTAGCTGGAGTAACACTTAAGTAATTAAATTTTCTTCCTTTCGCCGAGGGCTTGGGTGGGGTTTCCCACCCAAGTCTGCGAGAGGTTATCGCAAATAATTTTAGGATGAAATTTTACAATACCTATATATATACAGTTGCTAAGATGGTGTCGACGGTGGTAGGCGCAGTGGTGATTGCGCTTATGGCTGTGGCTTGTGGCGGTGATGCAGAGGGGGAGACTATTCGAAGTGAGGCTTATCTCAAAAACACGGAGGTTAATGGCGAGAATACAAACTGCGCTGTGGTGTTGCGTGCGCAACAGGGTAGATCATACTCGATAACCGTAAGCTCCGTAGGAAATTGGGCATCGCTATCGGGCGCTAAAACCTATATCGAGGGTAAGATGGAGGGATCTGATAAGGCGATCTTTATCTATTTCGCGAAGAACGCTTCGGGCGAGAGTCGCACCGCTCAGGTGGTAGTATCGTTTAGTGATGGCAAGTCGTTCGACCTATCATTTACACAGCATAGCTACGATCCATCAGTTGCTTTTCAGCGCGAGTGGCCGGAGTTGCCTGTGTGTAAGGCTGAGGACAACTATATCTTCAATACCTACTTCGGTGAGATGGGCGGCAGGTCTCGTGCCCGTAACTACACCTACTGCTTCGACCCTGATTATCGCGCTTCGTTGTGGGTTGCATATCCACTGCACTCTTGCTATACCACAGGTAGTGCAAACCGAAATAATAGTAAATTCGGTTACGACCCTGATGTAGATACCAAATATCAGGCAAACCTCGGTATCGGCTCATACAACGGTTGGTATGATAGAGGTCATCAGCTTCCTGCGGCAGATAGAAAGTGTTCGCAGCAGATGATGGATCAGACATTCTATGCAACAAATATGACTCCTCAGCAGTATAACTTCAACCAGAATAAGTGGGCTAATTTGGAGGGCAAGGTGCGTAATTGGATATGTAAAGATACGTTATATGTGGTTACAGGAGCCTATTTTGGAGGTACGCACAACTCCTCTATTGACACTCAGACCACTGACAGATCTGGAAATATATGTCCTACGCCTACATACTACTACAAGGCGTTGCTACGCACCTCGAAAGGTAATACTGGCAAGCGCATAGCGCAGATTACCGATGCTTCACAGTTACGTGCTATAGTATTTTGGATGGAGCACGAGGATACGGGTAACGACACCAACTTCACCGCAGCAGATTGCATCACTGTGGCTGAACTTGAGGAGCGTACCGGCTTCACATTCTTCCCAATGATTGACGATAGCATTGAAGAGAGCGTAAAGCAGAAGAAGGTGCCTTTGGAGTGGGGTATATACTAATAAATTGCAGACGGAAATTTATAACTAAAACTATACAAATATGAAGAAAACGGTGTTAATGCTATGTATGGCGCTATTTACTGTGGCCTCACTCTCAGCGCAGGATAAGCCATACGCAGTAGTATTCTACAACTTGGAGAATCTCTTCGACATCTACAACGACCCTGAGACTCACGACGATGAGTTTACACCAACGGGAGTTAAGCAGTGGAATCAGACTCGCTATGAGAAAAAGTTGTGGAGCATGGAGCGCGTATTGTTCGATATTGCTGCCAAGCAGAAGGATTATCCAATTGTAATTGGTGTTTCGGAGATTGAGAACCGTAGCGTGTTGGAGGATCTTGTCTCTCAGCCTAAGCTTAAAGGTGCTAACTATCGTATCTGTCACTACGATTCGCCAGATGCTCGTGGTGTGGATGTAGCCTTCTTGTATCGCTCGGATGTATTCAAGCTCGAGGGCTCGGATAACATCAAGCTTCACGTTGAGGGCTTGCCTAACTTCCGTACTCGTGACTTGGTGGTGATGTGGGGTACTATCGAGGATGAGCCATTCTACTTCCTTGTGTCGCACTGGCCATCACGCCTTGGTGGTAAGGAGGCTTCGCAGTTCAAGCGCGATGCTTGTGCAAAGCAGATTCGCGAGATTAAGGATTCGCTCCTTGCCGAGAACCCTGCTACAAAGGTTATTGTAATGGGCGACTTCAACGATGATGCTACCGATGACAGCCTTGTAGAGGTTATGGGTGCTAAGGGAGACGTTAAGGAGCTTGAGCCAGGCGACTTCTTCAACCCTTATAACGAGATGCTTCGTGCCGGTCTTGGTACGCTCGCTTATCAGGATGAGTGGAACTTGTTTGATAACATTTGTGTTACCGAGAACTTGGTAAATGCCGAGAGGGGTACATTCAAGATTATCAAGGGTGAGAAGTTCTATGGTAATATCTTCACACGACCATATATGTTGCAACTCGAGGGTCAGTACAAGAACTATCCATTGCGTACCTTCGTGTCGAACAACTTCCAGGATGGTTATAGCGACCACTTCCCTGTATATATCTACATTGGTAAGTAACGCGAAGAGGTCTTGTTATATAACGTCATAAAAGTAAAGTATAATATATGAAGAAATTTTTACTACTGCTACTATCTGCCCTAATATCTCTTGGTGCCTATGCCCAGGATGGTGGTATGAAGGGTCAGGTTGTGTCGCGCGAGGGTCGCGAGCCTATTGGTGGAGTGATTATCACTATCGACCAGGTGTCGAGAACCATCAAGACTAATAGTAAAGGTGAGTTCTATATCGAGGGACTTGCTCCAGGACAGTATCTTCTTACGTTCGATGCCCCAGACTTCGAGCAGTTGGAGGTTATGGTGCGTGTGAAGGAGCTTGTACACGATATGCACGCTGTGGTGATGGTGCCAAACACTATGGATACCGTCGACAACTCAGCATTCGTCGAGTATGATACCGATGTAGAGACCTTCGGCGATAGCAAGGCGTTGCCACAGCTGTCAGCATCGAAGGATTTGTTCAACAACATCGCATCGTATCGCTTCTCAGAGATGCGCTTCAATGTGCGTGGTTACGACTCACAGTATCAGGATGTCTACCTTAACGGTATTCGTTTCAACGATGCGCTCACAAGCTACGGTCCATGGTCATTGTGGAGCGGTCTTAACGATGCTACACGTAATCAGGAGAACACCTCCGGTTTGAAGATGTCTGACTACGGTGTTGGTGGTGTTGCTGGTACTACAAATATCAATGCTCGTGCTTCGCAGCTTCGTAAGGGCTTCCGTTCGAGCGTGGTGAATGCTACTCAGCTATACCGCTATCGTGTTATGCTTAGCTATGCATCAGGTCAGTTGGATAACGGCTGGTCTTATGGCTTCTCGCTATCTACTCGTCAGGGTCAGCACGGCTATGTGGAGGGTGTTTACTATAACGCTTATGGCTACTTCTTCTCGGCTGAGAAGACCTTTAACTCTCGCCATCGTCTTTCGGCTACAATACTTGCTGCTCCTACGCAGCGTGGTGCGCAGCAGGCTTCCACCGAGGAGGCGTATGAGCTTTGGGGTAATCACTACTACAACCCTAACGTAGGTATGCAGAATGGCGAGATGCGAAACTCTCGCGTACGCCGTATGCACGAGCCTATTGCGATGTTGAACTACAACTGGCAGATTACCGAGGATACACGTCTCGTGGCTGCTACATCTCTCCGTTTTGGTTACAACGGCTACTCGGCACTTACATGGCACAGAGGTGAGGATCCACGTCCTGACTATTACCGTAAGTTGCCATCATACTACGGTGATAAATGGGAGCGTCGTATGCTTCTAAATACCTTCGCTGAGAATAATCCAGGTAATGTAGTGCCATTTACCAAAACAGATCTTGAGACAACAAAGCAGAAGGAGCTTGAACTTGCTAAGGATTGGACAGGTTATATCGACTTTGATGAGTTGATTCGTAGCAATATGAATGGCGACAAGGATGCTAAGTATGGTGAGGGTCACCGTTCTTCATATATGATTGAGGAGCGTCGTACAGATCAGCTCGACTACAACCTTGCTATTCAGCTTGTTCATGACTTCAAGGATGGCTCGCAGCTAACAGGTGGTATTCGTGCGCGTATCAACCGCACGGAGTATTACAGCACTGTTAAGGACTTGCTTGGTGGTGACTATTGGGTGGATGTTGATAAGTTTGCAGAGCGCGATTTCGGCTCTGGTATCAACGACCAGAACAATATGGCATACTACAATGAGCACGGTCACGCTCAGGCTGTTAAGGAGGGTGATAAGTACAACTACGACTACTATGCACACGTTCGTCAGGGTCAGTTGTGGGGTATCTACGAGTATGCTCAGGGTGGTCTATACCTGAATCTTGGTGCTGAGGTAGGTCTATCGTCTATGTGGCGTGAGGGTCTCTGGGAGAAGGGTTTGTTCCAGAACATTAATGCTAATGGTGATCGTGGTAAGACATCGCTTGGTGAGTCTGATAAGATTAACCACTTCACATATAGATTCAAGGTTAATTCAACATATAAGTTCTCTGGTGCGCACTCTGTGGAGGCTAACGTATCGGCTATACAGAATGCTCCGAACTTCAACAACGCCTTTGTATCGGCTCGTACACGTAACCAGATTACTCCTGGTCTATCGGCAGAGAAAATCTACGGTGTAGATGCTACCTATAACCTCCGCTTGCCTTGGATCAAGGCTCGCTTCTCGGCATATTATACCCAGATGTTGGATCAGTCGAAGGTGATTTCGTTCTACGATGATACTCAGGGCTCGTTCACAAACTTTGCTATGTCGGGTATAGACAAGCGTTATATGGGTGTTGAGCTTGGCTATAGCATTCCTATTGCGTGGGGTCTCTCGTTGCAGGGAGCTGTGAGCCTTGGTGATTATATCTATACTTCAAATCCTCGTTTTACTCAGATGATTGACAACAACGCTGTAGATGTTGAGCATAGCGTTGTAGATTGGAAGGGTATGAAGGTTGAGAGTACACCTCAGACAGCTATCAACATTGGCTTCAACTTCCGTGGTGCTAACAACTGGTTTGCGTCGTTGGATTTCAACTACTACGACGATTTGTACCTTTCGATGAACCCATTCTATCGTACAGAGTCTTTGCGTGAGGAGTTCTTTAGAATCTATGGTTGGGATAGCCTTGAGACAGGTCGTCAGAAGGCCTATGTAGTTGATATTATCGACCAGGTGCGTGCTCAGGAGGATTTAGGTAGTGCCTATACTCTAAGTGCAAGCATTGGTAAGAACTGGCGTATAGCTTATAAGTATACACTTGGCTTTAGCTTCCAGGTTAACAATATCCTAAACAACCAGACTATCCGTACAGGTGGTTACGAGCAGATGCGTCTTAATAAGATGAGTGATCCGATTATCTTCCCTGATCAGGAGGGTGAGATGAAGATTATTACTAAGCCAACGACATACTCTCGTTTCGATTCTAAGTATTTCTACATGAACGGACTTAACTACTATTTGAATGTTTACTTCCGTTTCTAACGGCTTAAAATGATTGTGCTATGAAATTAAATAAACTTTTTGCAATTTTTGCAGTCGTATTATCGACTGTTAGCTGTGTCGAGCAGGAGTTTACGCTTGTAGAGCCAGATAGCCTATATACCGATGATAGCTTCAAGGAGATGTTTCCTAATGCGGAGCATATTACTATTGCTGAGTTGAAGTATGCTTATGGTGAGATTAGCGGTAAGGGCGAGAATGCTGCTTGGTCAAATACTGTTTTTAAGGTTATCGGCGAGGAGAAGTATAGCCATGTATACGAAGTTAAGACTCCTATTATCTTCGAGGGTAAGGATCTTTATATCAAGGGTAAGGTAATCTCTGATGATACTGAGGGTAATGTATATAAGACCCTCTATATCCAGGACGAGACATCGGGTATTGAGATTAAGCTTAACAATAACGTTGGTCTAAAGTACAAGAAGGGTACTTGGGTATATGTTCGCCTTACAGGTTTGTACCTTGGTAACTACCGTATGATGTTGTCGTTGGGTGGACCTCCATCAGAGTCTTACAACAAGGCTGGCGAGCATAAGTTCTATGCTAACTCAAACCTTGAACTTCAGAGCATTATCGATCAGCACGTCTTTGCTGGTGAGAGTGCTGGTGAACTTAAGGTTGGTAACTATGTTCAGTGGCAGGATATGCCTGAGAGCGTAGATATTATCACTGTTACACCAGATAACTACCTTGAGGTCTTCTCTCCATCTAAGGTTACTTTGGAGGGTAAGTTTACTAAGTCGTTCCAGATGAAGCAGCGCGAGTTGATGTATGGTCGCTTGATGCGCTTTGAGGGTTTGGAGTGTCACTATGCTGGTGTTCCGGCATTGAAGTTCGACGAAGAGGGTAATGTTGTGATGACTACAGTTGATAAGGATGGCGATGGTGTCAATGATGTTGATGAGAATGGCGTAGAGATTCTTGAGCCAGAGACCTATACAAACCCTGGTTTGAAGAGTGGTGATTTCGAGAATATCTATCCAAGCTGGTTGTATTCAGACCCTCGCCCTACAGTCTCTAAGGGTTGGTATCACTGGGCGTTTAAGGAGGAGATTACAGGTCGTAGCCTCTATGGCTCTGTATGCTTCACATACGACCCAGATGCAACGCTATGCTCTGCACACGGTCTCTATACACTTCGTACAAGTGGTTATTCGCGTTTTGCGCGTCAGAACATTTGCAAGGATGGCGAGAAGGCTACCATTACGGCTATCTATGGTATCTATTCTAAGAATACAAGCTATACTGCAGATGCCAGGGACTATGCCTCATATCAGCTAACTATTAGCTCTATCAACGATATTGAGTTTGAGAATGGCAAGGATGCATTGCTTACCGATGAGCAGGTAGAGTTCCTTACAACCGAGGATATGAAGACTGTGCCTTGGATTGATGAGGAGGTTGGCGATGATGCCTATTAGTAG
>JAZOSJ010000115.1:0-13760 GCA_045657045.1 Alistipes sp.
CGACTACTACCGCGTGATGCCTTCGTACTATGGCGACCGCTTGGAGCGTCGTACTTTGCTCAACAACTTCGCTGAGGCCAACGACATGACTCTTCCATTTACCGATACTGACCTCGAGACTGATCGCTTGAAGTATATCGAGTATATGCAGAACTGGGACGGTTACATCGATTTCGATGGCTTGATTCAGAATAACATGGTGGGTGAGGTTAACAATCAGTATGGCGAGGGTCACCGTGCAGCCTATATGATTGAGGAGCGTCACACAGACCAGATTGACTACAACTTTGCTGCACAGCTCAACCACATCTTCCGTGGTGGCTCGAAGCTTACTGCAGGTGTGCGTGCCCGCGTTAACCGCACAGAGTACTACTCAACTGTTAAGGACTTGCTCGGTGGCGACTACTGGTTGGATGTTGACAAGTTCGCAGAGCGCGACTTCGGTAGCAATGTTGTATCTTACCAGAATAACATGGCCTACTATCGTGAGCATGGTCACGCTCAGGCAGTTAAAGAGGGTGACAAATACAACTACGACTACTATGCACACGTTCGCCAGGGTCAGCTCTGGGCTATGTACGATGTTGCTGCGGGTGGTTTCTCTGCAAATATCGGTGCCGAGGTAGGTTTCTCAAGCCTCTGGCGTGAGGGTCTTTGGGAGAAGGGTCTCTTCCTCAATGAGAATGCTGGTGGCGACCGTGGCTTGACATCGTTTGGCGATTCGGACAAGGTTAGCAGCCTCACATACAAGGGTAAGGTTAACCTCGCATACCGCTTCAATGGTTCGCACACAATCGAGGCAAATGCTACAATCATGCAGAATGCTCCCATGTTCAACAACGCCTTTGTTTCTGCGCGTACGCGTAACCAGATAACTCCTGGCATTAGCCCCGAGCGCATCTATGGTTTCGATATTTCGTACAACCTTAACACTCCTTGGGTGCGTGCACGCCTCTCGGCATACTACACCAGATGATGGATCAGTCGAAGGTTATCTCATTCTATGATGACACGCAGAGCTCATTCACCAACTTCGCAATGTCGGGCATCGACAAGCGCTATATGGGTATCGAGCTTGGTTATAGCATCCCTATCGCTTGGGGCCTCTCGTTGCAGGGTGCTGTGAGCCTTGGTGACTATATCTACACTTCGAATCCTCGCTTTACACAGATGATTGACAACAACGCTGTTGACGTAGTAAATAGTGTCGTTGAGTGGGAGGGTATGAAGGTTGAGAGCACACCTCAGACTGCTATCAATGTTGGTCTTAACTTCCGAGGTGCGAACAACTGGTTTGCATCGTTGGATTTCAACTACTATGATCGCCTTTACCTCTCAATGAACCCAATGTATCGTACTGCGTCGTTGCGTGATGAGTTGTTCCACATCTATGGTATGTACGACGAGAATACAACAGGTTTCCAGAGAGCATATGTTATGAATGAGGTTATCGATGAGATTCGTGCTCAGGAGTATTTGGGTAGCGCCTATACTCTAAGCGCAAGCATCGGTAAGAATTGGAGAATTGACTACAAATATACTCTTGGTTTTAGCTTGCAGGTAAGCAATATTCTTAACAATCAGGATATTCGTACTGGTGGTTACGAGCAGATGCGTCTGAACAAGATTAATGATCCAATTATCTTCCCTGACGATCAAAATCAGTTCAAAATTAATACTTCAAAGCCAACTACGTATAGTCGTTTCAACTCGAAGTATTTCTATATGAACGGACTTAACTACTACCTCAATGTTTACTTCCGTTTCTAATGACTTAATATGACATATTGTTATGAAATTGAATAGATTATTTGCATTTTTTGTAGTAGCATTATTTAGCGTAAGTTGCTACGAAGAGTACACGCTGGTTGCCCCCTATGATGTTTACACCGACGCAAGCTTTGAGGAGATGTTCGATGGTGCTAAGCAGATTACTATTGCAGAGCTTAAAAATGCCTATGGCAATCTAAACAACACTGGCGCGAATAGTAGTTGGGGTGATACGATCTCTAAGGTTATTGGTGAGCAGATATATGATTGCGATTTCCAGGTAGAGCCTAAGGTAATTTTCCCTGGCGAGGAGCTCTATATCAAGGGTAAGGTAATCTCTGATGACACCGAGGGAAATGTATATAAGTCTCTCTATATTCAGGATGAGACCTCTGGTATTGAGATTAAACTCAATAATAACGTAGGTCTACGATACAAGAAGGGTACTTGGGTATATGTACATCTTACAGGTCTCTATCTCGGTAACTACCGTATGATGTTGTCGTTGGGTGGACCTCCATCAGAGTCTTGGAACAAGGCTAAAGAGCATAAGTTTTATGCAAACTCTAACCTTGAGCTTCAAAGCATTATTGATAAGCACGTGTTTGCTGGTGAGAGCGCTGGTGAGTTTAAGGTGGGTAGCTATGAGGAGTGGTTGCTTGATCCTGAGAGCGTGGACATTATCACCGTAACCCCAGATAACTATCTCGAGGTGTTTAAGACTACGAAGGTTAAGGTTAATGGTAGATTGAGCTCATTCCAGATGACTCAGCGCGAGTTGATGTATGGTCGCTTGATGCGTTTCGAGGATATCCAGTGCCGCTATGCTGGTGTTCCATCATTTAAGTTCGATGAGAACGGTGATGTTATCCTTGAGCGTGTGGATAAGGATCAGGATGGTAAGGATGACCTTAACGAGGATGGTTATCCTATCCTTGAGCCTGTGATCTATACAAACCCTGCGTTGAAGAGTGGTTCGTTTGACAATATCTACCCAAGCTGGTTGTACACAGACCCACGTCCAACAGTCTCTAAGGGTTGGTATAATTGGGCATTTAAGGAGGAGATTACCGGTCGTAGCCTCTATGGCTCTGTATGCTTTACCTATAATCCTGAGGCTACCGTATGCTCTGCGCACGGTCTCTATACACTCCGTACAAGTGGTTACTCACGCTTTGCACGCCAGAATATATGTAAGGATGGCTCTGTGGCTACTATTACCGCGATCTATGGTATCTACTCTAAGAATACCGACTATTCTGCAACTGCTGATGACTACGCTTCATATCAGCTAACTATTAGCTCGATTAATGATATCGTCTTTAAGAATGGCGATAAAGCGCTACTTTCAGATGCTCAGGTGGAGGCTCTTACCACAGAGGATATGAAGACTGTACCGTGGATTGATGACTATGAGGAGGGTGGTGAGTAGTCGCTACTACTTCATTATGGGGCTGGCTAAATTACTTTTTAGCCAGCCCCTTCTCTTTTGTGTGTGATAAGTTTTATAGTTATGTTTTTGATGTTTGATATTTTTTTCGTACCTTTGGTACGATTATATACTTACGAATATGAATTGTAAAACTATAACAGAGAGATTAAAGCGTGTTGCCGCTATTGTCGATAGCTGGAAGGTAGAGAGCGGTGTGCCACAGATCGAGCGAGATATTGCTCTTGGTGAGCTTAGAGCTATTTACGACGAGCTTCTTGTGGTCGATGTAGAGAATCTTGATAGCGAGGAGAGTGTCGATTTTGTAGCCGATACCGAGCAGGAGATAGAGGTTGAGGTTGTTATCGAAGAGGCTCCAATCGAAGAGATACCAATCGGGGAGAGAGAGGAGGAAACAGAGGAGGAGCGAGAGGAGGAGACAGCATCTATTTCAGATGTAGCCTCTATGGAGTCATTCTACAATGCACTTGATATAGATGCTTTGCTTGGTCTTAATGATGAGCCTGAGGCGGAGCAACCAGCAGAGAACGTTAAGGCGAGTGCTCCCGTTGTAGAGGAGCTAACACCAGAGCCAGCGTCTGAGGTTGTAGTGAAGGTGGTTGCTCCAGTTGTAGAGGATCCAACCCCAGAGCCTGCGCCAACCCCAGAGCCAATAGCTGAGCCAACGCCAGAGGAACCAAAGCCTATGGGTGCGGGTCTCTTTGATTTGAACGATATTCCTGTGCGCTCGAAGTCGCGACGCAAGATGATATCGTTGTATAGCGACAACCCTCTACCTGCGCAGAACGTAGCAGAGCCTGAGTCTAAGGTGGTGGAGAATACACAAGCAACCGAGGTTGCTAAGAGTGAGGAGGCTGTGCCCGTAGCAGAGTCAACGCCTGAGCCTACAACCGCAGCGCCACAGATGCGTCTTGGCGACACATTCGGCGGCGTTAAGACCTTGGCGGACCAGATGGCTAAGGATGATGTTGCTACAACGCCATTTAATCGCATTACGGAGCTTCGTCAGGCGATAGGTCTCAACGATAAGTTCCTTATGATACGTGACCTCTTTGGTGGCGATGCTGCGCGTTATGAGGCTACGATAGATACTCTCGATGAGTTCGAGGACCTTGACGAGTGCATCATCTATATTGTGGAGAATTTCCGTTGGAATCCCGACTTGGAGGCTGCAAAGCTCCTTGTCTCGCTTATAGAGCGTAAATTGGCTTAATACTATTTCAAATGGCAAAACTATATATCGTGCCAACGCCGATTGGCAACCTCGAAGATATAACCCTTAGGGCGATTAACGTGCTTAAAGAGGTAGATTTCATCCTCGCGGAGGATACTCGTACCACCTCGCACCTATTGCGCCATCTTGGCATCGAGAAGCCTATGCATTCGCACCATAAGTTCAACGAGCATGCCACCGTGGGTCGTGTGGCGGAGTCTATCGCCGCGGGTAAGGATGTGGCGTTAGTGTCGGATGCTGGTACTCCAGGTATTTCGGATCCTGGCTTCTTACTCGTGCGCAAGTGTGTTGAGGAGGGAATAGATATTGTCACCCTGCCGGGTGCTACGGCACTTATTCCAGCCCTTGTGCAGAGTGGCTTCCCTTGTGACCGTTTCTGCTTTGAGGGCTTCCTGCCGCAGAAGAAGGGTCGTATGAAGCGTTTGCAGGAGCTTGCGACGGAGAGCCGTACCGTTATCTTCTACGAGTCGCCTTATCGCGTTGTCAAGTGCTTGGAGCAGATTTCTGAGACCTTTGGTGCAGAGCGCCGTGTGGCTGTGGTACGCGAGATTACTAAGAAGTTCGAGGAGACGGTGCGTGGTACTGTTGCTGAGGCTATCTCACACTTTAAGGAGCATGAGCCTAAGGGCGAATTTGTGATTGTGGTCGAGGGCTACGATGCTAAGCGTAGCATAGATAGCGACGACGAAGAGTAGGTTATGGCAAAGCTAAGCGTAGTAATACTCAATTGGAACGGGCGCAAACACTTGGAGCGCTATTTGCCAAGTGTTGTGGAGCACACCGTGGGCGAGGATGTCGAGGTTGTAGTGGCTGATAATGGCTCTACGGACGACTCGCTACTGTGGCTTAGAATGAAGTACCCAGAGTTGCGTGTGGTACGCTTGGATCAAAACTACGGCTTTGCAGAGGGTTATAACCGCGCTTTGCGGGAGATTAAGGCGCAATACTACCTCTTGCTAAACTCCGATGTGGAGGTTACCGAAGGGTGGTGGCAGCCTTTGGTTGAGGTGCTCGACAACAACCCCGATGTAGCGGTTGTAGCGCCTAAATTGTTATCCGATACCGAGCACGATAAGTTTGAGTATGCAGGTGCTGCGGGAGGCTTTATAGACTACCTGGGTTATCCATTCTGTCGAGGTAGAATACTCTCGGCGGTGGAGCGCGATAGAGGTCAGTATGACGATAGCAGAGATATATTCTGGGCTTCGGGGGCGGCGATGTGTTGCCGTAGCGAGGTCTACCACCAGTTAGGGGGCTTCGATGCCGATTTCTTTGCCCATATGGAGGAGATAGACCTCCAATGGCGTATGCAGCTCGGCGGTTGGCGTATCAGGATTGAGCCACGCTCTAAGGTCTACCACCTCGGTGGAGGCACTCTGCCCGCGTCACCACGCAAGGTATTCCTAAATCATAGAAACAACCTTGCGATGCTCTACAAGTGTTCTACACCCATGCAACGTATGGTGGTGGCTGTGGCGCGACCATTTACCGATATGGCGGAGGCGGTAGCCTATCTTCTTACGCTACGACCACGTATGGCGTGGAGTGTTGTTTTGGCGTGGTGGGAGTTTATAAAGTGGCATAAGGCGCTATCGGCAAAGCGTAAGGCGGTGGTGCGCCGAGTAAAGGTGCGTGGCATATACTCTGGCTCGATAGTTCTGCGTTATATATTCGGCGGTCGCCAATTTAAGAATATGATATAATGAGAAAATTAATAATAATTCCAACATATAACGAGAGGGAGAATATCGCAAAAATGATAAGCACGGTTATGGCGCTCGATGGTTGCTTTGACCTGCTCGTTGTCGACGATGGCTCGCCTGATGGCACGGCAAACATCGTGCGTGAGGAGCAACAACGCTATGCCGACCGTCTCTTTATGATTGAGCGTAGCGGTAAGCTCGGACTTGGTACGGCATATATCGCGGGCTTTAAGTTTGCTTTGGAGCGTGGCTACGACCGCATCTTTGAGATGGACTGCGACTTCTCGCACAACCCTCAGGATCTTGCGCGTTTGGATGCTATGCTCGATGAGAGAGCTGTGGCGATAGGCTCGCGTTACTCTAAGGGCGTGAATGTGGTGAATTGGCCTATGGGACGACTTCTCATGTCATACTTTGCATCTAAGTATGTGCGCACGGTGACCCGTATGCCTGTGTGTGATGCTACGGCGGGCTTTGTGGGCTACCGTCGTGAGGTGCTCGATAGAATCGACCTCGATGCCATAGCTATGAATGGCTACGGCTTCCAGATAGAGATGAAGTACACGGCGTGGCGCTTGGGATTTAGCATTGGCGAGGTCTCAATAATATTTATCGACCGCGAGGAGGGTACTTCGAAAATGTCATCAGGTATCTTTGGCGAGGCATTCTTTGGAGTGTTGAAATTACCATTTAGAAAGATTAATCCAAAACAATAAATATATGAATATGAACGAGGCAGAGAGGGCTACAGCGCGCCTTTTGGAGGTTATGGATACGTTGCGCAGGGAGTGCCCCTGGGATAGAGAGCAGACCTTCGACACGCTTAGAAACAACACTATCGAGGAGGTCTACGAGCTTGCCGATGCCATTACGGATAAGAATATGGAGGGCATAAAGGAGGAGTTGGGTGACCTGCTCCTACACGTTGCCTTCTACTCGAAACTTGGCGACGAGCAGGGAGCGTTTGACTACACCGATGTCGCTAATGCTGTTTGCGATAAGTTGATATACCGTCATCCACACGTCTATGGCGATATTCATGCCGACACCCCTGAGGAGGTGAAGCAGAATTGGGAGGCGTTGAAGCTACGAAAGAAGAGGCGCAAGAGTGGTACGCTTGGTGGTGTGCCTGTGTCGCTACCTGCGATGGTCAAGGCTTACCGTGTGGGCGAGAAGGCTGCTGCGGTGGGCTTCGATTGGGAGAGGCGCGAGGATGTATGGACAAAGGTTAAGGAGGAACTTGGCGAGGTAGATGCCGAGATTGAGGCAAAGGATAAGGAGTGCCTAACTGACGAGATGGGCGACCTCTTCTTTGCACTTATAAACGCTTGCCGCCTCTATGGTATCGATCCAGAGGGCGCGTTGGAGCGTACAAACAAGAAGTTTATCCGTCGCTTTAACCACATCGAGCAGCGTGCCGAAGAGCAGGGTAAAACACTTAGCGAGATGACACTCGAAGAGATGGATGGCTATTGGAATGAGGCAAAACAGAACGAGAAACAATAACTAAATAGAGATATAATTATGGCATTAATTAGAGAGGTGCGTGGCTACACGCCAGAGATTGGTAACGATACTTGGTTGGCGGAGAACGCTACCGTAATTGGTAATGTAAAGATTGGTGAGAACTGCTCGATTTGGTACAATGCAGTGCTTCGTGGCGATGTTAACGCCATCACCATCGGTAACAACACAAATATTCAGGATGGTGTGGTGATTCACACCCTCTACGATGGCTCGAAGAATCCATCACAGACACATATTGGCGACTATGTATCTGTTGGTCACAACGCCATTATCCACGGAGGTATCATCGAGGATAACTGCCTTATCGGTATGGGTGCAACTATTCTCGACAACGCTGTTGTAGGTACAGGATGTATCGTTGCAGCTAACGCCCTTGTGCTCTCAAACCAGAAGCTCGAGCCATACTCAGTATATGCAGGTGTTCCTGCTAAGAAAGTTAAGGATGTAACACCAGAGCAGCGCGACGAGATTATCAAGCGTACAGCACGAGATTATTGTACTTATGCCTCGTGGTACAAGTAATTTCTTGTGAATTTGTTGTGATAAGGGGTCATCTTCGGCACCAAGCTCATTGCCCCGAATGGGGATGTACGCCAAGTACACCCCCATCCGTGTCAATTTCGACTTGGCATCAAATATGACGCCCTTCTGACAAGAAATTCGGTGGTGGTAAAGTTATCTGCTGGGTTCTTTTGGCGTCTACCTTGTTTGTCAAATGCTCATTTACGTCAAGCACAGCCCATCGCTCCAAAATTTCCCGAGCGTTGTATCTAATGCCTTCTGACAAGAAATTGGTCGTGGTGCTTGGGGAGGTTTGTTTTATGGGTTCAGATGAGTTCAGATGAGTTCAGATGAGTTCCGATGGGTTCCGAAAAAGGCGCAGCCTTTTAACCATTACTAATTACTAATTACTCACTACTCATTATTTTCTTGCCCTTAACAACCCTTAATCTCCGTTAATATTTTACATTGATGCGAGCAAAAAACAATATACTTATCCACCTCTTCACTGCGGTGGTGTTGAGCTTGGTAATTAACTTCTCATATTTGCTATTGCCGATTATCACTGACCGTGGTATAGCGCAGCGCAATGTGAGTGCTACCGAGCAGAATGAACATAGTTGCGGCGTGCTACGTCTCTCGGATGATATGCACGGATACATCATCTGTGACTGCGAGAGGGCGGATAGTGTCTATGTCACAGCTTGGCAGGTGCGCACACACAAGCTAATGGAGGGTGACAGGCTCAGTTTCAGCACTCGCGAAGTGGGTGAGGATGAGATGGCAAAGCGCGCACATCCGCGACTCGACAGAGTATATATGCGTAATGGCGAGAAGTTCGACATCGACACCATCTACGACCGTCCAAGTAGGGTAGTGGAGTTTATCTGGCAGATACTCTACTATGCGATTCTATCCTTTGTGATGTTGCTGTTGCTAACCTCCGTAACAAAGGATGGCGAGTACAACAATCGTCGCTTTATTCGTCGCGTACTTGTTGTGATACTTATCGCTGTTGTAGGTATGTTCTTCGCTCCGGTGGTGGCATTCAAGGATGGCATTATGCGTATTGTCTTCTTCTTACAGAGTGACCCTCGCGATGCCACATATCTTATTGTGCTCACCAAGTGTTCGTTTATGTTGGTGGTGACGCTGCTCTATGCGAGATTGTATATGTTGCTTAAACAGCGACAGAGGATGGTTGTGGAGAACGAGCGCCTTAAAAACGAGAACCTCTCGACGCGCTACAATATGCTTATGGGACAGATAAATCCCCACTTCTTCTTTAACTCTCTGAACTCGCTCTCGATGTTGGTGCGCGAGCAGGATAACAATCGTGCGTTGGAGTATATCGACCAGCTATCCTACACCTTCCGCTACATCATCCAGAATGGTCAGAGTAGCGTGACGACACTACGCGAGGAGATAGCCTTTGCCGAGGCCTATGCCTATCTCTTTAAGATTCGCTACGAGGATAAGCTCTTCTTCGACTTCGACATTGCCCAGGAGTATATGTCGTGGACATTGCCAGCATTGTCGTTGCAGCCGCTTATAGGTAATGCGGTGAAGCATAACACTATAACATCGAAGAATCCATTACGTGTGGCAATCAGGGTTGTGGATGGTGTGCTCGAGGTGGAGAATCAAAAGCGTGCAAAGCTCGACGTGGAGCCATCTACGGGTATAGGCTTGCAAAATCTGCGCAGTCGCTGGCAGATAGCCGCAGGTAGAGATATTGAGGTTATAGATGATGGTGAGCGCTTCTTGGTGCGCCTACCGTTAGAGAGAGTAGCAAAGTGATGAGGAGGGTGATTATTGTTGAGGATGAGACCGCTGCGGTGGTAAATCTTCGTAGTATGCTCGCCACGGTGGCGGGGGATGTCGAGGTAGTGGCGGTATTGGAATCCGTTGAGGAGGCTGTGGAGTTCTTCTCCTCGGCACCGAATGCCGATATGGTCTTTATGGATATACACCTTGCCGATGGCGACTCCTTTCGTATCTTTCAGAGGGTCAACATCGATATTCCCATTATCTTTACCACGGCATATAATGAGTATGCCCTTGAAGCATTCAAGGTTAACAGCATCGACTACCTGCTAAAACCATATAAGGAGGAGGAGTTACGTCGTGCGTTGGATAAGCTGCAAAGACTTACCTCGACGGAGCAGAGAGAGCAGCAAAAGAGTCGTGAACAGATGGTGGCAGCGGTACAGGGGGCGGCGTTGCAGACGATGCTTGTAAGGTACAAGGATAAGATTGTGCCTGTGGCAATGGAGGAGGTAGCATTCTTCTATACCTACTCGGAGCGTGTTACGCTAACTACGCTTAGCGGCGATAGCTATCCCGTGGATAAGAGCCTTGAAGCTCTGCAACAGCAACTCTCGGATGGCAAATTTTTCCGTGCCAACCGTCAGTTTATCGTCTCGCGCAGTGCGGTAAAGGATATAGCCGTATGGTTTGGTAATCGCTTGGCGCTAAACCTTGTGGTCGAGACTCCAGAGCGAATAATAATTTCAAAAGCGCGTGTTCCAGAGTTTAAGCAGTGGCTTCAAGCGCAGTAAATGGCGGTTGACCCCTCGATTTGGGCGTTTGACCGACATAAAGTGGGATATGTCGAATTAAAGTATTATTTTCGCGGGCGAAAAGGTGTAAACAAATATCTAAGATGAAGAGAACAATAATAATTCTAATGATGATGTGCTTTGCTCTACCAGCAATGGCACAGACAGGAAAGATTACAGCGAATGTTATCGATGCAGAAACTAGCGAGGGTATCATTGGCGCTGTGATGGAGGTGGTCAATGTTGACACCCAGCGTCGTCACCACTCGGTGTCGGGTGCTAAGGGCGCGGTGAATGTTACGAACGTGGCCTTTGGTGAGTACGATGTTACGGTGTCGTTTATCGGTTACACCACCATCAAGAAGCGCATTAGCCACACTTCGGGTAACACCAACTTGGGTAATATAGCCTTGCAGCAGGGTGTAGCTATCGAGACCGTGGTTAAGGAGGTGCAGGCGTTGCGTACCTCGCAGAATGGCGATACGGTGGCATATAACGCTGCGGCATTTAAGGTGGCTTCGGATGCCGATGTTGAGGGTCTGTTGAAGAAGATGCCGGGTATCACCATCTCCAACGGTCAGGTGGAGGCTCAGGGTGAGCAAGTTAAGAAGATATTTGTGGATGGCAAGGAGTTCTTTGGCGAAGATGTATCTACGGCACTCAACTCACTCCCTGCGCAGTCGGTAGACCGCATCGAGGTATTTAATAAGCTCTCGGATAATGCCGAGTTCTCGGGTATGGATGATGGCGAGGGCTACAAGGCTATCAATATCGTTACGCACGAGAATATGCGTAAGGGTGTCTTTGGTAAGCTCTACGGTGGTTATGGCTACCAGCCAGATATTGATGGCTCGCCAGCGGAGCTAAACTTCGAGGATGCTATGGCATATACTCCTGAGGTTGAGGATGTAACATCGCACCATAAGTATAACTTGGGCGGTAATGTGAATCTCTTTCATGGCAACTCGCGCCTATCGGTTATCGGACTCTTCAACAACGTAAACCAGCAGAACTTCTCGTTCGAGGATATTCTTGGTGTTACGGGAGGTGGCGGTGGCCACGGCCCTGGTGGTGGTCGCGGTGTAGGTCGCTATATGGTGCGCCCACAGAGTGGTGTGGCACAGGTGGCATCTATCGGTATGCAGTACTCTAATTCGTGGGGCGAGAACGACAAGGTTAAGCTCAACGGCTCGTACTTCTTCAACCAGACAGAGACTAAGAATAAGAGCATCACGGAGCGTCGGTACTACGCCCCTTCGCCTGAGGATTACGAGATTAAAGAGGGTGAGTCTGAGACTTTTAACTACAACCACCGTATGAATATGCGCCTCGACTATAAGATTAACGACAATATGTCGCTTATGTCGCGCACAAACCTCAGTTTTCAGGGCAACGAGCCTTATAGCCAGCAGTATGGCGAGCTTAAGGGTGAGAGTGCCGAGCAGAAGGGGCTTCCATACGAGGTGCTGCATAGTGGCTCTCAGGGCAAGTCGCACGCCTTCCGCTTCAGCGAGTTCTTGCAGTATCGCGTGAAGCTTGGCAAGCCTGGTCGTACCCTTACCGTGGATGGTCGCTATGCCACACGCCAGACCCCTGATTCGCGGACAAATAGCTTCTCTACACTCTACGAGGGCACAACGCCTAATAAGCGTTATGTACGCTCTGAGAGCGTTCAGGGTGAGGATGATGTGCGTATTAACGTGACATACACCGAGCCTATATCTAAGACCTCGCAGCTAAGCTTGCAGTATCGTATGGACTACGAGGACCAGAGTATGGACAAGAATGCCTATATCACTGGTCCAGATTATGCTGTCACTGCTGGTACTATGCCAGACAAGGCGTTGTCGTTGTACAACACCAGCACCAGCATCGAGCACCGTGTAGGTCCTGGTTATCGCTACGCTAAGGGTCGTAACACCCTTGTGGCTAACCTCTTCTACCAGCACACCGAGCTTAACGGTAGCCTCTTGGATAAGCCATACGTAAGCAATAAGCCTACATACTTCTTTATGGCGAATATGGCGTTCAACCCGCAGAACACCATCCGTCTCTTTATTAGCTCGTATATGCAGAATCCTCAGGTGGCAAACCTACAAGAGGTCTACGATATAACCAACGTGCAGTATATCACGAAGGGTAACAAGGACTTGATATCGTCATACAACCACCGTATCAACTTCCACTACGTGCGCTCGAATATCGAGAAGGGTCGTACCTTTATGTGGATGTTCTCTACGCAGCTTACTCAGGACTATATCGGTCAGTCTATCTTCTATAATGAGGAGATTAAGGTTGGTGGCGAGACCTACAACCCGTTGCAGTACTCGACCTACGAGAATATGGATGGCTATGCCAACCTACGTACTCACATTAGCTACGGCTTCCCTATTGCGCCGATTAAGTGTAACCTTAACGTGATGGTGGGTGCTGACTGGTCGAAGACTCCATCGAAGATTGATGGCAAACTCAACTACACAAGCAATATGGGCTACGATGCTACCGTGTCGCTCGGTAGTAATATCTCTGAGAATGTGGACTTTACCTTGCAGTGGAATGGCACATATAACGATGCTACGCAGTCGCGCGGTAAGAGCAATCAGTATTTCAGCCATACAGCCTCAGGCTCGCTTAAATGGGTGTTCTGGAAGGGCTTTAACATTACCGCTGCGGTGAACTACAACCAATATATCGGTATGACTGACGTCTACAACGAGAATTACCTAATCTGTAACTTCTACGTAGGTAAGAAGGTGTTTAAGAGCCAACTTGGCGAGGTGCTTGTAGGTGTGAACGATATGTTCAACCAGAATAACGCCTTTGTGCGCACCGTAGGTAGCGGTTATATGCAGAACGCTTGGAATAGCGTTGTAGGTCGCTACTTCACCGTGCAGTTCAACTACAACCTCCGCCATTTCGGCAAGAACGCAAGTCGGATCGTAGCCATGTCGTTCTGTGAGCCAAGGAGTTGTTTCATACATTTGTCTTCCTAAGACCGCTTGGCCTCCGACTTC
>JAZOSJ010000116.1:0-11783 GCA_045657045.1 Alistipes sp.
TATCCGAGGGGTTAATCTTGCGACGACGCTTATATACGGGACGGAACACAGGCTCGATACCCGATGTAGTCTGCGACATAAGCGATGTAGTACCCGTAGGTGCGATAGTAAGCATAGCGATGTTACGACGGCCATGCTCCTTCATCTCAGCCTCCAACTCTGGCGCAGCCTCCAAGATACGAGCAATCATAGGGTTACCCTGCTCCTTCTCGAAGTTGTAGACTCCGAAAGCACCACGCTCCTTAGCCATATTTACCGATGCACGGTAAGCCTCCACAGCGAGGGTCTTGTGTACGTTTACTGCGAAGTCGATAGCCTCGTCAGAGCCGTAGCGAAGACCGAGCGCTGCCAACATATCACCCTCAGCAGTGATACCAAGACCTGTACGGCGACCTTTAAGTGCCATATCCTTAATCTTGTGCCATAGCTCAAGCTCTACGCGGCGAACATCATCCTCCTCAGGGTCTGAGGCAATCTTCTCGATGATGAGATCCACCTTCTCCAACTCCAAGTCGATAATATCATCCATTAGGCGCATAGCCATAGCCACGTGTTTCTTGAAGAGGTCGAAGTTAAACTTAGCCTCCTTGGTAAATGGAGCATCTACGTAGCTTAGCAGGTTCAACGCCAAGAGACGGCAACTATCATATGGACACAATGGAATCTCGCCACAAGGGTTTGTAGATACTGTGCGGAAGCCCTCGTCAGCATAGCAATCTGGCACACTCTCACGGATGATAGTATCCCAGAACAAAACACCTGGCTCGGCAGACTTCCAAGCGTTATGGATAATCTTATCCCAAAGCTTCTTGGCATCAATATCCTGCTTATATAGCGGCTTCTCAGCACCAATAGGGAACTGCTGGCGGTAGCTTATACCTGCCATTGCAGCACGCATAAACTCATCGTCAATCTTGATCGAGACGTTGGCACCTGTAACCTTACCTGTATCAACCTTAGCGTCAATAAACTTCTCAGCATCTGGGTGCTTGATAAGCAACGAAAGCATCAAAGCGCCACGACGACCATCCTGTGCAACCTCGCGTGTAGAGTTCGAGTAGCGCTCCATAAATGGCACGATACCGGTAGATGTAAGGGCAGAATTTAGCACAGGGCTACCCGAAGGGCGGATGTGCGAGAGGTCGTGACCTACACCACCGCGACGCTTCATCAGCTGCACCTGCTCCTCATCCATACGGAAGATACCACCGTATGAGTCGGCTGGCTTCTTATGACCGATAACAAAGCAGTTAGACAACGATGCCACCTGCAAATTGTTACCGATACCTGTCATAGGACCACCCTGTGGAATAACATAGCGGAAGTGGTCGAGAAGTTCGAAAATCTGAGCCTCGCTAAGTGGGTTAGGATAGCAATTCTCAATACGCGCCAACTCCTTTGCGATACGGTTGTGCATATCCTCGGGAGTAGTCTCGTAGATATTGCCAAACGAATCCTTTAACGCATACTTGCTTACCCACACCTGCGCTGCGAGGTCGTCACCTGCGAAATAGACCTTAGATGCCGCTACTGCATCCTCGTATTTCACAGTGTTAAGCTGTTCTTTGTTAGACTTTTGAGTCATGATATTATATATTTTATTATCTCTTTATTTTCTCTACCACGCCATACATAAGCACCCCATCTACGATAAACGGGGCTTATTCAGGCATACAAAATTACTACTTTTTATTGAGACTGCCACCGCCACAACTATATTTTTTCGACACTTTTTTCACAAAAAAATAAAAAGATGCGCCAGAGCTATTTCTGACGCATATTGCAACCTTTATAATAAGGGGTGATTGCTATTTGTACTCCACTCGAAAATAATCAAGGAGGTGCTTATACTCATCCTGAGCAGTAAGGCAGGTATCTCGAAGATACTCCCTTATTTGAGGCCACTGCTGCAAGCCGCGATAGTAGAAATATTTTAACTCATCAGTGATAACAAAGGGCACGATACCATTTGCCAAGCACTCCTTAAACATTATCAATCGACCCACGCGACCATTACCATCCTGAAATGGATGTATCGCCTCAAAGCGATAGTGTAAGTCAAGAATATCATCCAAACTTTTATTTTTCAGTGCGTTATACTCGCGTATAAGAGTTCTCATCTCTTGCTTTACACGCTCTGGAGGAGTAGTTTCATTGCCACCCACCACATTTGGCACACGCTTATACTCGCCTACGGCAAACCACTCTTTGCGACTATCCGATGTTCCAGCCTTTAGCACCGCGTGTAGTTCCTTGATAAGAGCCTCCGAGAGCCTCTGCTCGGCACGCTCAATAATCATATCAACACAACGAAAGTGATTTGCTGTTTCGATAATATCATCAACGCTCAAACTCTCGTTTGCAAAGCCAATCGTATTGGTCTCAAAGATATATCGAGTCTGGTCGTGCGTAAGACGGCTACCCTCAATATGGTTGGAGTTGTATGTAAGGTCTATCTGAGTGCGGTGGTATATACCGCCACTTAATCGCGCCTCTTTCTGCTCTCGCAAAGCGATAAGAAGTGGCGACTGCTTACACTTGTGCGAACTGCGCTGCGGGAGTAACGCATCCTTCGGAAGGCTCCAAGTCTTACCAATAAGCACCGCACCCTCAATCTTACCCTTTGCACAATAGTTTCGTACTGTGCGCTCCGAAATACCATATTTATTGGCAAACTCCACAACTGATATATACTCCATAACCACTCTATCGGCAAGTTTAGTTCAAAATCACGATGCAAATATAGCAAAACTTGCCGATATCGGCAAGTTTTAGGTGATTGAATAGGTTTTCTACTGGTAAATAGTTGCTAATATCAAAATATTTTGTTAATTTTGTATCGCTGAAGGTACGCCTTCGGCTGACATATTATTGATGAAAGTGTATTAGCTTTTATCCTTGACGCGAAATCTGGAAAATTTCACATTGACCAAGGAGAGCAACACACTCGTCACTCCGCATTGCATAGTCTGGGGTGTTCATACCCTATGCTCAATACGAGTGTGGGGTATTGTTTATTTGGTCATAGGTATTCCAGAACCTCGCGTCAGATAAACTAATCATCTCCACACTTTCTTTTTTATACTAACCCGCCATTGGAGGTGTAGCGGACACAAACACTATTTATTATGAAAGCAAAAAGACTTTTGTTTGCTGCGTTGACACTCGCGCTCAGTATTGTAGCCTGCGAGAATAACGACACCCCCGTAACCCCAAACGAGGAGTCTGAAACCTACACAGTATCACTTGATCTAACAGGTGAGATTGAGGTAAGCCAAGACCTACTAACCCGCTTTACACCAGACGATAGAGATTTGTATGGTATTCAAGTTAAATACGCACCAGTTTCAGGTGGTTCTTATAAAAACTATGCGTATGGTCTGTTTGATGACCTTACAGGTTTGCAGATAGAGCTAGTCGAGAACCACAAATATGAATTTACAATTCTACTTATTGATGATGCTAAGGATAAGATCTGGGAGGATATTATCACAATAAACGAGGTTGATTACACAGGTTATGGAGCGCCGTATGACACCTATACTTACAATGGTACAAGTTACAACGAGGTGACACCGATTACTAATAACTTCATTTATTCAGAGAAAAAATATTTTAGCAACAATTTCAACGGTCACTACTCATCAAAAAATAACAAAGAAACAGAAAGTCAAATACCAGATCTAAATGTGTACTACGGCAGAGTGAGTGACTATATCCCACAAACTGATGGTGAGTATATCTCAATCTTTATGAAGCGAATGGTTTGGGGGTTAAAAATTACAGTTGCCGATTTCTTCACAGATGGTGTGATAATAATCGATGATTATAGTAATCTTACAGATTGTCGAATTCCAAGGATCGAGTTAACACCTGAGAACAAAGAATTTTCTGCCGTATATTCATATGGTACAAGTGGTTACTATGAATACTTACAAAATTGGTATAAACAAGACGAGTTAGATGATGCTTATGCAACAAAAAAATTTGATATTAAGTGGAAAAAAGATGATGGTACAAATATCCACTGGAAGGATCTTACCGTCCAAATTAACCGTCTGAAGGAGACCGTCATAAACCTTACCTACTACACAGATGGTGATGTTGATGCTAAGCTCGGCGTAACATTTGAAGATTGGGAAATGAGGTCAGGAAATGAGTACAACTATGGTGGAGAACAAGATGATTATGAGTGGTAAATAGTTTTTTTGTCTGTATTATAATCAATTACCCCGACAATTGCCTGATTGTCGGGGTAATTTGCTTTATATACTGCAAAAGTACACTTTATAAACACGCGTCGCAGACACCTTACTTTTCCCTTTTCAGTTTTGAGGCAAAACTTTGTAATGCCTCGACTTTGCTACGGTTCGGTATAACAAGTAAACTTGTTCTACTCTCGCCTTAATCGCAAAGTTCACCTTTCAGTTTTCCCTTTAAGCACTCGAAACAGCCACACGCCACATAGTGCCGAGATAACACCTACACCAGCACCGAGGAGTATATCCTGTGGGAAGTGGCAAGCGAGGTATATGCGTGAGTAGCAGACAAGTAGAGCTACGACCATCATCAACGCCGTAAACCACTTGCGCCTAAGCACCATTGCCGACAACAAAGCTATAGCCCATATTGTTGCCGAGTGTCCCGATACCGTACCAAACTTATTACCCGTATAGTAGCCATTCGTTACAAACTCCAACCCCTCAGCCGTATGCATAGGGCGTGGGCGCGCTGGGAACGAGGGCAGCAAATCGGCAAGGATGCCTTGATGCTTAAATATACCCGACACTATATCTGCCACGCCTATTGCTACACCTATCGCCACCGCAAAGGCAAGCAGACCGCGCCACGAATAGCGTCGCCATACCATATATATAATAAGAAGGTAGAGTGGCAACCATATCGCGATGCCAGAGATCTTGGTCATCACCATATCGAGCCACTGCGGACCATCAAAATTAAGCCACTCAAAAAGACTCCAATCCCAAGTTATACTCTCCATAGTTCAATAGTTAAAATGCTGCATACATCGGTAGTCCGTCGCCACCGCCTACACTGAGCGCAAGCATTGCATCACACTGCATAACAAGCCATACGACCACCACTATAATGACCCACTCACCCACAAAGCCTAAGCGCGCGATACCGCGAGCGCATATATCGTTGAATCCTCGGGGCAGGAAGTGCATAACATAGCCTATCGCCATAAGCACCATTGCCACAGCAGAGCCCTCGACCATCGGCACAAAATCGGCAAACGAGAAGTTATAAGCGATACGGCTCAGCATATCGCCCACCTGCGTCATATCCTCAGCCGTAAACAACAACCAGCCGAATGCCACCAAATTAAAGGTAAAGAGCGTTGCTACCACACGCCTTACAAAGCCCATATCTCTACCCAAAGTCTGTGCCTTAGGCACAACTCTTAGCCACAATTTATGGAGCGCCAACGCCACACCGTGTAGTAGTCCCCACGCAACAAATGTCAAACCTACGCCGTGCCACAGACCTCCCAAAAACATGGTAATGATGAGATTTAGGTATGTTCTAAATACCCCCTTGCGATTACCACCCAACGATATATAGAGGTAATCCTTCAACCATGTCGAGAGCGAGATATGCCATCTGCGCCAGAACTCCGTGATGGTTGCCGACTTATATGGAGCATCGAAGTTATCAGGCAGGCGGAATCCAAGCATAAGCGCCACACCCTGAGCAATATCGGAGTAACCCGAAAAGTCGCAATATATCTGCAAGGTAAAGCCATAGATAGCCATTAATGCCACCATACCACCCTCACCCAGCTCTCCTGCAAAGGCTGGGGCTACAAACAGTAGACCTAACGCCTTGGCGATAATGGCATACTTAATCAATCCACGCGCCACAAGCATCACTGCACGCCCAAAGTCACCACGTGACACCACCACCTCGCGAGCCTCAATCTGCGGAATAAACTCCCGAGCCTTAACCAACGGTCCGAGGAACATCTTTGGAAAGAAGGATAACAAAAAGAGGTAATTGCCAAAGCTCCTTAGCGGAGATATAGTACCACGTGCAATATCTATGACGTATGCAATAGACTGAAATACAAAGAACGAGACTCCCGCGGGCACTACAACAGCCTGCCAATCGAGCGTGCCCAAGCCGTAGAGGTTATTTATAACATCGACAAAGAAGTTTGTAGCCTTGAAATAGGCAAGTATCGCGACGTTTATCGTAACGCTTAGCGCCACCCACCACTTCGTATTCTTACCCTTGTCGCGAGCCCTCGCCACACGGCGACCTATTAGAAAGTCACTCAGCGCAACACCCAACAATAGCAATACGTATATACCCGAGAGCTTATAGTAGAAGTACAACGAGAAGAGTAGAACATACCACGTGCGCAGACTACCACGATGGCGCACCGCAACGTAGCCAAGACCAAATATCAAAAAGGCAAAGAGAAAGAAGCCTGTGGTTAGCGTTAGTGGGTTAGTGGCATCGTAGGTAAGCATCAACAAGAGGCGCTGCCATACATCCTCGGCAAAGGTAAACAACTCCATCATTCTGCCGTCTCTATAAATGGTTGTTCAACGCCATTAATAATCGGTTGCACCGCATCTATCTGCGACTGCAAGTATAACTCTGCCATCTCCCTGCGCTGACGCTCGAGCTCCTCGATGCGTGCCTGCTCTACCTCTCGCGTCCCAGCCACTACACGCACCCTATCTATAATCGCCATAGCAAGCTCCTTGGCTATACGTTTACCACCCTGGAAGTTGATATGTGTATAATCCTGCGCCGCCCAGCCATTTGCCACAAATCGTGGCATACCGCCCAACTGCGCCATAGCCCTTGATGTATTCCAGAACGCCACACCACAACTATCTGCCGCGGCACGCTGATATGAAGTAAGGGCATCGACCGAGCCAATAGGCTCATATTTCGAACTCTCCTCGTTTTTAACCCAGCGGTCGCTAACACCCATAACCACAATCGCTGCATTGGGGAAACAACGCTCGGCGTATGCAATCATATCGCGTAGTTGGTCACGGTAGCGCGAGTAGCCACGCTGACCCTTCTGCATAATATTTAGTCCATACTGCAACACCACCAAATCGTAGCCAAGCATATCATCTGCCTGACGATTAATCTTAGCACTTGTGCCGAAGATGGCGTGACCATTATTGCTTCGCACCGAGAAGTTATCGACCACAACGCCGCCATCGCCCTCCAACGATGCACCATAGCATAGAACATCACCCCTATCTACTCGAATACGCAACGACGACATCGGAGCCTCGACATATACCTCACGAAGATAGTCCGCACCCTCGATATCGAAACTCTGCAATAACGAGTCGTCGAGTTCGATTGTCACACGGCTACTATCGCGGCTATAGAGCAACACGCGCGCCCTTGTACACGAATCCAGCGTAGGGAATATATCTGTTGACTGCCAGCGCGTTGTAGCTCCTGCCTTACCGCATGCCACATAACCCGACACGAAGAACTTATCCTTAACGCTCTCTGGCAACGACTTAGGCTTCATAACACTATATGCCGTCCAGCCCGACGAGCTACGCTTAACACTCTTACGCACCGTAGCAAAAGGTATGTCGCACGCCACAAAGCCTACGCCACGACCACCAAACCTCTCCTGCATTATGGCTCTAAAATCTGAGGTTAGAATATCACCCTCGATAAACGAGTCACCCATAAAGGCGATACGCACATCCTCGCCATTAGCCAACTTATGGATAAAGTGGTCGAGGTTGGTACTCTCCAACGTATCGAAATCCTCGATAGCGACAATCTCTCGCTCGCTATCAACCATTAGCTCCTCACTTCGAAGCGCACCTCGGCGTTGCATTGGCTGTGGGCTCTTGATCCACTCATATCTCACCGCTGGCAACTCAGGCAGAGTATCTACCTCCACAACCTGCTCCTCAGCGAGTGTTGCAAGCTCCATCTCCAAGCGCTCTATATCGGCAATATACTCCTCCGCCGCCTCATTATCAAGGCTCTCAGCCCTAAGATCAGAGAAAATATCCACGCGCGCAGTGCTCATACCCAACAATTCAAACGGAGGTATTATGCCGAGTGCCATAACACCCAACACAACACATAGCGTAAACCACCAAACGCGCGATGAATAGTCACCTCTCCTCATATCGAGCCCTATCTTCTTCTTGTTACGAGTGCAACATAGTAGAGCAGTGTTGCAATAGCACTCAATGCCGCCACCAAATATGTACGCGCCGCCCACATAAGAGCCTCACGCGCAGAGCTTATATCTCTGCTATCAACCATACCATTAGTCTGCAACCACGCCAAGGCACGATACGAGGCGTTGTACTCCACAGGCAACGTCACAATAGCAAATACTGCCGACATAGCAATCAGCGCGATACCCAACCAGCACAACAAGGCACTACCCGTAACCGACATCATGGCGATACCAAGCAGAATAACCCACGTAGCAATGCTCGACGAGAAGTTTACCAACGGCACAAGGCGTGAACGTAGACGCACAGGAGCATATCCCGTAGCATGCTGCACGGCGTGACCACACTCGTGGGCTGCCACCGACACCGCAGTAATAGAGCGCGAGTAGTAGACATCATCACTGAGGTTTACTGTCAACGACACAGGATTAAAGTGATCGGTAAGATGACCCTTGACGTGCGTAACCTGCACATTGTAGATACCATTGTCGTGAAGCATCTTCTCGGCAACCTCCTTACCACTTAGACCAAGTGGCGAGGGCTCGTTGGAGTAGCGTGCCATCACCGAGCGCAGACGTGTCTGCACGATAAAGCCCACGATACCCACTACAATCATTAGCACCACAGCAGTAGAGTACGAAAAGCCCACTGCATAACCCATCGCATCGGGGTTGTATGACGAAAATACGTGAATCATATTCGAATTATATCAAAGTGTAGATATAGATGATATAGACAATTAAAAAGAGGAGTCCCTCAACACGTGTAATACGCTTATCCCCAACAAAGAGAGCAGATAAGAGCAGCATCACCGCCGTAGCCACCACAACATATATATCTGTCATCGAGATACCATTCATCGAGAGTGGCGTAACAGTAGAGCACGCGCCCAATATCAGAAGGATATTTGCGATATTCGAGCCAATGATATTACCCAACGCAATAGATGGACTACCCTTAAATATCGAGGCAAGGCTCGCAGCCAACTCCGGAAGCGATGTACCCACCGCAACCAACGATATTGCAATCACTGCCTCCGAGACACCCCACGCCTTAGCGATACTTGTAGCGGAGTTAACAAACATATCGCCTCCGTAGATAAGACCTGCCAAACCAGCAATTATCCACACCAAGATACGCAAACCCGACATCTCCTTCGCGCCATCATCCTCGCTCTCGGTCATTGCCTTACGGTCGTTGCGTATCGAGAAGATAATCATCGCCACATAGGCAGCTAATAGCAAAACACCCTCAATACGGTTTATCGAAGCCGAGGTAAATGCCACCAATAGCAACATTAACGAGACTGCGAGATTTAACGGCACATCGCGCCTAACGTTGCTCCTAGTAAATAGTATCGGCGAAAATATCGCACATACACCAAGAATAAGGAGCGTATTTGCAATGTTTGAGCCTACGACATTTCCTATCGCCATATCGCCGTGACCCTCAACTGCCGAGATCATACTAACAGCCATCTCAGGCATTGACGTACCTACCGCCACCACCGTGAGACCCACAATAAACTCGGGTATATGCATACGTCGCGCCAGAGCCACCGAGCCATCGGTAAGCAACATCGCGCCGACAACAATCAGCGTTAGGGCAACAACTAAAAATAGATAATCCATAATTTCGCGTAATAACTTGCAAATGTAGTAAAAAGGTCTAAATAATCAACCCTTCGATGCTACTTAATATCAATATTTAAGCCCGTGAGTTGCTCTATGGCTCTACGCCCCTCCTCGCCCAACGATAGCGAGTAGTCGTTTACAAAGAGTGCGATATGGCTATCTATAACCGTATCATCCAACTCCTGCGCATGTTGCTTTATAAAGTCGCGCGAAAACTCAGGATGCTCAAAGGCATACTCTATGCTTCGTCGTAGCAACGCCTCGAACTCACGTATAGCAGTCTCCTCCAACGCCCTCGATGCCACAATAGCACCCAACGGCAGTGGCAACGACGTGCGACACTCCCACTCGATACCAAGGTCGGCAACAAGCTCCAAGTTGGACTTATGGTAGACAAAGCGACCCTCATGTATCAATACGCCACCATCATACTCGCCACGCTCTACGCTCCATGCAATCTCCGAGAAGAGACGCGGTGTGCGACTCTCAATTTCAGGGAACAACCTCTTAACCAAAGCATTCGCCGTAGTATGCTCGCCTGGCACCGCTATATGACATAGTGGCGCAGTCTCACCCTTGCGCCTTACAAGCAACGGTCCATTGCCGCGTCCTAATGCCGAGCCGCTATCAAGCAACGTATATCGCTCATATATGGCTGGCAGCAGTGCCGTACTACACTTTGTAATATCGTATTTTTGCCCCAATGCCGCGGCATTGAGCTGCTCGATATCGAGATATGTCACCTCAAATTCAAAGTCCTCGCAGTCGATACGACGATTTATTATCGCATCGAACATAAAGGTATCATTTGGACATGGCGATATTGCCAATCTTACCACTCTACTCACCTCTCTCAATCTTTTTAAGCGCCTCGGTCAATGCCTCCAACGCCTCGTTTATATGCCACCTCTCAAACTCCTCGCCTACACGGTTGGATATGGCGCGTATCTGCATTACACGCAACCCCATCGTCTCAGCCATCGCAAAGAGCGCAGCACCCTCCATATTCTCTATTTCAGCACCACGCAACGCACTATCTCCTCTACTTACAGTATTTGACCTTACGCCACGCAAGCTCGTGCTCGGCTCTACGCCATACTCCACAATAAAGCGCTCTGGCAGCTCGGCACATCGCTCCGATAAGACCTCTACCACTTCGCCCACGGCAACCCTATCGCCATACGCACCCGCAATACCTGCAAGCACATAGCAGACATCGTGCCCGTATTTAGGCACGATACGCGCAAGTGTTGCTGCCGTAGCCGCTTCACCAACACCTGATATTACCACCTGAGCCCGAGGCACTTGCTCACGAAACAGAGCTGCCTCCAACTCGGTGGGAAAGAGATAAACCTTCACTTTTATAAATTAGTAATGAGTAATTAGTAATTAGTAATGAGTAATGGGGGGACTTAAGCTTAGCAATGAGAAATTAGTAATTAATAAACGACTGCCTATCAGGACATTATCATCGTCATCTACTAATTACTAATTACTCTTTACTAATTGTATATAAATAGGGGTCAATGACCCCTATTTATTATACTATACCCTCAACATTACCATCCTCAGCCAAGTGAATATGATTTGCCTGAGGAGTCTTGCTAAGACCTGGCATACGCATAATATCACCCGCAAGAGCTACAACAAAGCCACTACCTGCGTTGAGCTCGATATCCTTGATATTGATCTCGAAGCCCTCAACAGAGCCGTAACGCTTAGCATCTGCACTGAATGAGAACTGTGTTTTGGCGATACATATTGGAAGGTTGCCCATACCCCACTTCTCGAGCAGAGCAATCTCCTTCTGAGCCTTAGGGCCAAAGACTACACTTCCCGCGCCGTAGATATTCTTCGCGACCTTAGTAATCTTCTCCTTGATAGAGTCCTCGAGGTCGTATGCGTAGTTAATAGGCTTAGATGGCTCATTCTCGATAAG
>JAZOSJ010000117.1:0-8371 GCA_045657045.1 Alistipes sp.
TGTTCCTTGAGGTCGCCTATCGAGGCGAAGCGTTTCTCGTCGCGGAGTTTCTCCAAGAGGCAGATGCGTAGGCGTTTGCCGTAGAGGTCGCCACTGAAGTCTATAACGTGGGTCTCAAGGAGCAACTCCTTACCTCCCACAGAGGGGCGTATGCCCACATTCGACATTGCGCGGTACTTGACACCGTCGATATCCACCTCCGAGCGGTAGACACCGCGTGCTATATCCTCGTAGCCCTGCAACGACATATTAGCTGTAGGAAAGCCCAAGGCGCGACCTATCTTCTTGCCGTGTATAACCTCGCCTTCGATACAAATCATACTATTCGGTCATTTGGTGGGTTAACTTACGCACTAAACTATACTCCGAGAAGAACTCGCGGGCAAAGACACGCAACACGGTATACAAAGGTATGGCAAAGAGCATACCCCAGACACCACCTATATATCCTGCTATAAGGATGCATAGGAAGACCTCCAAGGGGTGTGCCTGCACTCTGTCGGAGTAGATTGTAGGCTGGATGATAAAGTCATCCACAACCTTAACTATTGCCACCGTAGAGCATAACACCACTGCTGTATGCACAATATCGCCACCTATGGGCGAGAGCAGAGCTATACACAACGATAGCAGTGTGCCAATAACAGGACCCGCATAGGGGATAACGTTGAGCACACCGATAATAAGACCTATGACCATAGCATCGCCGCCCTGCATACCAAAGAGGAACATCACAAGAGCTATAACGGTCATAAGCGTAAGACTCTCAACCATAAGACCTCCAAAGTAGCGCGACAGAAGCGCCGTAATAGAGTCCAATGCGTTGTAAATATTACTACGAAAGCGGTCAGGGAAGAAGAGCGCCACAAGGCGATAGAACAACCCATCCTCCTTCATAAAGTAATAGGTAATAAACGAGATTGAGAAGAATGATATAGCCATCGACGAGAGCACCGAAAGCAGACTCGAGAAGGTCTCCACAACATCTATGTCTACAAGTCCGAGCATAAAACGCTTGAAGGTCTCTCCAATATCCGTAATCTCGACCGCAAAGAGGCGTTCAAGGAGTGTTTCAAAGTGCTGCAACGACAGCTCCACCGTAGTCGTAACACTCGCCCAATCCATCGAGGCAAGCTCCTGCACCTTACCACTAAGAAGTGGTATAAAGAGCCAGCAGAGCGCACCTACCACAAGCCACATCACCAACAGCGTAAGTGCTGCTGCCACGGCACGCGAGATGCTACGCCCACCTATATTAATATGTGTAAGGCGCACAACAAGCGGATGTCCTACAAGCGAGAGTATCGCTGCGATGATGATATAGAGCACCACATCGAAGAGATACCACATCGTAGCACCTACAACTCCCACCACAAGGAGCGTAAGCAAACCCTTTATCAGCTTATCTGCGCTTACTATCATCTTTCTACTTTATACGTGCAATAGGTGTCTGCGAGCCGATAACCGAGTCACCAATCTCGACATACAACTCCGAATCCTTAGGGATAAAGATGTCAACACGCGAACCAAACTTGATAAAGCCCATAGTGCTATTCTGCTCTGCTGGAGAGCCTGGCTTCATATAGTTTACAATACGGCGTGCCACAAAACCAGCAATCTGGCGAATAAGCACCTTGCGCTCGTCGTTAAGGCGTACAACGGTTGTAGTACGCTCATTCTCTGTTGATGACTTAGGGTGCCAAGCCACAAGGAAGCGACCGTGGTGGTGCTTGAAATACTCCACCATACCTGCCACAGGCATCCAGTTGACGTGCACGTTAGTAACCGACATAAAGATAGAGATCTGGAGCATATCCTGCTTAAGACACTCATCCTCGTATACTACCTCGGTAACAACCACACGACCATCGCAAGGCGAGAACACCAACGACTCGTCGTGAATCTGCACACGGCGTGGCTCACGGAAGAAGGCTGCTACAAAGAACCAGAATACGAGCAAAAAGCCCGCCATAAACCACAACACCGCATTAGGTGTATCAAGAAGAAGGTATACCAACGACCATATACCCACACACAATAAACCGGTAATGCCGATTATAATGTATCCCTCTTTATTAATCTTCATAGTTATTAGTTTTTTAGGTTAGTAATCAGTTACAAAAAGCTTACAAGATATACGATAAGCAAAAATACAAAGGCGCAAGGCGCAGAGAGGATAAAGGCATCGAATCTATCAAGGATACCACCGTGACCAGGGATTATATTTCCTGAGTCCTTAACACCTGCATCGCGCTTAAACATCGACTCCACCAAGTCGCCAACAACACTCGCAAGCGACACGATAAGTGCCAAGCCCATCCATACACCATAGCTCTCGCCCAATACCGCAGCAGCCACAGCACCAACGGCCAACGAGCCAAGAACACCTCCCACGAAGCCCTCCCACGACTTCTTAGGCGAGAGACGCTCACACATCTTATGGCGACCCATAGTAACACCTGCAAGATATGCAAAGACATCGTTACCCCACACAAGGAAGAGGTAAAAGAGGAAGTATATCGCACGCCAAGGGTTATCAAAACCGCCCAACATCGTAGGGATAAGTGTCATCAGAGCCATAGGTAGCGCTACATAGCCAACACCCGCAAGCGTAGTAGCCACGTTTACTATCGGCGATGTGCGGTTACGAAAGACCTCAGCAAAGAAGGCAATAGCAGCCATAAATATCGCCGCCACGAAGAGACATATGCCGACTAATGCAAATGTTCCATTAGCTGCAAGGTTGTTATTGCAATCCGAAAGCGTAGCACTTAGCATCGCACCCGCCAAGTATAGCGCCACCGCCATTGCCACGCCCAAGCCTCGCTGTGGCTCGTAGCCCTTAGCCTTAGATAGCGTGTAGAACTCCCACACACCACCAATCGTCACAAGAAGCAAAAGGGTCAAAAAGCCATAGTAACCAAACCACATAGCACACAATATCACAAGTAGCAATACTGCGCCACTAAGTGTTCTAACGATGAAATTTTTTAGTTTATCGTTCATAATCTCTCTCCTGCATTACTCCACAACCTCAGCCTCGGCAACAATCTCAGCTTGTGCCTCCTTAGCCAACTGCTGTGCACTCTTACCCATAATATTCTCGATATCCTCCGTGAAGATTGTCTCCTTCTTCAACAATACATCGGCAAGAGCCTCGATACGCTCACGCTCCGTAGTGATAATCTCACGCGCCAATGCCACAGCCTCGTCAACGATACGACGCACCTCATCGTCGATAAGCTCTGCTGTACGCTCCGAGAATGGCTTAGTGAACATATCACGACTACCCGAAGCATCGTAGAAGCTCACGTTACCCACCTTAGGACTCATACCATAGTATGCCACCATAGCATATGCCGTCTTGGATGTACGTTCAAGGTCGTTGATAGCACCCGTGCTTGTCACATCCAACAACTCCTGCTCGGCAACACGACCCGCTACCAAGCCTGCTAATTGGTGCATAAAGTGCTCCACGTTGTGGTTTACGCGCTCCTCAGGCAGATACCACGTAGCACCAAGCGAGCGACCACGAGGGATGATGGTAATCTTCAACACAGGGTCGCAGTGCTGCAAACGCCACATAACAGTCGCGTGTCCCGCCTCATGAATAGCCGTAGAGCGACGCTCCTGAGCCGTCATAGGCATATTTCTGCGCTCCAAGCCACCAACGATACGGTCGATAGCCGCAAGAAAATCCTCCTGCGTGATAGCGCTCTTATCATGACGTGCAGCAATCAACGCCGCCTCGTTACATACATTTGCAATATCTGCACCCGCGAAACCTGGGGTCTGCTTCGCAAGGAACTCTCTGTCGAGCTTATCATCGAGCTTTAACTTACGAAGGTGCACATCGAAGATCTCCTTACGCTCCTTAACATCTGGCAAACCAACCTCAATCTGACGATCAAAGCGACCAGCACGCATAAGAGCCTTATCAAGGATGTCAACACGGTTAGTCGCTGCAAGCACGATAACACCCGCATTTGTCTGGAAACCATCCATCTCGGTAAGCAACTGATTAAGCGTATTCTCGCGCTCATCGTTACCCGAGAAGCCAGAGTTCTTGCCACGCGCACGACCGATAGCATCTATCTCGTCGATAAAGACGATACAAGGAGCCACCTTCTTAGCCTGCTCAAAGAGGTCACGCACACGCGAAGCACCCACACCTACGAACATCTCCACGAAATCGGAACCCGAAATCGAGAGGAAAGGGACATTTGCCTCGCCAGCCACAGCCTTAGCAAGCAACGTCTTACCTGTTCCCGGAGGGCCTGCAAGCAGCGCGCCCTTTGGGATCTTAGCTCCCAACGCCTTATACTTGTCAGCCTTTTTAAGGAAGTCCACAATCTCCATAATCTCGACCTTAGCCTCCTCCAAGCCAGCCACATCCTTAAACGTAACACGCTCCTTGTTATTCTTATCCGACATCTGAGCGCGAGCCTTACCCACATTCATAATGCCGCCACCAGCGCCACCGCCAGCATTACGCGCCATAGAGCGCATAATAAACACCCAAACAAGAATAATCAATATCCAGGGCAAGAAGTCGATTATATAACCACCCCAGCCCTTGTCCGAGCGAGAATACTTAACCACAACCTCCTGAACATCAGGATTCTGCTCCTTAGCCACAGCCTCCGCCTTAGCGATACGCTCTGCAAAATATTGAACATCGCCACCGGTGTTATACTTAACCTGAACGCCCGTAGCTGGAAGAAGTTTGAAGCGCTCGTCGCCCTCCAACTGCTTCTGTGCATCACGCACAAGATATACGCTTGCTTTCTCCCTATCTTGAACCTCGATGCGCTCCACAAGACCACGCTCTACGAGCTCGTCGACCATATTCCAATCGCCCTCCACGGGACGAAGCTCCGCAGAACCAAACATCGAGTAGCCGACAATCACGACCACCACCAAAGCCCAGAACCACATAAAATTGAAACGTGGTTGCATCATAGGCTTACCCTTATTTACAGCCATATTTTACTCTACGCCTCCAAAGATTTTACTCACCAAACTCATATCTCTTCATAGGCGCATCAGCCCACAACTCCTCCAAGCGGTAGTAGTCGCGCAACTCGGACTGGAAGATGTGCACGATAACATCCGAGTAGTCCATCGCCACCCAGAAGGCATTCTGACGACCCTCAACGCGCACAGGCCACTCGCCCATAACCTCAAACACCTTCTCCTCGATGCTATTTGAGATGGCATCTACCTGAGTTGTAGAGTCGGCATTACAAACCACAAAATTAGAACAGATAGCACCATCAAAGCCCGATAGGTCGAGCGACACAATACCCTGTCCCTTCTTGTCGTCTATAGCCTCAACTATCGTGTTAATCAACTTTTCCAAATTCTCCATAATATTCTATTTTCAATTAAATTTCTAACCCGTATAGCCCACGCTTCACACACGCGCGGCGTACACTATAATACAATATCCTTGCAAAGATATGATTTTTTTCGATAATAACGAAACCTCCACACAAAAAAGTATTCCGACCCGGACAATTAGGTCGTTTTAGTGACGAAAACACACACCTATTTCACGCGAGATATTGACTAAATTTTCGCCTGATTTACGCATTGCAAAATTGTACTTCTAAGCGCCTCAACAATCGACTGCTTGACATAAGTTCTACTTACTGCCAACGCCACACGACGCGAGGTTGCACCCTTAGCAATACTCTTCACACGACCACGGCGCTCTTGCGGAATAAACTCCAACGCCATCTCAGGAATAATGGTCATACACGAGGTGCAATCGACCATTCGCATCAGGGTATCCAACGAGCCAGATTCAAAATAAAAGTGCGACGGAATATCATTTGCTGCCTGACACAACTCAAAAATCTGGTCACGCATACAATTACCTCTGCTCAGCAAGATAAGATCCTTGAAATCAATATCTTCAATACGAATATTCGAACGTTCATAGAGTGGATGCGAAGGCGAGATGTAGGCATAGAAGTGGTCACTAAAAAGGTCGTGCTCCGTAATACCCTCACCACACGTTCCCGATGCCACCAATGCCGCATCTATACGGTCGTGCTTCAACGCCTCGATAATATCGGCAGTCACCATTTCGTGAATCTCAAGCTCCACCTTTGGAAACTCCTTAATGAAGGTAGGAATAAACTTATGAAGCAGATATGGAGCGATGGTTGGGATAACACCCAAGCGCATCTTGCCCGCAGTTTCACCACGCATCTCTGCCACCGACTCACGAATATAGTTATACGAGCGTAAAGTCTGACGCGCCTGCTCCAATACTACCTCACCCACAGCCGTAGGGATAATCGGCTTCTTGGTTCTATCCAACAGCACCACGCCAAGTTCCTCCTCCAGCGCCTTAATCTGCATAGATAGAGATGGTTGCGTCACGAAACAATGCTCTGCAGCAACAGAAAAGCTACCGCAATTCGCCACCGCCATTAGATATTCCAACTGAATAATTGTCATATATTCACACCTTTTATTATAAGTTATTCAAGTTTACTTAGCACAAAGTTATAATAAAAATTTATATTTCGCAATATTATATAGTATATTCGCCAAAAAATTGCTAATTTTGTCGCTCGCGGAAATAAAAGATAGTAAACAATAGAAAAACGATAAAATATGAAAAAGATAATACTTACAGGCGACCGCCCAACAGGCAAACTACACCTCGGACACTTCGTTGGCTCGTTGAGCCGCCGCGTAGAGTTGCAGAACTCTGGCGAGTTTGACAAGATTTTTATTATGATTGCCGATGCTCAGGCTCTAACCGATAATGCCGACAACCCCGACAAGGTGCGCGAGAATATTATCGAGGTTGCTCTCGACTACCTATCGTGTGGCATCGACCCTGAGAAGTCTACAATCTTCATTCAGTCGTACGTTGCCGAGCTTTGCGAGTTGGCGTTCTACTATATGAACCTTGTTACTGTACAGCGTCTCCAGCGCAACCCTACCGTTAAGGCAGAGATTCAGATGCGTGGCTTCGCCGAGAACAACAACGAGGAGGAGAATCAGCAGCGCAAGGGCACGCCCGTAGGTTTCTTCACCTACCCTATCTCTCAGGCTGCCGACATCACAGCATTCAAGGCTACCACCGTGCCAGCAGGAGCCGATCAGGAGCCTATGATTGAGCAGACGCGCGAGATTGTACACAAGTTCAACTCTATCTATGGCGAGGCGTTGGTCGAGCCACAGATTATGCTTCCTACAAACTCAGCCTGCCTACGTCTACCAGGCACTGATGGCAAGGCAAAGATGTCGAAGTCGCTTGGCAACTGCATCTACCTATCGGATAGCGCCGAGGAGGTAAAGAAGAAGGTTATGAGTATGTACACCGACCCTGACCACCTTAAAGTCAGCGACCCAGGTAAGGTTGAGGGTAACTGTGTATTCACATACCTTGATGCCTTCTCTTGTGACGAGCACTTTGCTAAGTACTGCCCAGAGTATGAGAATCTCGAAGCTATGAAGGAGCACTACCGTCGTGGTGGCTTGGGCGATGTAAAGTGTAAGAAGTTGCTTATCGCCGTACTCGAGGAGCTATTGGAGCCTATCCGTGAGCGTAGAAAGCACTACGAGCAGCATATCGAGGAGGTATACGAGATTCTACGTCGTGGTTCTGAGGAGGCACGCGCTACTGCCGCTGAGACTCTTTCGGATGTACGCCGTGCTATGCGCATCAACTACTTCGAGGATAGCGAGCTAATCGCACGCCAAGCTGCTGAGTATAGAAAATAGCCGAATCGTCAATGATTAAGTTAGAACGAAATATCAAGGAGAGGATATATCAGGTCTACCTAACCCTCACGCACCGACTCACCGACTCGCAGTCGATGGCTATACTCGCCATCTTAGTTGGTCTCTGTGCTGGTATTGGAGCCTATATTTTCAACAACCTTCTACACACCATCACTCACCTGCTCACATCGTGGACTCCCGAGGACCAGGCGCAGTGGTTGTATCTTATCTACCCTGCTATCGGTATTATTTTGGCGACCCTCTTTGTAAAGTACATCGTCAAGGATGGTATCTCGGAGGGTGTTACGCGCGTGCTCCACGCCATGTCGCGTGGCGACTCTCGCATTAAGGGACACAACTGCTGGACCTCTATCGTGGGTGGTGCTACGACAATCGGCTTTGGTGGTTCTGTAGGTCCCGAGGCACCTATCGTATTGACTGGTGCTGCCATAGGCTCGAACATCGGTAAGCTTGCACGACTGAACTACAAGAACATCACGCTCCTATTGTGCTGTGGCGCGGGTGCTGCGGTGGCGGCAGTCTTCAAGGCTCCGATTACGGGTGTTGTCTTTGTGCTCGAGATTCTTATGCTCGAGATCACATCAAGTCGGATCGTAGCCAT
>JAZOSJ010000118.1:0-3177 GCA_045657045.1 Alistipes sp.
TTTTTTTGCCGAGCGTTGCATCTGACCCCTTCTGACAAGAAATTTGGTATTACAACCCTTTAAGTTTTCCCATTCATAAAAAGTCGTAGACTTTTAACTATTACTCATTACTCACTACTCACTACTAATTTATTGTTGACCTCTTCTCCTGAGAAATTGGGGAGTGCTGCCCAGTATGTTCTTGTTGATTTCACTTGTTCCAAGCGACAGCTGCGCTGAAGGGGCATAAGAGGCCTAAAAGGGCCAAAGGGGAAAAATAATTAGTAATTAGTAGAGAGTAATGAGTAATAGTTAAAAGGCTTCGCCTTTTTGATATATTTTTCTCTTAGGCCGCTTTTACCCTTTTATAAATCTCGCGCAAAGCGCACCGTACTTTTCAGTTTTCAGTTTTCAGTTTTCACTTTCAATACTTCACTCCCGAAAGAAACAACCCACAAGCAGGAGCGCCGGCACTGCAACGCGAGAGGTCCTTCGATAGGATTATATATTCGAATTCCGCAACGCTATATTTGCCGCGACCTACATCGACCAATGTGCCAACGATGGCGCGTACCATATTTCGTAGGAAGCGGTTGGCGCGGATGGTGAAGCGTAGTGTACCATCGCTCTCTACGACCCACTCTGCGTGGCTTATATGGCAGATATTGGTCTTATTATTCGAATTTAGCTTAGCAAACGAGGTAAAGTCCTCGTATTCCAAGAGTTTTTTTGCAGCCTCGTTCATCTTCGCCACATCTATATCAGCTGTAAAGTGCCAAGCCGAGTAGCGGCGGAATGGCGACTTATGGGGTGTAAGGAAGTAGGTGTACTCCCTCTCTATGGCATCGAAGCGGGCGTGTAGCGTAGGCTCAACCTCGTAGATGTGCATAATGGCAATATCCACAGGGAGAACCTTATTGAGTTTATAGCATAGCTGTGCGCAGTCTATCTCCTTGTCGCTATCGAAGTGCGCCGTGTAGAACGAGGCGTTAACCCCCGTATCGGTGCGTCCTGCGCCGACAATCTCGGTAGGTACACGTAGCAGCATCGAGAGCTTCTCCTCGATAGTACCCTCCACGGTCACAGCATCGGGCTGGCGCTGCCAACCAAAGTATGCCGCTCCGTCGTATTGTAGTTCGATGAAATAGCGCATCAGTTAAAGTGAAAGGTGAAAGGTGAAAGGTGAAAGGTGAAAACTGAAAACTGAAAAGTAAGGTGTCTGCGACGCATATTTTATAAATCTTGTGCGAAGCACACCTTACTTTTCACCTTTCACATTTCAGTTTTCAGTTTGTTTACATATGAATTGCGCAGCCCAAAGCATCCTCCGCAGCCTCCATCACAGCCTCATGCATAGATGGGTGTGCGTGGATGGTGCGAGCGATGCGGTGTGCATCTACGCCCAATACCTTAGCCAACGTTGGCTCGCCAATCATCTCGGTAACGTTGTGACCAACGAAGTGAGCACCAAGCAACTTCTCCTCCTTATCAAAGATAAGCTTCACGAAGCCATCACGCTCGCCCGCAGCCGTAGCCTTACCCGATGCAGTGTATGGGAACTTACCAACCTTATACTCAATACCCTGAGCCTGCACCTGAGCCTCGGTCATACCTACCGATGCCACCTCTGGTGAGGTGAAGATGCACGATGGGATTGTAGAGTAGTCGATTGGCTCTGGGTTAAGACCGCAGATGTGCTCTACGCAGTGGATTGCCTCAGTAGAAGCTACGTGCGCAAGGGCTGGTGTTGCGATAATATCACCGATAGCATATACGCCGTCGACACTTGTTTTGAAGTGTTCGTCAACCTTTATCTTGTCGCGCTCAATTTCGATGCCAAGCTCTTCAAGACCCATATCCTCGATATTTGACTTGATACCTACTGCCGAGAGCACGATGTCTGCCTCGATAGTCTGTGCACCCTTCTTACCCTCAATGTCGATAACGCACTTGCCCTCCTCGTTAACGCTAACCTGCTTAACGGTAGTTGAGGTCATCACAGTAGCGCGAAGCTTGCGGAATGCGCGCTCCATAGCCTTAGCTGTATCCTCATCCTCCAAAGGCATAATCTGTGGCATATACTCTATAATTGTCACCTTAACACCCAATGTAGCGTAGATATATGCAAACTCCGAGCCGATAGCACCTGAACCTACAACAACCATAGACTCTGGCAACTCTGGCAATACCAACGCCTCCTTAGAGGAGATGATATGCTTGCCGTCGACAGGCATAAATGGCATAACGCGTGGACGAGCACCCGTAGCAAGGATAATGTGGTCTGCCTCGTAGTCTACACCCTCAACCTCCACGGTATCAGATGCTTTAAGACGACCGAAGCCTGCGATAACGTCGATGTTGTTCTTCTTAAGAAGGAACTGCACACCTTTGTTCATCGTTGTGGCAACCATACGCTCGCGCTCTACCATCTTTGTCCAGTCGGGCTTTACCTCGCCCTCGATGGCAACACCATATGTCGCTGCAGCCTTACAGTCTGCGTAGACCTGTGCTGAACGTACAAGAGCCTTGGTAGGGATACAACCCCAGTTTAGACATACGCCACCAGCATCGGCTTTCTCTACGATAGCCACGCGCTTACCACACTGTGCAGCACGAATAGCGGCAACATAACCTCCAGGGCCTGCACCTATAACGATAATATCATATCTGTTGTCCATAATCGAAATATTTTACTTTACAACCTTCAAAATCTCACCTTTGTCTGCCGCTACAGCACGCTTCCAGTTCTCGGTGTAACCTGGCTGTAGAATCTTACCTGGGATATCCTTGCCGTTGCCATTGTCGATGAACTTGCCGTTCTCCTCGCCCTTAACATTACCGTCGATATACTTAACCATAAGGTACTTATCGAGTTTCTCCCAGATATTGAAGAGCTCCTGTGCGTTGTTTACAGATAACTCAGTGGCAATCTTCTGAGCCTTCTTTGCGTTCTTTGCGCTACCAATCTGACGGTCCATAGCTGGAACAAGCTCGAGCATCTTATTCTCCCACATATCTACATACTCACGTACGGTCTTACCTACGGTGTTGTAGCGCAAGTATGCGAACTGTGCTACGCGGTTAGTAATCCAGAACATAGATGTATCAGAGTACTTAAGCATTGAGCCATTGCCATCCTTCAAGCACTCGGGAACCTCGGTTGAAGTAACATAGATAGGTGTAAGAGGAGATGTTGCA
>JAZOSJ010000119.1:0-16490 GCA_045657045.1 Alistipes sp.
AAAGTGATGACTTGGCGACTGATAGGTATCTTCTTCGGCGTGGTAACATTGTTGATTATTATTTCAGGCTATCTTTTTAATTGGATTCTATGAGGGTATTGATTTTATGTACAGGTAATAGTTGCCGCAGCCAAATGGCACACGGCTTCTTGCAATCGTTTGACAAGAGTTTGGAAGTTTATTCAGCGGGAACAAACCCTGCATTGCAGGTAAACCCGCAAGCAATCCAAGTTATGCACGAAGTGGGTATCGATATATCGACACATACACCCAAAAGCGTGGGAATATACCTAAATGACGAGTGGGACTATGTGATAACAGTTTGTGGTGGGGCAAACGAAACCTGCCCGATGTTTGTCGGCAAGGTCGGCAAACGGTTACATATCGGCTTTGATGACCCTGCACACTCAACCGACATAAACGAGTTTCGCCGAGTAAGAGATGAAATCAGGAGCAAATTATTGTCATTTTATTCATCTAACATTCAAACGCAGTCCCACTAAATAATCTAACAACCATTTGAGTTATATGGCAACCGAAGTGTAATATAAAAAATCTCGGTATAACAAAAATAAAAATTATTATTTGTTTGTCCTCACTAAATAAGTAGATTTTTCAAGGTGTTTTTTACTCCCCCACCGGAATTTTCAGGTGATCCCAAAAAACTAACCACACGGACAGAGCACTGTTCGCTCTCGCCACCTATATACGTAAAAACAAAAAAAGAGAGAAACTTTCGTTTCTCTCTTTTAGTACCCAGAGCCGGGGTCGAACCGGCACAGGGGTGAACCTACTGGTGTTTGAGACCAGCGCGTCTACCGATTCCGCCATCTGGGCATCAGATCTCTCTGAATTGCGGTGCAAATATACGACTTATTTTTGTAACTGCAAATTTTTGTGCGGTTTTTTTGCGCAAATTTTAGTGATTGTGGCATTCGTGGTGGCTACAACCCTCGCCAGAGTCCTTGATAAGACCGATAAGGTATGCGCGGACAACCATTTCGATATTGCCACGGCAACCGCGGATAACCTTGATTTTATGGCTTTCGAGCTTATTTTTTGCGCCCTCGCCCATATTGCCAGCAAGCATAATCTCGATGCCCATCTCCTCCATCTCAGCGGCAATGTTTGACTTGCATCCGCAGCCCTCAGGTGAGTCAAGGCGTGAAGTGGCTACAATCTGCCCCTCCTCGATATCGAAGATGGTGTAGTAGGCGCAGTGACCAAAGTGGTCGTCGATCTGTCCGTCGCGTGTGGGTACTGCAATCTTCATAATAATTGGTAATTAGTGTGTTGCGAGTGATGAATTTCTAATTAGTAGTAGGTAGATACAACGCTTGGCAAAAATCCCGACGATGGGCTGTACTTATGTGTACTGCTCATCGTCGGGACATCTTTGCTAGCGGCAGTAGATGCCTGCTAAAAATTAAAGATTTGGGTTAATCTTTGACCACTCCTCAATAGCAGGAACGATACCCAAAGTTACCAACTCGTCACGCATCTTGCAAAGGTGTGCGTATGAAGCGTCGAGCATAGCGATCTCCTCCTCAGTACCAACAGGCATCTTATATGAGCAACCGTTCTGGTCAAGAACAGTGTCCATAGCCATCATGATATGGTTGTACTTCTCGTTTGAAACGTATGTACCAGCAGGGAAACGGAATGGCTCACCACCCATAACTGAGCGAATCATCTCAACTGAAAGGTAAGATGGGCTCTGGAATGATGAACGACCGCGAAGCTTGATGATAGCAGCACCACCCTGTGTTACATCCTTCTTCATCTGTGCCCACTCCTCTGCTGAGAACTCCTCAGTGCCGATGATGTCAGTAAGCTTGCGACCAGCAATCTTTACAGAGCTGCCGAATACTGCCATCTGCTCGCCGTGACCACCGTATGTAGCGCAACCCTCAATCTCAGACTGCATAACACCGAACTTCTTAGCAAGAGCGCTCTTAAGACGTGTAGTGTCAAGACCTGCAAGAGTGGTAACCTGGCCTGGCTTAAGACCAGAGTAAAGCAATGTTACAAGACCTGTTAGGTCAGCAGGGTTGAAGATGATAACAACGTGCTTAACATCTGGACAGTAAGTCTTGATGTTCTTACCAAGCTGCTCTGCGATCTCGCAGTTACCCTTCAACAAATCCTCGCGTGTCATACCCTCCTTACGTGGAGCACCACCAGAAGAGATGATATACTTAGCATCCTTGAATGCCTCTGCAACGTCAGTAGTTGCAGTGATGTTTACATTGTCGAAGCCACTCTGGCGCATCTCCTCTGCAACGCCCTCTGGTGAGAATACATCGAAAAGGCAGATGTTGTTTGTAAGACCCATCATAAGAGCAGACTGTACCATGTTTGAACCAATCATACCAGCTGCACCAACGATAACGAGTTTGTCATTTGTTAGAAAAGCCATAGTTTTACTTAAATTTAAATTGTTATTATAATAAGTATTGTTTTGTGCTTATGCAAATATCCTTGCAAATTTAGAAAACATTTCTACTATTTGCAAGCAAAATCTAAACAAAATTATACTAATTCGCGCATTTCTTTGTTTGGTAGTTGTAACTCTGTGGAATTATGCCTATATTTGTATTGTCCATAGTCTATTATTATGGATGGTACAAACAATTTTATAACTTTATGAGATATTTAACTTCGCGAGTATTGTTGATAGTGTTGCTATCTGTGTCGTGGAGTGTAGCGAATGCTTCGTGCAGAGCGGGAGAAGAGTTGGCGGATAGAGTATTACGTGACACAACACAATTGGAGATGGGCGGTGTCGCTATTGTAGATGATGCAATACCAAATAATCAAATTTGGTATACTGCAACAAGGAAGGTAGTGCCAACGGTGAAGAGTGCTTTCGGCGCTGGTTATTTAACAAACGAATGGAACGAAACTACGGGTAAGGGGGTAATAACATTTGATGGCGATGTTGTTGGCGTTGGAGCTTATGCCTTTATGGGGTGTCGAAGTTTAGATAGTGTTATATTGCCGAACTCTGTGACGGCAATTGGGCAACGCGCCTTTACTTCATGTGGCAGGCTTGCTGAAATTATTATTCCAGAAGGGGTACATACCATAGGTGTTGATGCCTTTATGGGTTGCGAAAGATTAGCGTCGGTAGAGATTCCTTCGAGTGTGATTGTGATTGGTGAATGCGCTTTCCAGGAGTGTAACCATTTGGAGAATATTGTCATTCCAAATAGTGTTCAGGATATTGGTGGAAGTCTTTTTGCTGGGTGTAGTAGGCTTAAAAGTGTGGTGTTACCAGAGGGTATGGAGGTGATAGGTTCGAACTTCTTTTCGGGCTGTGAAAGCCTTGTTTCGATAGATATACCAAGTGAGGTAACGGAGATTAGGTACGATGCTTTTGAGTATTGTCGTTCGTTGGAGCGTGTTGTTCTTCCAGCGCGTGTGGTTTTAATAGATGATTATGCGTTTCAGCATTGTAGCGCTCTTAAAAGTATTGAGTTTAATAGAGTAATTACCACAATAGGACGTGATGCCTTTTATGGATGCAAGGCTCTTGAATGTGTTGCTCTGCCTCAAAGTCTATCATCACTTGGGTACAACGCCTTTGGTGGATGTGTGAGCCTGAAACGCTTTGAAGGAAAGTATACTGAATCGGATGGTCGAAGTTTGGTGCGAGATAATGAGATTATTGCATATGCCAATGCCTCAGGGGGCGAGTATACTCTTCCAAACTATGTTTCCATTGTTGGCGAAAATGCCTTTACAGGTTGCTCTAACTTGACTTCTGTGGAATTACATGGCGGGGTAACAACTATTGGTGATTGTGCCTTTTTAGATTGCAAGGAGCTTGGTGCGATTGCAATTCCTGAAAGTGTTATGTATATAGGTTACTCTGCGTTTGAAAATTGCGCTAAATTGGAGAGTATTGTAATTCCAGAGGGGGTGACAATTTTGGAGTCCTCTCTATTCTTGGGTTGTGAAAATCTAATGGAGGTGGTTATCCCGAACAGTGTTACAAGGGTAGGTGAGAAGGCTTTTAGGGGTTGTTTGGCACTACAAACTATGCAGTTCCCAGCTCTATTGGATACAATCGAGGAGCGTGCGTTCTTAGGGTGCAAGAGTCTCTCTAAGTTGTACTTCAAGGGAGAGGTTCCGCCATGCTTTGGTGTACATGTCTTTGATGGTGTTGCCAATGAAGTTGTGGCTTACGTTCCGTCGTCGGAGGCAATTGCAGCATATCGCGATGTGCCAGCGTTGAACAACTTGGTGGATGCAATTATTGTGAGCGATATATATAATATGTGCGAAAATTAGTATGGATATTGCAAATTTAGAGATAGAGAGTAGGTGTGGTGCATCGACCGTATGTTTTGGTAATGCGCTTAACCTAATATATAAGCATCTGCCCAAGTATCGCAGGATAATCGTTATTACTGATGAGAATGTGGTAAGCCGTTATCGCAGTTTATTGCGTCACTTTGAGCAGATAGTTATCGGCACAGGTGAGGATAATAAGACGTTATCTACCGCAATGATGGTCTACGAGCGATTGATGGCAATGGGTGCTGATACGCATAGTTATCTGCTTGGTGTTGGTGGAGGTATCGTTACTGATATTACAGGCTTTGTGGCGGCGACCTATATGCGAGGTATGGATTTTAGTTTTGTGCCTACGACACTTCTTGCACAGGTCGATGCCTCGATAGGTGGTAAAAACGGCGTTAACTTCCATGACTACAAAAATATGGTGGGTACTATACGTCAGCCTGAGTTTGTGATATGCGATGTAGTGATGTTGCACACACTTCCTGAGCGAGAGTTTCGTGCTGGTATGGCGGAGGTTATTAAGAGTGCAATACTACGCGATGCCGAGTTGTTTCAGCTCTTGGAATTGTGCGATACCGATATTCAGAACGGACGATTAGACCTGCTATATAATATCGTTCTGTCGGCAGCGTCTGTAAAGAATGTTATACTTGCTGAGCATGAGAAGGAGCCAGGTAGACGTACGTTACTAAACTTGGGTCATACCATAGCTCACGCAATTGAGAAACTTACGCATAAGGTAAACCACGGTGAAGCTGTGGCAATAGGTCTTTCGATGATGGCGTGGGCGAGTGTAAGGTTGGGTAAGATGAGACGTAGTGAGGCTATGCGTATTGATGCGTTGTTGAAGAAGTTTGGTTTCGATATTGTACTACCCGTAGGGTTCTTCGATATGTTGCGCGAGGCGCGATACGATAAGAAGAAACTCGATGATAAGATAGATATAGTGCTTCCTGTGGCTATTGGAGATTGTGTGATAGAGCAGGTTACATTTAAGGAGTTTGAATCAATGTTATTATAGGTATGAAGAGAGCGTATATTCTATTGGCAGAAGGCTTTGAGTGTGTCGAGGCGCTGTCGTCAATTGATGTGTTGCATCGTGCTGGTGTGGAGCTTGTGCGTGTCGCTGTGGGTGATACGCTAAACGTGGTGTCATCGCACGATATAATGTCGTTGCAGTGCGATATGGTGCTTGGTGATAATATGTTGGAGGATGGCGATGCGCTGATTCTTCCTGGTGGCTATCCTGGTTTTGTAAACTTGGGTCGCTCGGAGGCTGTGTGTCGCGTAGTGCGCAGTTACTACGATAGCGGTCGCTTGGTAGCAGCTATATGTGGTGCTCCTACTGTATTTGCTGTGGCTGATGTCGCAAAGGGGCGCAAAATCACTTGCCATCGCTCGGTTGTTGAAGAGATGGGGGATTATTTCTACGAAAATGATGGCGTTGTGGAGGATAGAAACCTTATCACGGGCGCTGGCGCAGGTTGCTCAATAGAGTTTGCGTTAGCGATAGCAGCTCGCCTTGTAGATGCTGAAACTTTGCTCAGCGTGCGTCAGGGTATGGAGCTTGCTAAGTAACTAAAAATACTCTTCGCGGTAGTTATAATTATTGCGCAGAGACTCAAAATCTTGGGGAGAGTTTTTCAAAGAAAGACTTTCCTTTTTTATGTCGTAATGTCTCGATATTGTAGCGCATAATTCACTCCACGAAATAGGTCGTGGGGGCGTGCGCTTTATACCCTCGGGATACCAATCTTTAAGCGGCAGATTGAAGTGGCGTGCAAGGGCATTTACCACCATGGCTGTGGCGTTTGCCTTGCCCTGTACTGAGTAGCCAGCAATGTGTGGTGTCGCAAGTTCGGCTCCCTGTAAAACACGTTGCTCGATATTTGGCTCACCCTCCCAAACATCAAATAAGTAGCGGTGGTTGCTCTCCATAACGGCACGATTATCTACTATCTCGCCACGCGATGCATTTATAATGATAGCATCTGGTCGCATTGTAGATATAAGTTTGCTATTTACAAGATTATATGTAGTGTTATCTAAAGGTGTATGCAAGGTCATTATGTCACATTTTGTGGCTATCTCTTCAATGGTGTAGTATTCGCCACCCTCGCGCTCCTTGCGAGGCGGGTCGCACTCCATAACATTGAAGCCCCAATGCCTGGCATACTTGGAAACAAGTGAGCCTACATTGCCAACGCCTACCACGCCAAGAGTATAGCTCTTAGGCAAGCGATTATCCGTCGTTGCGATATGGTGTAACGCTGCCGCTACCCACTGCAAGACACCGCGAGCATTACATCCAGGCGCAGACGATACGTTGATATTGTGCTTGGTGCAATAATCAAGATCTATATGGTCTGTGCCAATGGTCGCCGTTGCTATAAATTTAACCGAAGATTCATCCAATAATTCCTTGTTGCATTTTGTGCGAGTGCGGATAATTAGGGCGTCGGCATTGTGTACTATGTCAGCTGTTATCTTGTTTGCTGGCAGGTAGATAACCTCGCAGTATGGCTCAATAATGCCCTTGATATATGGTATGGCGTTATCTATAACAACTCGCATAGTCTTTGTCGTGGTTTAATTTTTAGCAAATATATATAAAATATTCGAAAAATATTACTATTTTTGCGTGTTAATAACGTATGTGGTAAACATTTCGCTAAGAGTATGGAGAGTAAGAATTTTGATCCTAATGGAGCGATACCAGATAATGGTAATTATTTCGGTATTCCGCTATCGCCAGATGATGCAGCTTTGGTGCTTATATCTGCGCCTTGGGATATTACTGTGTCGCAGCGTGCAGGTAGCTCATACGCCCCAGATGCTATTATAGAGGCATCGCGTAGGGTAGACTTTTTCGAGCCGATGGCTCCGTATAGTTGGCGCAAGGGTATTGCTACGGCACCTGTTGACTATGCACTTCAAGATATGTCGCACCGTCTGCGCACAGATGCAGTGCGTGTTATCAAGGTGCACGATGATATTGGCTCTTTTGCCTTCGATCATCTTGTCTATGAGCGCCGTCTGCGCCGTGTGAATGAGGCTACAGAGCAGATGATTGAGAATATCTATGAGCAGTCTAAGAAATGGCTCTCAAAGGGTAAAATCGTCGGCTTGGTTGGTGGTGATCAATCTACGGCATATGGTCATATCAAGGCTGTTGCCGAGCAGCATCAACATATTGGCGTTCTACATATCGACTCTGGTCTTGATCTACGTGCAGAGCACCACGGCTTCACACTTTCGAGTGACTCGGTAATGCATAACGTATTGCGCGACATTGAGGGTGTTGATAAGTTGGTCGGCGTGGGTGTTCGAGCGTTTAGTCCTGCGGAGTGGGAGTTTGCTTGCGCTGAGCCACGCGTGAAACTCTTTACCGGTCAGCAGTTGTGGTCGCAGCACTTCGAGGGTGTACATTGGTCTGCTATATGCGATGAGATAATTGCAGAGTTGCCAGAGTGTGTATATGTGTCGTTGGATATTGATGGACTTACCATAGAGTGTTCGCCACACACGGGAACTTTGGTGGCTGGTGGTTTGCGATTCCCAGAGGTGGTATATCTCTTGGGACGAATCGTAGACTCGGGTCGTCGCATTGTTGGCTTCGACCTTACTGAGGTTGTTCCAGATTTGGAGGATAAGACCGATGCTGCCATTGCCTCTCGATTGCTATATAATATGTGTTGTATGTCGTTGAAGCATCACGATGCTCCCGATGTGCTATAAATGTCTAAGTTAAAAATTTTTGTACGATGGCACTATTGACAAAGTTTGGACGAGTAAAGCGTAATCACATTCTTTCGCAGTATGGTAATAACTTCTTGCAGGCACCGTGGGCGGGAGGTATTGTGTTGATTGTGTGTGTTGTGATAGCGATGCTATTGGCAAATCTGCCTGCGACATCTGAGATTTATCACCATCTTCTACACTCGGAGATTGGTATCTCATTTGGTGGTAAGCTCTTCCCTGAGGCAATGACGGTTGAGAAGTTCGTAAACGACTGTCTTATGGTGGTATTCTTCTTCACCGTAGGTTTGGAGATACGTCGCGAGATGTCGGATGGTCAGCTCTCAACACCGAAGAAGGCTATCTTGCCTATCGTGGCAGCTATGGGTGGTATGCTTGCGCCAGCGATTATCTATATCTTGTTCAATGGCGGCACTGAGGTGGCAAATGGTTGGGGTATACCTACGGCTACCGATATTGCCTTTGCAATAGGTATTATGTCGTTGTTGGGCGACCGTGTGCCAATCTCGTTGAAGGTCTTTCTAACTGCGTTGGCTGTGGCTGATGACCTCGGAGCTATACTTGTAATTGCGATATTCTATGGCGAGTCGCCTAATCTATTGTTGCTCGGTGTTGCTGCGATTGTTATGGTGGGTATCTACTTTATGCGTCGCTTGGGTGAGTTCCGTATGTTGCCATATATCATATCTGCGTGTGTAGTGTGGATTTTGTTCTACTATTCGGGGGTTCACGCAACCTTGTCGGGTGTTGTTATGGCGATGCTTATTCCTACAAAGCCTCGATATAGCAAGTCGTACTACTTGCATAAGGCGGATATTATCGAGAAGGGTATTGCGAATGCCGACCATATCGAGGATGAGCATGAGGCGGATGAGTCACGAATGTACTACTTGCGTCGTATGACACAGATATCGAATGGCGCGCAGGGTATGAGCCACCGTATGGAGCATCTGTTGATGCCATACGTCAACTTTATAATTATGCCAATCTTCGCCCTTGCAAATGCAGGCGTGCATATCCCATCGGCTGAGTATTTCAATATCTTTGAGTATTCGCCAGAGGTTGGCTCTATTGGTATGGGTATCTTCTTTGGTTTGGTATTGGGTAAGCCTCTTGGTATATCGTTGTTCAGCTACTTGGCTGTTAAGTTTGGCGTTGCTGAGCGACCTGCGGGCTCTTCATGGAGAATGCTTATCGCTGTGGCGTGCTTGGGCGGTATCGGCTTTACAATGTCTATCTTTGTTGATAGCCTCGCTTTTGATAGCGAGACCCAGCAGGAGTTTATTAATATGGGTAAGATTGCTATCCTTATGGCTTCGACCACGGCAGCTCTTGTTGGCTCGTTGTTGATTATGTCTGAGGCAAAGCGTGAAAATAAGGGGTAATATAATATTAAGTATATGAGAAAGATTTTATCGGTTATTGTTGTGGTACTGGTGCTGGCATCGGTGGGTTGTAAGCAGAAAAATGATGTGGTTGCGCCACCTGTGATGCAGACAAGTGCCGACTCAATGTCCTATGTTATGGGTCTGAACCTCGGTAGAAACCTAATGGGCTTGGACTCGTTACTGAATATTGAGGCTGTATGTGAGGGTGTGCGCGATGCCTACCTTTCGCAGCCAAAGCTCAACGATGAGCAGGCGCGTACTGCCTATTTGAAGTATATGAACTACGATGTATATGAGCGTACCAAGGCGTTCGAGGCGCAGTTCTTGGCAGATTTGCGTAAGCAGGATCGTAAGTTTGTGGCTACAACTTCGGGACTTACATATAAGGTGCACACATTGGGAGATATGAAGAAGACTATCCGTAATAACCGTGATACAATCCTTTTGTGCTACCGTGTGTTGGACCTTGCTGGAAATATTGTTGATACAACATATTATAAGCAGGATACACTTCGTGTTGGTGTTGGCTCTATGCAGCGCGGTGTTATCGAGGCATCGAAGCTTATGGGTAAGGGTGGTCACATGGAGGCATGGGTACCATCGACACTTGCCTTTGGCTCTGCGGGTTGCGACTCGTTGAATGTCGCTCCAAACACAATGCTCTACTACGAGATGTGGTTGGTAGATGTTGAGAAGAGATAAACTAAATAAACTATTCGAATTAAGATGAAGAAAATTTTTTGTGCTATCATTGCTGCTGCGAGTGTTGTAGCTTGTGGCAAGGTTGATAACTCGATGTACTTTGATGCATCGGATAATCGTACTTATGAGGATGCTTCGGCAGAGTTTGATACGCTCTCGTATGCCGTAGGTATGAACTTGGGATTGGGTTTGCGTTACCAGCCCGCCGGTATGCCATTCAATTATGAGGTGCTTTTGGAGGCTATATCGGGAGAATTGTCTCAGGATGTACTCGATTATAACTCTTTGGCGGAGAATAAGGAGCTTGTAAAACGTTTTACATTAGAGCGTTTGCAGCCATATTCTATGGCTAAGCAGAGAGCACAGTTGAGTAATGACACGCAATCCTTAACAGGCTTGGTAACACCTCTTTTTAACGAGGAGTTTACCGAGGAGTCTGTATCGAAGATGTATGGTCGTGATATGGCTTTTTATATCGTGACTGCGGCATATCCGCTTAATATGCATTGGTTGCGCACCGCTATCGACGAGGCTTCAAAGGCTGAGGGTACAATTGTTCACGATAGCCTTATGCGTCTTACTGTTATGCAGATGCGCGGCAGCTTGCAGAACTACCATATGCGTATACACCCAGAGTATATCTCAACCACTGCTCGCGAGTGGCTAAATAGTGTTGCTCAGCAGAAGGATGTTCACGCTATGGTTGTCGAGGAGAGCGATACGCTCTACTATCGTGTTAACCGTGCAGGTAATGGTGTTAAGCCACGAGGTTTGAACGATACTATCTCGTTTAGCTACGACCTATATACACGTAGCGGTAAACTTATCGAGTCACACGCTAAGCGTGCTAACACTATCCGCGAGGCTTTGGAGAAGGAGAAGGCTGCGGATACTGTTCAGAGCCCCAAGACCGCAGCTCGCATTAAGCAGTTAAGCGACCAGCTTGATGATATTGAGAACCTACGTGTTCCTGTAACTAAGGCTCTGCTTAAAGGCTTGCAGTATGGTGTGCAGAACGTAGGCGAGGGTGGCGAGATTACAGTGTGGATGCCAGCATCGCTTGCCTTTGGTGAGCGTGGCAACCGTGTAGTCCATGGCAACGACGCTGTTGTGATGAATATCTCTCTTAAGAGTGTAAGCTACGGCCCTACCGAGGAGGAGCTTGCTGCGATGGAGGAGGAGAAGAACGTAAAGAAGCTATCTCAGCCAAAAATCGAGAATGGCGTTTTCTCTCCATTGAAAAGAGAGGGTGAGGATGGCGCTCCAAAGGACTTAGGAAACAAGATCATTGTAAAGCCTGTGGAGAAGAAGTAGATCAATTCGTTTAATGATGGGCTGGCTAAATTACTTTTTAGTCAGCCCCTTTTTTATGAGAAGCTTGTTTATTTCGAAAAAATATCTATATATTTGTATATCAATTGATAAACAATTAAAACTTTATAGGCTATGAAGAGATTATTTCTACTCTGTTTCCTTGCTTTTATGTCATTATCCTGCGAGGAGATTCAGGACTTTATTGACGAGAAAGGTCACGGCTTGGTATTTCTTGAAGGCGAGATGAAGGCCTACTTCGATGACAAGGACGATACTAAGAATTATAAATTCAAAGCCGACCTCGCGTGGAGTGCTGAGGTGTCGGCTGATTGGGTCGAGGTTAATCCAACAAGCGGTCCTGCTGGCGAGAATAAAATTAAAATCAAGGTCGACAAAAACAAGAGTGATGAAAAGCGTACGGGCTATGTAGATATCACACTATCAAACGATAAAAGCTACCGCATCGAGCTTGAACAGCTTGCTTCGGGCGAGAATCTCGATGATGTTACGCCATCAACCTCTATTCCAAATAATGAGATTTGGTATACAAATGGTAGCACGACAGAGCCAACTACGCCATATAATGCAGATGCATTTGGAGCGAATATTGTATCGAATACCTTTGATGCTGAAAAAGAGTGTTGGGTTATTAAATTTGATGGTGATGTAACTGCGTTTGGAGATTATGCATTCTATGAGTGCAGTAGCCTAACAAGTATAACTATTCCAGATAGTGTAACTACAATTGGATATACTGCATTTGCTTATTGCAGTAGCCTAACAAGTGTGACTATTGGTGATAGTGTAACTACAATTGTACATAGTGCATTCTTTGGTTGTAGTAGCTTAAGGGAGTTTAATGGTAAATATGCATCAGAAGATGGCAGATGTTTAATTATTGATGGTGTACTTAATTCATTTGCACCAGCAGGACTCACAGAATATACTATCACAAATAGTGTTACTACAATTGGATGGCATGCATTCGCTTTTTGCAGTAGTCTAACAAGTGTAACAATTCCAGATAGTGTAACTACAATTGGGAATTATGCATTCGCTGGTTGCCGTAGCATAACGAGTGTAACAATTCCAGATAGTGTAACTACAATTGGATATAGTCTATTCTCTCATTGCAGTAAACTAAGAGAGTATAATGGTAAATATGCATCAGAAGATGGCAGATGTTTAATTATTGATGGTACACTTAATTCATTTGCAATTGGTTGCGGTGTAACGGAATATACAATTCCGAACGATGTAATTGCAATTGGATTGTATGCATTCTCTGATTGCGATAGCCTAACAAGTGTAACTATTCCAGATAGTGTAACTACAATTGGAGATTATGCATTCTGTGGTTGCAGTAGCCTAACAAGTGTAACTATTCCAGATAGTGTAACTACAATTGGATGGGCTGCATTCTATGGTTGCAGTAGCCTAACAAGTGTAACTATTCCAGATAGTGTAACTACAATTGAAGACTATGCATTCTATGGTTGCATTAACCTAACAAGTGTAACAATTCCAGATAGTGTAACTACAATTGGACGTTATGCATTCGAATATTGCAGTAGCCTAACAAGTGTAACTATTCCAGATAGTGTAACTACAATTGGACGTTATGCATTCGAATATTGCAGTAGCCTAACAAGTGTAACTATTCCAGATAGTGTAACTACAATTGGATATGCGGCATTCTATGATTGCAGTAGCCTAACAAGTGTATATTGCAAGGCAGTAACGCCACCTACTGCTGTATTATATGATGATGGCTGTTGGTATACATTTGACTACAATGCCTATGGTCGTAAGATTTATGTGCCTATGGAGTCGGTAGAGGCTTATAAGTCGGCTAAATATTGGAGCGATTATGCTGATGCGATTGTTAGCTACAATTTTTAATTTTCGATTTATATAGGGCATCTTCGTCCTATCCTATACAAAATATCGCGGGCTGTACGCTTTGGTACTCTCCCGCGATATTTTATTTATACGACAGAACAAATCTGCTCCTCTAAAATCAAAAATTCAGTTTTCACTTTATAAAAGTCGCAGACTTTTAACCATTACTAATTAAAGCAAAGGGGCTGACTAAAAAGTAACTTAGCCAGCCCATAACCTAAGAGAGTGAATAAAAAGATGTAGTTTTAGGCTTGCGAAGCCCGAAAAAGCGGAGTTTACTGAGCGTAAATGAGCATTTCGAGGGCAAGCGTAACGACAAAATACACGTTTTATTCACTCTCTTTGTGTTTGATGTCGCTTATCCTTATGCATTCTGCATAGGAGCACCAGCAACCATATTCTTGTCGATGCGGAGGGTTACGTTGCTATCGACCTCGATAAGAAGGTATGTGTCGTGTACCTCCTTAACTGAACCGTAGATACCACCAGCGGTGATAATCTTGTCGCCCTTCTTCAAGCCCTTGCGGAAATCCTCCATCTGCTTGCGGCGCTTAGACTCTGGACGCCACATAAAGAAGTACATAACAGCAATCATTGCAAGGATCATAATCCAGAATGAACCGCTACCAGCAGGTGCTGGCTGTGCAGCTGCATCAGCCATAGGAGCATCTACAATCTGCTCCTCGATAAGTGTAACCTCGTTGTTTGCAACAGTCTCTACGGCTGTCTCTACAACTTCGCCATCAATAAAAAGTAAATTCATAGTTATAAATAGTTTATTATGTTAATTCCCAAACGCAAATATACGTATATTTATTATCATTGCAATGCCATTTTGCAAGTTGAGCCGCTTTCTACTCTATTTCTGCACCAATCCACAAAACTATGGGGGCAGAGTCGCGCGATGTGGTAATCTCCATATAGTTGCCCACCGAGCCCCACTCGCCACGCGAGTCGAAGGTGAGGGTTATATCGCAGCTCTCATTTGGAGCAATAGGCTTGCGTTCGAAATCCAGCCACATACATCGACACTGCGTTGAGTAGTCGAGTAGTACGATAGGGGTGTCGCTAAGGTTTGTTAGGCGGATACTCTCCTGCACGGTAGCCGATGGCTGGACATAGCCGAAATCCACAACGACCTCGCAATACTCCGTGCCTCGATACTCAGCAGTGATGCCGCAGAAAGAGGGTGTATCAGCGGCGGTAGTATTATCGCGCTCAAGCAGGGTTAGCACCGAGCCTATAACCGCAATAGCAATGGCCGCTATGGCGAACCTCTTTTTTCGCGTCATACAACCCATTAAAGTAGTCCGCGACCGCTCTTCTGGATCTTGCCCTCAGCAACGAAGTCTGCGACAATCTTATCCAAAACACCATTCACGAAGTTGCTACTTGTAGGCGAAGAGTAGTATTTAGCGATGTCGATCCACTCATCAAGGGTAACCTTAACAGGGATAGAGTCGAACTGGGTCAACTCAACAATAGCGATATTTAGGATAAGCGAATCCATAAATACCACGCGCTCAACATCCCAATTCTTTGAGTAGCGATCGACAATCTCCTGATTCTCCTCGTAGTCAACCAATGCCTTAACGAACAAACGCTTGGCGAAGTCGAGGTCCTCGTCGCTCTTAAACTTTGGCAATACCTTGACCTCGGTGTGGCTACGTTTAAGATTCTGCACCGTACGCAAAACCATAAACAAAGCAAAGCCGTAGTCGTCAGTCCATAGCAACGACATCTCGTTTACTACATCCAACAACTCCTCGTCCTGCTCGAGCCACTGGTAGAACTCTTCGATAAACTTTCTGTCATCGGTGAAGGTAACAACCGGAGCAGACATATACTTCTGGTAGAACTCAGCTTCAAGAAGGCGGTTGTATACATCGCGTACTGTATCGTTGTGCTGCGACCAACCAAGCTTATGTGAAGCGAGGTAGTCGTTAACCGAGTCACTATTGGCGATAAGGCTAATAACTGCGTTGTCAACAAAACGACGGTTAGGGTTCAAATCCTCGTATGTAGGGAGTTTCTTCTGCTTGGCAAGCTCGATACGGCTCTCAGCATAGTTGGCTACCTCAACAACGAAAGATAGCATCTGGAAATAGAGGTCGTATGCTTTGTCAATAGATTCTACGAGGTTCTTCTCCGAAGCGCGAAGGTTATCGGAGCCTGATTTAAGATGTGCGTAAAGTCTCTTAGCGACTTTGATTCGAAGCAATCTTCTACTCAACATAATTATGAACTGAATCGGTTATTGCAAAAGTGCGCTGCAAAGGTAGTAAAAAATAGTTAAAAAAGAAGCATAACAACAGAATGTTGCACATATCCTTTATTTTTTATACCTTTGTTGGAGTTAAACCAAAACATTGACATATGAATAGCTTTGTATATAATATCCCAACGAAGGTCTATTTCGGCGAAAACCAACTCGGAAATCTCGGTAAGGAGTTACGTAAGTTTGGTAAGCGAGTATTGCTTACATACGGAGGTGGCTCGATTAAGCGTATTGGTCTATACGATAGGGTTATAGAAGAGCTACGTAAAGCAGAAATGGATGTATTCGAGTTATCAGGCATTGAGCCAAATCCCCGTATCGACTCGGTACGCAAGGGTGTGGCGATATGTAAGGAGCAAAATATTGACGTATTGCTTGCCGTGGGCGGTGGCTCGACTATCGATGCTACGAAGTTTATGGCGGCGGGAGCCTGCGTGGAGCACGATGCGTGGGAGTTCTTCGGCGCTGGCGCTAAGCCTATCGAGCGAGCATTGCCTATTGTCACTATTCTCACACTCTCGGCTACTGGCTCCGAGATGGACACAGCGGGTGTTATCTCCAACCTCGAGACAGGCGATAAGCTCGGCCGCTTGGCTCAGCCACTACTACCTAAGGTGTCGTTCCTCGATCCTACGCTCACTTACTCTGTTAGCGCTTACCAGACGGCATGCGGTGCTGCCGACATAATGTCGCACATTATGGAGGTATATTTCAACATGAACAAAGACCTCTTTATGCTCGATTGCTTTATGGAGGGCATGCTCAAAACTGTGGTAAAGTACGCCCCTGTGGCTATTGCTGAGCCCGAGAACTACGAGGCACGTGCCAACCTTATGTGG
>JAZOSJ010000120.1:0-10406 GCA_045657045.1 Alistipes sp.
TCAACATCGACTCTGACTCTCGTCTCGCTATGACAGCAGCAGTTCGTGAGGTATTCGCTAACAAGCCCGCAGAGTTCGATCCACGTAAGTACTTGGGTCCTGCTCGTGACAATATGAAGAAGCTCTACATCCACAAGATTAAGGAGGTTCTTGGCTCAGACAACAAGGCTTAATCCTTCGCATTGAGCTAAACTAAACAGAGGCTGTTCAACACTTGTTGGACAGCCTCTGTTGTACATCTATACGCGACTAAACGACAAAGAAAAAAGGGTCGGAAAAACCGACCCTTGTAGTAGCGAGACGCGGGATTGAACCGCGGACCTCATGATTATGAATCATGCGCTCTAACCAGCTGAGCTATCTCGCCATTGCTCTAAAAGCGAGTGCAAAGATAAGGATAATTTTTATCTCTGCAAATTTTTTTGTAACTTTTTTTTAATTATTTACAAAAATGGGGCATCCCACACAATTTGGAATGCCCCAACGCTATAATTTAGCTCTATAATCGCTTAATCCTCCTCGATTACACCTGTCCAGTTACAAGTGATATTGTTACCCAAGCAGTCGTATGCGTTAAGCTTTACAGTGTGTGTACCATCGCCATTATTAATAAACTCAGCAGTACCACTCTTAAGCATTGCGTAGTTTGCAAAACCAGCCATATCACTACCTGAACCGTACTCATACAACCAGCTACCTACAGACTGAGCATAGTTATTTGTGAAACCAGCCATCATAACCATCTTACCTGGAGTGTTCGAGATAGTGTACTTACCATCGAAATCGCCATCCTGAGACTTGTTATCAGTGATTAGGTCGAACTGCAAAGTGTCACCGTATACATAGTCGTTAGACTTGTTCATAAGGTAGATCGTGTAGTTCGAGTAACCAGTCTTCCAGTAGTCGCCCTCGTAGCCCCACTTAGCGCGGTGCTCGCCATCGAAGGTTACGTGATGGTCGCTTGTATATGTTGACTTAGCCTCGCCATCCTGACCGCCAGTTGGGTTGTTATTGTTGCCACTATCGCCACCATTGTCATCATTGTTGTCGCTATTCTCTCGTACATCCATACACTCAAGGCTACCGTTGTATGTTACCTTATGACGCTTGCCCTCGATAGTTAGCTCAAGCACAACCTTGTTTGTGCTAACAACCATCTTTGCTGCCGAATAAGACTTCATTTCAGTAGTGGCATCATCTGTTCCTGTTAGATATAGTTTACTATACTCGCCCACTACAACGTATGTATCCATTACAAGAGTCTCTGAGAAAGAGTATGTACCATTAGGTAGCACACCAGCATTTCCCAATGGAGCATGAGCATAAATACGGTAGTATGTTGCATTTGCATACAACTGACCGGCGTTATTCAAAGGCTTATCAGAGATATGTAGCAAATAGAGGTCTGCACCCTCGCCATAGTCCTCACCATAGTAGAAGCCATTGAGGTAAATACCCTCGAACTCTACATCGAACTCGCCGTCGCTTGAGCCACCACCATTAACTGATTTCTGGCTGATTACAACCTCAAATGACTCACTTCCGTATGATGCATTAACAATAATCAAACGACTCTCAGAAGAGCTATTTGCCTTAACATTGACAACAATTACGCCATCGGTATCCAACTCAATATCCTTAACAGCATCATTGCCACTTATAACAGTGGCTTCAACAGACTGTCCCTGCACACGATTCTTGATAGTGTAGGTAAAGAGTACAGCACCGCCATCAGCCGATACCTCCTTAGTGTTTGACGATGTAAGCTGGAAATTTGCACCACCGTTGCCAGCCTCATCGCTATTATCACAAGCAGTAAAGAGTGCGAGTAGCGCTACCAATGCAATTGAAAAAAGACGTTTCATATATTCTATTCTGTTTTATAAATTATTATTATGGTTGTTTTGTAACGAATGGACCATACTCCTGATATGTTACACCACCATTGTTATCCATAACCTTGATACACATAGTGTATGATGTACCATACTTCAAGCTCTCCCACTTGTAGTCATACTGACTCGCCATAAACTGACGCTTGAACTCTGGGCTAAGGTCTGGAACAAGAGACAACATACACTCCTCATATGAAGTATAGCCCCACTCATTATAAGCACCAGCCCTTACCTCCTCGACATTTGCAGTCTCCAACATTGCAGCATAGCAACTCCATACATTATCTCCAAATACGCAGTCGAAGACTACATCGTTAACATTGATCTCCTTCATAGTGATATCAACTTGACCATTACCTACGCTCTCAGCCTTAGTGTGAACCTGCACAATCTCTACACCACCAAGCAAGGCATTCTCCTTACCCTCGCTGTAGTCCATCAAGGCTGCAATGATAAGGTAATCGGTAGAAGATGTTACGCTCATTTGAAGGCCTGGCACATACTCACAGTACTCGCCATTTACCCAGTCAAATGTAAGTGTACCGCCAAGCATAAAACCATAAGTTACAACCCAAGCACCTGGGTTAGACTGATCGTAGACGCGCTTATCTACAACCGAGCAACGCCAATACTGATCTGGCTCAGCATTGATTCTAAACTTGAACGATGTAGAGCCAACCTCAAGCACCTCGATAAGCTTATCCGAGCCTTCATCATCACCCGCAGGAACCGAAGCATTAGACAAGATACCGTTATACAAACCCTGAATAGTCTTTTCTACACCATTTTCATCGTATGTAAGTCTCATATATATAGAATAGTAACCTCCTCTAACATCGACATTTACATAAACATCTGTAAACGCATATCCAAATGTATCCTTAGGCCAGCCAGCAGGAAGATAGCATGAGCTTTCTGGGTGGATAGTAAATGGTGCATAGTTATCGCCAAGCAAATATGTTCCGTATGGCAAATACTGACTATTTGTCTCACTCAATGTATAGAAATCCAACTGTATGCGATCACCATTATCACGCACAAAATAGACGTAGTAGTTATACTCTTTATACCAGCAACCTCCTGTTGTCTTCTCTATCACAATATCCACAACATCACCAGAATCTGGGTACTCAGGCTCGTTATTGTCATTATTGCCACCATTATCGCCACTGCCTGGACCATCCTCATTGCCACCATCGCCACCATTGTCGTCGCTACCGCCATTACCGTTATCATGCTTTGTGGTAATAGAGATAATATTCGACATAACAGCACCGAGCTCATTCTTTGCTGCTGCGACTACATTATACTTAGTGCCGCTTTGGAGATCGCTGACGATAACAGTATTACCAACATTCGTGGCAATAACGCCATCGCGCATAATTTTATCGGCCGAGATGTTGTCAAAGCCCTCTGTGTTGCACAGATATGCAATCTGCGACGCATCCTTAGCCGAAATGGTAAAGACGATTGAATTTTCTGTTGATCCCACACTCTTAATCTCGATTGTAGGCAACACGCTTTGTTTGTCACACGACACTAATCCAAGTATCGCGACAAACGCAATGAACAAAAGTTTTGTAAATGCTTTCATTTTATTAATAATATTATGTGTAAATAGTTTCGTTATTTGTTTTTTTTGCAAATACTATACTCAATATAGCAATGCAAAATTAATAAAAAATATCCTATTTTACAACTTTTATTCTAAAAGTCTCTTAATATTTAACTCTATATTATGGAACATAATTTGCTAATAAATATCAAACGGTTATGTTTCTACGATTTATCAACATATTATCACTTCTTGCAAGCCTAATACTGCTTGCATCCCTTTCGGTAGAGATTATCTACTCGCACCAATTGGAGCACTTTGCCGAGGTCTACTCTTGGTCGATGTTAGTGGTGTGCATAATCTTTATTGTAGACTTCTTTACACTGATGTACAACAGCGAGCACCCGATACGCTTCTTCGCGCGCAACATCTTGATGTTGGTGCTATCCATACCCTACCACTTTATAGTCGAGCGCGCGGGCATTGTACTCGGATACAAGGGGACAGTAATCCTCAGCGGCATTATTATGCTCCGTGCAGTTATGGCGCTATACTTCACCCTGCGCTGGCTTATCGAGGGTCGAGCCACACGACTGCTATGGGCATATATCGCCACAGTGATAATCTGCACATACTTCTCGGCACTCTTCTTCTACGAGTACGAAGCACCTGTAAATAGTAGCGTCGAGAGCTTTGGCGATGCACTATGGTGGGCGTGTATGAATATGACCACAGTAGGGGCAGAGATATTTCCCGTAACCGCCATAGGCAAGATTATATGCGTAATCCTACCAATTATAGGTATGGCGATGTTTCCCGTGTTCACCGTCTACATCACCTCGCTATACGACAGGCAGAAGCATGGCACGATGGTTGCAGATGATAAGGACAAACCAAAAAACTAATATGATGAAAAAGATTTTACTTTTTGTGACTATGGTTGCCGTAGCAACCTCAATTGTGGGTTGTAGCCAGCAGAGACGCTGGAACGAAAGAGAGCGCGAGGAGCTACGCCGTGAGCTACGCGCCTACCGCGATATGGTCTACTTAGACAACCTCGCCGAGGCAGAGTTCAACACATTTAGTGGCAATGTTGTGGAGGCTATCGAAATCGACTACCCTGTCTACACTACATTTATCGAACTTCCAGGCAGAGGCGATACGGTTGAGATCTATGTTGTGTCGACCATCGTGGAGGAGTTGAAGGCAAACCCTCACAATATGCGCAATATCTACCCTTACCCAATGCTTGTTGAGGAGGGCATCCTACCCGCAGGTCTTAACCATCAGGCACAGCGCGCCTTCTACGAGTGCTTCTCACGTAAGGTTAAACAGTACTACCCCTCTACCCTCGCATTCTTTGACGCTGTTGTTGGCGACGATGCATCGCAGGACACGCTCACAGATATGCAGATGCAGTGCGCTGCCGACCTATTCGATTGGGGTGTAGAGATTGACGAGACGGTAATTATCGGCAACTAATCAGAGATAAACCTTTTTACCATTGCATAGTTAAGTATAAAGTTTGTTCGAGCGTGCTCGAATGCGGAGGGGATGCGTAGGTTGCTTACTGCGCGCCCCTCTAATTGAAAAGTGAAAACTGAAAAGTTTTTAAGGGTAAGAAATGAGTAGTGAGTAATTAGTAATTAGTAATGGTTTCGCTCGGGGAGCGAACAGCTAAAGCTGATGGGTTGTTAAGGGTTTTTAAGGGAGAGAACAGGGAGAACAGGGAGAACAGGGAGAACAGGGAGAACAGTGAAACTGAGTATCACAATTTAAAATAAATCTCTGTTCTCTCTGTCCTCCCTACTCTCTCTGCCCTCTCTTAATTTTTCACAGCTAACAGCGATGGGTTACTATGAGTTACTATGTGAATTTTATACCCATCGGAACCCATCGGAACCCATCGTAACTCATCGTAACTCATCGGAACCCATAAAACAAACTTTCCCCAAGCACCACGACCTAATTTCTTGTCAGAAGGGGTTAGATGTGGCCTCGATAAAGAAATTGCCCCAGATGGGACATACTAAGCGTATTTCCCATTCGCCATTTTGACTGAAGAGTCAAAGATGACCCCTTATCACAAGAAATATTTCTCAGGAGAAGTCGTAAGATGTGGTGCATCGCAAAAGAAACCACTCAGGGATAGTAGTTGACCTACAGCCCTGAGTGGTTTGATCTTTTGGGATGTGCCGCAGATTGCGGCTTATCGTGAGAAATTACTCGATGCCTACACGATCAAAGATAAAGTCTACATTTTTGAGATAGTATTCAAGCGTGAAACACTCGTCAAGCTCGGCACGGGTGAGGACTGCCATAACATCTGGACTCTCAGCAAGAAGCTCTTGGTAGTCGGCACGCTCACTCATAGCACGCATAGCAATAGGCTGAACGGTGTCGTATGCCTTCTCACGTGAGAAGCCACGCTCAATAAGGGCATTCATAACGCGCTGCGCGAAGATAACCTTGCGTGTGCGGTAGATATTCTCCATCATCACATCCTTGAATACCACAAGATTCTCGAGGATACCACGGAAACGATTAAGCATATAATCAAGAAGCATAGTCGCATCTGGGAGGATGATACGCTCAGTTGCTGAATGCGAAATATCACGCTCATGCCAGAGAGCAACATTCTCGTAGAATGCTGCCATATAACCACGCATCACACGCGCACAACCGCACATATTCTCCGATGAGATTGGGTTACGCTTGTGAGGCATAGCAGATGAACCCTTCTGACCCTTGCCGAATGACTCCTCAACCTCATGCACCTCGGTACGTTGAAGGTTACGAATCTCCATCGCCATCTGCTCGATGCTCGATGCAATAACCGCAAGAGTTGCCATATAGTAGGCATGACGGTCGCGCTGGATAACCTGTGTAGAGATATTTGCGCTCTCAGTACCAAGCTTCTCGCATACGTAGTCCTGAATAAATGGAGGGATATTTGCGAAGTTACCCACAGCACCAGAAATTTTACCAACCTCTACACCACGCGCAGCAGTGATAAAGCGGTTAAGGTTACGCTTCATCTCCTCGTACCACAAAGCCCACTTTAAGCCAAAGCAGGTGATATCTGCGTGGATACCATGTGTACGACCAATACATGGAGTATCCTTGAACTCGATAGCGCGCTTACGCAACACCTCCAACATCTGCTCAAGATCTTCCAAAAGGATTGAGTTTGCCTGCTTTAGAAGGTAACCGTTAGCAGTATCTACAACGTCGGTACTTGTAAGACCATAGTGTACCCACTTGCGCTCCTCGCCCAAAGTCTCGCTCACGGCGCGAGTGAAGGCTACAATGTCGTGACGTGTCTGCTGCTCAATCTCATAGATGCGGTTGATGTCGAACTTTGCATTCTTCCACAACTTCTCCACATCCTCCTTAGGCACTACGCCAAGCTGGCTCCACGCCTCAGAGGCCAAAATCTCAACACGTAGGTAGGCATCAAACTTATTCTGCTCGGTCCATACCTTACGCATAATCTCCCTACTATATCTCTCAATCATAACTTAATATTAGGTTAGATAGTTATTTACTCATTCTGTTTATATATGCCTCTACGGTATTCTCCATAAGGCAAGTGATGGTCATAGGACCTACACCTCCTGGGACAGGAGTAATGGCAGCAGCTACATACTGTGCCTCGTCGAAATCTACATCGCCACAGAGTTTACCATTGCGAGTGTCGCGATTTACACCAACATCTATGACTACGGCTCCTGGCTTAATCATATCAGCCGTTACAAAGCGCTCACGACCCACTGCAACCACAAGAATATCTGCGCGACGTGTTATCTTTGCAAGGTTCTTGGTCTTTGAATGTGCCATAGTTACTGTTGCATTTGCATCCAACAGAAGTTTTGCCACAGGCTGACCCACGATATTACTACGACCTACAACCACAGCCTCCTTACCAGCAATATCAACACCAGCAAAGTGGAGCAACTTGATAATACCCTTAGGGGTGCAAGGAAGCATACATGGCTGCTTAAGCCATAGCTTTGCCACGTTTATAGGGTGGAATGCATCTACATCCTTCTCAGGCGAGATTGCCATAATAACCTTGTTCTCGTTGATATGTCTTGGCAATGGTAACTGCACAAGAATACCATCCACATCGTCATCGTTATTTAGCTCCTGAACAAGCTCCAACAACTCCTGCTCAGAGATTGTTGCCTCACGACGGATTGTCGAGTTGCGAATACCTATCTCTGTTGCAGCCTTAGCCTTTCCGGTAACATAAGACACGCTACCTGGATCATCACCTACAAGGATAACCGCAAGATTAGGTGTACGACCATACTGCTCACCCAACACGTTAACGCGCACTTTGAGTGCCTCCTTGATAGATGTCGATAAATCTTTACCTTTTATAATCATAATACTTTATATTTATTTACTTAAACGCCTTAGCACCAATATCGGTACGATGGAAGAGATTGTCACACTCGATTTTTGCAATCTCCTCACGAGCCTTAATCTGTGCCTCATTGAGCGTTGGTGCCGATGCAACAACAATCATCACACGACCACCTGCCGTTACAAGTTTGCCATCCTTTAAGGCTGTGCCCATATGGTATATCTTAGACTCAACGCGCTCAGTACCCTCGATAACAAAGCCCTTTTCATAGTCAGCAGGATAACCCTTCGAGGCAAGAACGATACCGAGTGTAGCCTCATCACTCCACTCTGCCTCTGGCTGCTCATTGTTAGCCACAGCTGTAAATACATCAATCGCATCGCTCTTTAAGCGTGGCAACACAACCTCGGTCTCAGGGTCGCCAAAGCGTGCATTAAACTCAATAACCTTAATACCCTGCGAAGTCTTCATAAGACCACCATAGAGCACACCCGTAAATGGAGTTCCCTCTGCAACCATAGCATCTGCCACACGCTGCATAATGTTTGTCATAGCATACTCGTGGTCCTCAGCAGTTACAAATGGTAACTCGGTGTATGCACCCATACCTCCCGTATTTGGGCCCTTGTCATTATCGTATGCACGCTTATGATCCTGCGCTACAGGCATTGGGCAAATCTTATTTCCCGCAACGAAGCACATCAACGAAAACTCCTCGCCTGTGAGGAACTCCTCGATAACGACTCTACCCTCGCCAAACTTCGTATCAAGAAGCATATCGCGAAGCGTAGCCTCAGCCTCCTCCATTGTGGTTGCGATAACTACACCCTTACCAGCCGCCAGACCGTCGTACTTCAATACGGTTGGAAGCGAACCTTTGCGCACATACGCCAACGCCTCGTCAAAGTCGGAGAATGTCGCATAATCAGCCGTAGGCACTTCGTATTTCTTCATCAAGCGCTTAGCAAAGTCCTTGCTCGACTCAATCTCTGTTGCCGCCTTTGTAGGACCGAAGATTTTTAGTCCCGCAGCACGGAACTTATCCACAACACCTACGGCAAGCGCAGCCTCAGGACCAACTACCGTAAGCTCAATGCCATTCTCCTGGGCAAAGGCAAGGAGTTTATCAGCTTCGGTATCCTTGATTGCCACACACTCAGCAAGTGCTGCGATACCTGCATTACCTGGTGCGGCATATATCTTTGGCTTTCGTGGTGAACGCGACAATGCCTCTACAATAGCATGCTCACGACCACCAGAGCCAACAACTAACACTTTCATAATCAATTAGTAATTAGTAATTAGTAATTAGTAATAGTTAAGAGTCTTCGGCTTTTTAGAAGTAAGTTGTTAACGGTGATTAAAGCCCCCCTCCCTAAACTCCCTAAACTCCCTATATATCAGGTCAACAGTCTTTACCCCACGACCTAATTTCTTGTCAGAAGGCATTAGATACAACGCTCGGCAAATTTTGAAGCGATGGGCTGTACTAAAACGTACTGCCCATTGCTGAAATAATTTGTTAGCGGCAGTAGATGATGCCTTATCACAAGAAATTAATGCTTGAAGTGACGCATACCTGTTACAAGCATCGTCATTCCAAACTCGTTAGCCTTCTTAACAGAGTCCTCATCACGAACACTACCACCTGGCTGCACAAGCGCTGTTACGCCATACTGCTGAGCGAGAGTTACAGTGTCGTCAAATGGGAAGAAACCATCCGAGGCAAGAACAAGACCCTCGGTAAAGCCTGCTGCCTGAGCCTGCTTCAATGCAATCTCGGCCGATCCTACACGGTTCATCTGACCTGCACCTACACCTACGGTATGACCATCCTTAACGGCAACAATAGCGTTAGACTTAACATGCTTAACGATACGCCAGCCAAAGTTCATATCCTCGATCTCCTGGGCCGATGGCTTACGCTCTGTAACACACATATCGGCAACAATCTCCTTAGTCTCGGTATCAAGCTGTTGAACAAGAAGACCACCATTTACAGATACATACTGAGTCTGAACAGCGTCAAGCTCACCCATATCTACCTGCAAGAGGCGTAAATTCTTCTTCGTAGTAAGGATTTCAAGAGCCTCGTCGCTAAATGCTGGCGCCATAATAATTTCGAGGAAGATAGGCTTCATAAGCTCAGCTACCTCCTTAGTAATCTCACGGTTTACAGCAACAATACCACCGAAGATGCTCACAGTATCAGCCTCGTATGCCTTCTGCCAAGCCTCCTTGATATCCTTACCGATAGCTGCACCGCAAGGATTCATATGCTTAAGACCCACAGCAAATGGCTCAGAGAACTCACGCACAATATTCAACGCAGCATTAGCATCCTGAATATTATTATACGACATCTCCTTGCCGTTAAGCTGCTTTGCAGTAGCCAAAGAGTATGGCACACGCTCCTCTGAGGCGTAGAACTTAGCCGACTGGTGAGGATTCTCGCCATAGCGCAACGACTGTACAAGGTCGAACGATGCGAACAATTTCTCGTTCAACTCTGCCTGCTTACGCATATATGTAGCAATGCACATATCGTACTCTGCGGTATGTGTATATGCCTTTGCAGAGAGTT
>JAZOSJ010000121.1:0-6910 GCA_045657045.1 Alistipes sp.
CCCGTTGTAACCATCTCTGACGAGGGTCTTTTGCCCACATTTTGGACAAACTTTTTATCCATTTCTAACGCAAATAGTGCAAATATATAAAAATCAAACGATTGCCCCGATTTTATCTACTAATTTTGACCAATAAGCCGAAAAGTGAAAACTGAAAAGTGAAAACTGAAAAGTAATGTATGCTTCGCATAAGTTTTATAAATATGCGTCGCAGACACCATACTTTTCAGTTCTCACTTTTCCCCTTTCACTTTATAAATATAACGTCGTAGACACCTAACTTTTCAGTTGTCAGTTTTCCCTTTTCAGTTTATAAACACGCGCCGCAGGCACCATACTTTTCAGTTTTCAGTTTTCCCCTTTCAGTTTATATTGCCCCTTATCGCGAGAAATAATTTCTTGTCAGAAGGGGTTAGATTTGGTGCCAAGTCGAAATTGACTCGGATGGGGGTGTACTTGGCGTACATCCCCATTCGGGGCAATGAGCTTGGTGCCGAAGATGACCCCTTATCACAAGAAATTACTCGAAGTAGGTCTCCTGAGAACCACTATGACGTCCATCGATGTAGATGTCAACTTTGTAGGTACCCTTCTCGAAGTGAGTGCCATCGTAGTAGATGCTCACAGGGACAGACTGGTTTTCGTAGTCTACCTTGCGGACTGCTGAGGCTACCATCTCATCGCCCTCGAAGTTGAAGAGAATCATATCCTCAGGCGAGAGGACATAACCGTCAGGCGCTGTGATACATATATATATGCTCTTCTCTCCTGGCTCGGCAAGCTCGTTTGCAGTAAGCTCGAAATCGACACGAAGACGTGCCGCCTGCTTCACACGGCGCACCTCCTTAGAGTTTTCGTTGAGCGCCACAATGCGGATACCGCTGGCGCGGACAACAGAGCCAATACGCACCTTTGTGCCAAGCTCATCGGCGCGCTCTTCGGCAACATCGGCACGTAGCTGAGCTGTGGTAATCTCCTTCTTATAGGCCACGTTCTGAGCTTGAAGGTTGCTGTTAATGGTATTGAGCGAGTCGATCTGGCGAAGGTAGCCCTTCATAACACCACGTAGTGTCTCAACCTCGCGCTTATACTTTGCAAGCTGATTGTAGTTATAGGTCTTCTCCTTCTGCAACTGCTCGAGCATAACCACTGCCTCCTGATACTTTGCCATCATCGTATCGTTACGATCTTTGAGCTCTTTAAGTTCCGTCACAAGGCTCTCGGCATCGCGCTGAAGCATAGCATTCTGCTCCTCGAAGAGCTGGCGTGCCGACTCCACAATAGCGTAATCCTCCTTGATGCTGCTATACTTAACAACATAGCTGATGCTGAAATATGCCGCAGGGATAAGCAAGATAACAGCAAAGAGTAGCATCGTTTTAAGACCCTTGATAGAGCGGCTGTTGCGCTCAATCTCATCTTCAAGGTCATCGATATGGGCGCTGTCGGCATTGCTAACACCCTCGTTCTGAGGCGTTGGCTCGACATTTACCACGGGCTTAGCCTCAGCTGGCTCTGACGTAGTATGCACATCGTTAAGAGTACGCTGAGCATTGCGCTCGGCGATAATATCGTTCAAGGTCTTTGGGGCATTATCTGCGCTCTGCTCCACAACCGGGGTCTGAGGCTGAGGAGTCTCGCTCGCCACGGGCGCACCACATATCGGACACGCCTTAGACTTGCTCGATACTGGATTGCCACACTTTTCACATCTTATAAGTGCCATAATTCTATCTTTTATTTACTAATATAACGGTTTAATACTCTTGTTTATGATATATCCGAAAAGTCGATACGCTCCCTCTTACGATAACGGTCACGCAACTCCCTAAGCAGCGCATTCTCAGGTTTACTTAGTGCGGGGTCTGAGGCAAGTATCGTAAGTGCCTCGTTGCGCGTAAGCTCCATAATCTGAGTGTCGGTAGCGAGGTTTGCAATGTTTAGCTCAAAGGCATCGCCACTCTGCTGCGTACCATGTATATCGCCTGCACCGCGTAGTTTAAGGTCGAGTTCCGAGAGCTCGAAGCCATCATTCGTAGCGCACATAGCCTCCAACCTCGCACGACCATCCTTCGAGAGCTTCTCGCCAGACATAAGGATGCAGTAGGACTGCTCCGCACCACGACCCACACGACCACGCAACTGGTGAAGCTGCGAGAGACCAAAGCGCTCCGCAGACTCAATGACCATAACCGTAGCGTTAGGAACATCTACGCCAACCTCGATAACCGATGTTGCGATAAGAATATCCGCCTCGCCACGCTTGAACTGCATCATAGCCGCATCCTTCTCCTCGGGCTTCATCTTGCCGTGGCAGACCGTAATCCTATACTGCGGCAACGGAAAGTCTCGCGACATAGACTCGAAGCCGTCGTAGAGGTCTTTGTAGTCCATCTTCTCGGACTCCTTGATAAGAGGGTAGACGATATAGACCTGACGACCCTTGGCTATCTCTTGGCGCAGGAATCCAAACATTCGCAATCGCGCCGAGTCGTAGTAGTGGTAGGTGCGTATAGGCTTACGACCAGGAGGAAGCTCATCTATCACCGAGACCTCCAAATCGCCATACAGCGTCATCGCCAAAGTTCGTGGAATAGGCGTAGCCGTCATAACAAGGATATGGGGCGCGGTATGGTTCTTTGTCCATAGCTTTGCGCGCTGCTCAACACCGAAGCGGTGCTGCTCGTCGATAACAACATATCCCAAGTTCGCAAACTGCACCCTATCCTCAATAAGCGAGTGCGTGCCGACAAGGATGTCAATCTCGCCAGAGGCAATACCCTCTAAGGCGTGGCGGCGCTCCTTGGCCTTTGACGAGCCTGTAAGTATCGCTACACGGACATTTAGCCCCTCGGCAAAACGCGACATAGAGGCGAAATGCTGGCGTGCCAATATCTCCGTAGGCGCCATAATGCAACTCTGGAAGCCATTGTCCACAGCAAGCAACATCGACATAAAGGCGACCATCGTTTTACCGCTACCCACATCACCCTGCAACAGACGATTCATCTGCTTGCCCGAGACCATATCGGCGCGTATCTCCTTGATTACACGCTGCTGAGCACCCGTAAGGGCAAAGGGTAACTTCTCCTTATAGAAGGTGTTAAATGCCTCACCAACACGCGGAAAGAGGAATCCTCCACCACGCTGATGGCGCGAATTGCGGCGAGCTTGAATGGTGAGCTGAACACCAAGCAACTCATCGAATTTCAGGCGATACTGCGCCTGTTTAAGAGCCTCTGCCGACTGCGGAAAGTGGATATTATATATCGCATCACGAAGCGGTATAAGCCCCAAACGGCGACGCATATCCTCGCCAATGGCATCACGAAAGGCGGTGGCACTGCCTGCAACCAACTGCCACGCATTCTGCACTATGGTGTGCATAGCCTTGACCGGGATTGACTGCGAGAGCTTCTCGGTGGTGGAATAGATACCCTGAAAGCCGCTCTCCTCCTTACGCGAGAGCGCCTGCTCCACAGGCTCTATCTCGGGGTGCACAAGGCTTACGCGCCCCTTAAATATTGATGGTCTGCCGAAGACGATATATTCGCGGTGGAGCTCCACGCGCTTCTCCATCCACTTGATGCCGTGAAACCACAACAACTCGGCACTACCCGTAGGGTCGTTGACCTCGACAATCATACGGCGTTTAGCACCCTCGCCCATAAAGCTAAGACCGACAACACGACAGCGCAACTGCACATAGGTGCTCTCCATCGTCTCGTCGACCTCGCCAATACGGAGGATACGCGAACGGTCGATATAACGGTATGGGAAGCGCATAAGCAGGTCGCCCACAGTGCGCACACCCACCTCGCGCTCCAAGAGGCGAGCACGAACCTCGCCAACGCCTCCAACAAACTTTATATCTCGCCCAAGAATATCGGTCATCAACAACTTCTTTACTTCACTAAATTACTGTGATAGAGCGTACTGGCGCTATCTTCTCCAAGCGCGCCTTGCCGCCCAACTCCTCAATCTCAACGATAAAGACAAACTCCTTAACCTTAACGCCATACTCCTTACCGTCGACCACAACTTTGAGGCTCTCCAACGACTCTGCCAAGCCCTCGGCAGTACCTCCCGTAGCCAAAACATCGTCAAGAATAGAGACCTCGAACTTATCGCCCGCAGGCTTACCCGCAGCGATATCGCTGGCACGATAGTAGAGCTTATCGAAGCCATACTCCTTCTCGATAAGCACCTCTTTGAGGTCGCCCTCGGCGAAAGGTAGCTTACCGCTCTTACGCACAGGAACGATATTCTCTACGTGCTGAGCCTCGGTAAGAAGTGGGGCTGCAAACAAGAAACCTCGCGCCTCAGGAGCGATGATATTTGGTGTTGTACAAGCCTCTGCAACCCTCTCTACAAGCTGCTTAAAGATGCTCTTATTCTGCAAAAATGGAATGATATCAACAAAGACAATACCCTCCTTTGGGAAGTCCTTGTAATACTTCAAAACCTCTTTCATATTGTGTTACTTTTTACGATACTTATACTTGTTATCTGTTATATCCTCAATATTAAAGCACTCATATACAATGGTATAGCCACCGTATGCGTAGTTACTCTTGCCGTAGGTCTCCTCCTCGTAGAGAAATCCCAAGCGGTTATCCCTCTGCCAAGCCATCGTAGAGTATGCCGAGTTAAGCGTTGTGACCTGCTTAACACCGTCCCACTCCTTAGCTATGGTCTGAGGGTTGGCATAATCCTCTATGGATGCCAGCTCCTTATAATATATACCTACATTCGCGCGGTCTGGACCCAGAGGCACCGACTGCAACAATAGATGCATAGGCTTGTTATCCTCGATGCGTGTTACTGGGAGCACCATAACCTCGCCATTTGTGGAGTTATTCTCCGCTGTAACACCACCATTTGAAGCGCCCGAAAAGGCCTTTCGTAGCCATCCGCCCTGCGCCGTATTGGCATCGTCGAAGAGGAAGATGTTGTAGTAGCGACCACCTGTCTCGCGTGAGCTAATAAGTAGTGAGCCATCGGGCAACTCCTCGACCTTAGGCTCGTTGGCAGTGCTATACACAGCAGGGGTATTGATATCGCCCAACACCGTCCAGCTACCACCAAAATCATCGGAGTAGAGAACGTAGTTCATGTGCGTAGCATTTCTATCACGCGCCAAAATAGCACAATACAGACGATAGTATTTGCCAACCTTAACACGGTGGCTCTGGAAGATACGACCTGAAGCTACGAACATAGAGCGCACAGGACCATACTTCGAGCTATCGAACTGCGAGTAGATAGACTCGGCAATATCCTCTGGCGCACTCCACGTTTTACCACCATCCTCGCTATAAAAGCGGGCGATATTCTGATGTAGCTGGCGAGTACCATTCTGGAATGAGACATTACCCGCACAGCTAAGCAACAACACGCGGTTAGACTCTCTATCGGCTACGATACATGGGTCGCCATAGCCCACGCTCATAAAGTCGAGAGCCTCAGCACCCTTACCATCGATGAGGCTCTTAACCTCGGTCCATGTATTACCATTATCGTATGATAGGCTGTAATGCAAGTCGATACGACCATATTCGGTAACGCCAATATCCGTACCGCTATGACGGTAGTCCGACACTGCGATAAGCGTACCATCCTTAGTTACTGCGAGGGCAGGGATGCGATATGGTATACTGTTCGGATCCACAAGTTTGAAGACCTCGTAACGCTTTGCTGCTGGCAACTCTGGCTGTGGAGTCTGGGTATCATTATCTGTTGTGCCACCACAACCTGCAATAGCAATACCCAAAAGAAGTGCAAACAATGCGAAAAAACTACGTTTCATAATATCTACTATTTACGGTAAGTATAGTATGCTCCCGCCTGACAAGTAGGCATTAGCACAATATCGTTGACGTTCATATGCGGAGGGAGATTGAGCATCCACTCGATAGCCAATGCAATATCGTCGCCCTGCAACGCCTCGACACCACGATAAACGCCCTCGGCACGCTCCTTGTCGCCGTGGAAACGCACCTGGGAGAACTCAGTCTCAACCATACCTGGGCGCACCTCGCCAACCTTGATACCAGCGCTAAGCAAATCGGCACGCATAGCCTGCGAAATGGCGTGCACGGCGTGCTTTGAAGCGCAATATACCGCACCATTCTCGTATGGTTCAGTACCTGCGATAGAGCCAATATTGATGATGTGACCACCCTTGCCAGCCTCGACCATAGCACCGCTGATAATCTTGGTTACGTAGAGAAGTCCCTTGACATTAGTGTCAATCATTGCATCCCAATCTGCCGAATCGCCCTTGTCGATATGCTCCAAGCCAGCAGCAAGACCTGCGTTGTTAATAAGAACATCTACACGACCAAGAGGCTTCAAATATTCGATACACTCCGCCTCAGAGCGAACATCAAAGTTCAACGCAACACACTTTGCCCCCTTAGCCTCGACCTCGCTTTTGAGGGCTTCGAGGCGCTCCTTACGGCGACCTGTGATGATAATCTCGGTATCGGGATTTGCAAGGCGCAGTGCTGTGGCACGACCAATACCCGAAGTTGCTCCTGTAACAAGTATTCGTTTCATAACTCTATTTTGTTTGTTTCGTTACACATAAGTATATAATCACGCAAAGATAGCAAAAAAAAGTGAAAACTGAAAGGTGAAAACTGAAAAGGGGTGGTTAAGAGTGAGAAAAAATAATGAGTAGTGAGTAATGAGTAATTAGTAATGGTTAAAAGTCTTCGACTTTTTTAGGGAGTGGGTTCAGATGGGTTCAGATGGGTTCCGATGGGTTAATATGAGGAGAAAATTCACATAGTAACCCATAGTAACCTATAATAACCCATAGTAACCCATCGCTGTTAGCTGACGGAAAATTAAGAGAGGGCAGAGAGAGTAGAGAGGACAGAGAGGGCAGAGAGAGTAGAGAGGA
>JAZOSJ010000122.1:0-11670 GCA_045657045.1 Alistipes sp.
GATCCGACTTGTCAGATTTGGCTCTGACACGAAAAATGGCGGATGGGACATACTAAGCGTATTTCCCATTCGCCAGTTTGACTGAAGAGTCGAAGATGACCCCTTATCACAAGAAATTACCAGATGATTACTCGCTCCTCAGCAGGCATATACATTGCGTCATTTTCGGTGATATTGAAAGCATCGTAGAAAGACTGAATGTTGCGAAGAGTGGCGTTCACACGGTTGCGACCGAGAGAGTGAACATCAACCTTTGTAAGGCGCTCCTTCTCCTGATCGGTGATATTCTGCGCCCATAGGGTTGCATAACCAATGTAGAAGCGCTGCTCGCCTGTAAAGCCATCGATATCCTCTGGACGACCCTCAGCCCAAGCGTAGTCTACAAGACCTGTATAAGCAAGGCGGAGACCACCCTGATCTGCGATATTCTCACCCAAAGAGAACTTACCATCGGCAAACAAACCTGGTAGAATCTCGATAGCATTGAACTGCTCAACAAGGATGTTTGTCTTCTTCTCGAAGGCTGCACGATCCTCTGCTGTCCACCAATCGTTCATATTACCAACCTTATCGAACTGCGAGCCCTGGTCGTCGAAACCGTGGGTCATCTCGTGTGCGATAACAACACCGATAGCACCGTAGTTTACAGCATCATCAGCATTAGGGTTGTAGAATGGAGGCTGAAGGATAGCTGCTGGGAAGCAGATCTCGTTGGTCGTAGGCATATAGTATGCGTTAACCATCTGTGGTGGCATAAGCCACTTCTCGCGGTCAACAGGCTTGCCTACCTCTGCCATAGCATCGGTAGTGTACCAGCGGTTAGCCTCTACGACATTCTCCCAATATGACTTCTTAGGGTCTACATTGAGTGTAGAGTAGTCCTTCCACTTGTTAGGGTAACCAATCTTTACGGTGAATGCTGCAAGCTTTTCGTGAGCCTTAGCCTTAGTGTCGTCGCTCATCCAATCCAAAGCTTCGATATGCTTGCCGAATGCCTGCTGGATATTTGCGACCATCTTCTCTACGCGAGCCTTCTCCTTCTCTGGGAAGTACTTAGCAACGTACATCTGACCTACTGCCTCCGAGAGGATGTTGTTTGGCACACCCATTGCACGCTTCCAGCGTGGACGAATCTCCTGAGTACCAGACATTGTCTTGCCGAAGAACTCGAATGATGCTACGGCAAACTCCTCGCTTAGGTATGAAGCAGCAGCATCAATATAGTGTACTGCAACGTAGGCACGCAACGCCTCAACAGGAGTTGTAGCCAAGACATTCATGATGTTTGCCATAGATGATGGCTGGCTAACTACAACCTTGTCAAGACCCTCGATGTTCATAGCCTTGAAGTATGCCATCCAATCAACCGTAGCGTACTCCTTGCAAAGAGCCTCAACGCTATATGGGTTGTAACCCTTAACGATATCGCGACACTCAACATTTGACCACGACTTCTCGGCGATAGCATCCTCGATAGCAACTACATCCTCGACCATCTTCTGAATGTCGCCCTCAACACCAGCAAGGGTGAACAACTTCTCAAGGTAGAGGCGATATGCAGCCTTAATCTCAGCGTTCTTCTCATCGATATAGTAATCGCGATTACCCATACCAAGACCGCCCTGCTCAAGGTAGAAGATTGTCATATTGCTATCCTCAAGGTCGGCAGCTGGATATGCAGCGAAGAATACGCCGATACCGTCGGTATGAAGCGCTGGGATAGAGGCAAGCAATGTCTCGCGCTCCGAGGTTGCCAAGATAGCATTCACAGCCTCACGAATAGGCTCAGCGCCCTCACGATTTAGGCGCTCCTCGTCAAGACCCATCTTGTAAAGATCTGAGATCTTCTGCTCGACGCTACCGAACTCAGCCTCAACCTTAGACATCTCGCTAAATAGGTCGTTGATACGAATCTCGTTGTTCTCGCGAAGAACATCGAATGAGCCGTAACGAGAGTATTCAGGCTTTAGAGGGTTGTTCTTCTGCCAACCACCCGTAGCCCACTGATAGAAGTCATCGTTGCGAACGATAGACTCGTCAAAATTATTCTGGTCGATAGCAGGCACCTCAGCCTTATTATCGCCCGTTGTTGCACACGCAGTCATCATAAGCGCAGTTGCAAAAATTAAAGTTAGTCGTTTCATTTATGGTTAGGTTTAGTTGTAAAGGTTATTAACAGTTGTTAAGGGCAATAAAATAATGAGTAGTGAGTAATTAGTAATTAGTAATTAGTAATGGTTTCGCTCGGGGAGCGAACAGCTAAAGCTGATGGGTTACTATGGGTTACTATGGGTCACTATGGGTTATTATGTGATTTTTTATACTTATTAACTCATCGGAACTCATAACACGCACCTACCCAAGCACCACTACCCAATTTCTTGTCAGAAGGGGTTAGATTTGGTGCCAAGTCGAAATTGACACGGATGGGGGTGTACTTGGCGTACATCCCCATTCGGGGCAATGAGCTTGGTGCCGAAGATGGCCCCTTATCACGAGAAAGACCCAATTTCTTGTCAGAAGGCTGCAGATACAACGCTCGGCAAAATTGGCTGCGATGGGCTGTACTTGGGCGTACTGCCCATTGCAGATATATTTTGTTAGCGGCAGTAGATGTCTGCCTTATCACAAGAAATTTAATTACTTGCGGATGGCAGCCACACCTGGCAACTCCTTACCCTCCATATACTCCAAGAGAGCACCGCCACCAGTAGATACGTATGATACCTTATCGGCAAGACCGAACTTGTTGATACAAGCTACAGAGTCACCACCACCGATAAGTGAGTATGCGCCATTCTTCTCGGTAGCCTCTGCGATAGCCTCTGCAACAGCGCGTGAGCCGGTAGAGAACTTGTTAATCTCAAATACACCAACAGGACCATTCCAAAGGATAGTCTTGCAGCCAAGGATGTGCTCGCGGAACTTAGCCTTACCCTCAGTAGCGATATCGACACCCTCCCAAGCATCTGGGATGTTGTTTGCTGGTGCCTCCTGAGTGTTAGCAGTCTCAGCGAAGTCGTCGCAGATAAGCGCATCTGGTGAACGTAGGATAGTAACACCACGCTCCTGAGCCTTCTTCAAAATATCGAGTGCTACTGGGAACATATCTGGCTCACAGATAGACTTACCCTCCTTACCGCCCTCAGCGCCAGCGAAAGTATAGGTCATACCGCCACCGATGATGATAGAGTCAACCTTCTCCATAAGCTTCTCGATGATGGTAATCTTTGTAGATACCTTCGAGCCACCGATGATAGCGCAGAATGGACGCTCTGGGTTCTCCATAACGCCGTCGATAGCCTTCAACTCATTCTCCATAACATAGCCGAACATCTTATCCTGTGGGAAGTAGTCAGCGATAAGTGCAGTAGAGGCGTGAGCACGGTGTGCTGTACCGAAGGCATCGTTGATATAGCAGTCAGCATAAGATGCAAGGCGCTTAACGAACTCCTTCTGAGACTCCTTAACAGCCTTCTTAGCCTCCTTCTTCTCCTCCTCAGAGGCATCCTCAGCTAGACCACGAGGCTTACCCTCCTCCTCAGCGTAGAAACGCAAGTTCTCGAGCAACATAACCTCACCTGGCTTAAGGTTTGCTGCCATAGTTGCAGCCTTCTCGCCCATGCAGTCGCCAGCGAACATCACCTTTTCACCCAAACGCTCCTCGATAGCATAGATAATCTGCTCCAAAGAGTACTTTGAATCTGGATTCTTCTTAGGACGACCGAGGTGCGACATAAGAATTACTGAGCCACCGCCAGCCAACACCCTCTTAATGGTTGGAATTGCTGCACGGATACGTGTATCATCTGTTACCTTACCCTCGGCGTTGAGTGGCACATTAAAGTCTACGCGGATAATGGCGCGCTTACCCTCGAAATTGTAATTGTCAATTGCAAACATATCTTATTGTTTAAGTACATTAACATTATTTAGGGTGCAAAATTACTAAAATTTTTTAATAAATTCTAATATAGCACCCTAATTTATTAATGATGGTCGTCAACAATGACTACGCCATACTCATTTTTAGAGGTTAGTTTCACACCGTTATACTCGCCTGTAAGGGTACGAAGGAAGGCTACGATAGCCTCAACATCGGCATCGGCAAGCTCCACATCACACTGATAGAGAGCCATATCGCGCACAGCCTCGTCCATAGTTACGCGAGAGCCATCGTGGTAGTATGGCCAAGTGAGCTCGACGTTGCGCAAGCCTGGCACCTTGAAGCGGTGACGGTCACGCTCGTTCTTAGTCTGCTTGTAGCGACCGTTATCCTCCTCGGTAAGTTCCATACCGCGCTCCTCGAAGTAGTGACGGCGCAAGCCCATAAGCTCGTATGACTCGCCACCGAGGTTGATACCTACGTGACAGGTCGCACAGCTATTTGCCTTGAAGAGCTCGTAGCCACGCAACTCCTCCTCGGTAAGCGCCTCATTATCGCCCAACAACCACTTGTCGAACTGCGAATTAGGGGTTACAAGCGTACGTTCAAACTCCTCGATAGCATCGGTGATAGTGGCCTCGGTAATACCCTGCTCTGGATATAGAGTCTTAAACATCTCAACATAGTGCTTATCCTCGGTAAGCTTAGCTATAATCTCATCGAACGATGTAGATGCCATCTCAACTGGGTTGAGTGGAGGACCAGCAGCCTGCTCGGCAAGGGTCTTAGCACGACCATCCCAGAACTGAACAAAATTGTAGACTGCATTATAGACCGTAGGCGCATTAACACCACCCAAGCGCTCCTCAACGCCATGAGAGTACTGATGGTTATCCACACCACCTGTATCGAGCGAGTGGCAAGAGGCACACGAAACAGTATTGTCTACCGAGAGACGAGCATCGTGGAAGAGGTCAAAGCCAAGCTGCACTTTGAGAGGGTCGGTCTCAGCCACAGCAACGATAGGACGTACTGGCTCGCCAGCACGCTCGCCAGCAAGACCATCGTTATAGTAGGCAACACGGTAGTCACGTGCCCACTCCGCGATAATAGATGCCTTAGCATCGGTCATCTGGCTGCCCCAATGCATAAGGTAGTACTTAGCCATAGGCATTGTCTTATCCAACGCCACGCGCTCAACCTTAGCCACATCTACGACATTTGGTGTAGCGTCTGTCTTCAACGCCTCCATCAAAGGGGTAATGTCGAAGGCACGATAGCCATCCTCGGCATCCTGCTTTACAAGCTTGCCTGCAACAGGCAAGTTAGCATAGAATGGCAACTCTGGGTTAGCGGTATGGCAGCTTATACATCCACCATCCTCCAAAATAGCTGTTACACGAGCATCGAGAGCAAGCTCCTCACTTGGTGTAGAGCCAGACACCATAACTCGATAGATGACAAATAGCACCACTACAAATGCTAATGCCACGATTAGTAGATTCTTGAAAAATCTCTTCATAAGATTAGTTATTATTGGTTATATGTATGTACACTTGTTTCAGCCGAGGGGAGGTAGTTAACACCATACCAGCACATCTGCAAGGCAAGAAAGGCTAATATCAACGTTACGTAAAAGAGCCTACGCGACCTATGCGCCATAACACTCGGGGCAAGGTGCGTCGCCACAAGATAGAGGCTCCACGTAGCTGCTGCCCACGACTCCTTAGCATCCCAGCTCCAATATGCTCCCCACGCATCCTTAGCCCAGAGCGCACCAGTAAGCATACCGATAGTAAGGAAGGCTAAGCCACCATATATTAGGCGCTCGATAGCATCGTCCATCTCCAACTTCGGCTTTATCAACGAGGCCACAGCAAGCAACGTTGCACAGCCAAGCAGGGCGTAGGAGAACATATATATCGAGACGTGAGGCACAAACCATACGCTCTGCAACGCTGGCATAAGGGTCTGGTCGTGAATCTCAGGCTTGGCGATGTTGATAATGATAAATACCGTGGCTAGCACCGTAGAGAAGAGTATTATCCAGCGGTAGCGCCAGCGCGCGTATGTCAACAATCCAGCAACGAGGATAAAGAAGGAGTACCACAACCTCGTCTCGCCCATAGTGCGTAGTGGAGGACGCTGCAATGTATGCCACAACAGCCCGATAAAGAGCGCCATAGTGGCAATAGCAAGCACGGCGCAGAGCATTGCCAACGGACTACGCTCCCTGCTACGCAGAGCAACAACAGCTCCTGTGGCAGATAGCAGAACTACAATCGCTGCCATCATAGGAAATATGTTCCAACCCGCCATCATAACTCTCGATTTACGGTTTTACGTGGTCCGCGCACAAAGAGCAACACACCACCCAAGATTAACATCACAATACCCGCCATAGAGAGCCACTGCCACGGCTCATCTACAATCTCAATAACGACATATTCGCCACCCTTAGTCTCTGCGTTTACCGAGGCAAGATATATCTTCTGGCTAAGAGAGTAGTCGTAGGGATGGTTTACGCGTAGCGATACAACCTCGTTATTGATGGCTACTTTCGCCTCATAGTTTGTAGGCTCAACGATAAGCCCCTCCAAGCGCATCTCGTATGGCAGTCTGCGCACCGCACCCGCCATGGTATAGGCGTGGTCGGTTGCGTTGCCATCTACCGCTACACGCAGCTGCTCCCTATCGGGTGCACCCCAAAAGCCTGCACCAAGAGCAAGCCACAGACCCACGTGGGTAAGTATAAAGCGTAGGCGTATGCCACCTCGATTTCTCCAACCACGGAGTATCACAAATGCCAAATGGGTAAGGACAAAGAGAATACCTACAACCACGCACCACGATGTAGATGCGGGAACACGTTGCAGACCTAAGGTAATGCCTATAAGCGCCATTAACCCAAGCGCGAGCCACGTAGCGCCACGCGAGAGCATAAACCCTGCTAAGCGCGACTCCTTACGATTGCGATACGCGCGCACTATAACGATGAGCCACAAAGCAATAGCGAGAATATTTAGCGGAAAGGCAAAAATATGGTATGGAAAGCTACCCACGGTAACATCCAAAACCAACGACAGCAATGCCACTGCCACACAGCATATAAGCTCTACCCTCATAAAAGCATACAATTCCGCACAAATATAATAAAAAAGTTAAAAACAACATTATAGTGGCGAAATTATTTTTATAGAAAACGATTGAGCAGGCAGAGGGTGGAAGGTGAAAGGGTTTTTAAGGGTAAGAAATGAGTAGTGAGTAATTAGTAATTAGTAATAGTTAAAAGGCTCTGCCTTTTTTGAAGGTGGGTTAAGATGAGTTAAGATGTTAAGATGTCTTACTATGGGTTACTATGAAACTCATAGGAACTCATAACACACACCTTACCAAGCACCACTACCCAATTTCTTGTCAGAAGAGGTCAGGCTTGGCCTCGATAAAGAGAGAGTGTGTGAATAAAAAGTGTATTCACTCTCTCTATATTGCTTTTGTTGTATGCTATCTCTTCACAGGACGGATAGGTAGACCTGTTGCACGGAAACTGTAATACTCACTTGGGGTGGCATCCTCATCAAAGCAAAGGCTAAACACATAAGTATCGCCAAGCTGATATGGCGTTGTGCTCCAATAGTAACCATACTTTGATGCCATTGCCACAGAGGTATTGTTGTTATGACCAGCAGCTGGAAGGAAGATACTATTGCCATTAGCAGCAGTAAACCTCATACCCAAAACGCCCTTCTGTGTAGTCCACTCAAGAGTGCAGTTATTAGCAAGCTCCTTCAACTCAGCCAAGGTAGGAATACGCCACTCGCTACCCCAATTTGCAGTTGCAGCATCATACTCTGGGTCGCCTGTGATATCATCAAGAATCTCACTTTCAAGATAATCAACGAAGCCATTACCATTCTCATCATTCCAAAATGGATATGTAGACCAGGTATACTTCTCCTTAGGCTTAATCTCACCCCAAGCAAAGTAGTCACCATAGCCCTCTGGGGTATATGCACCAATATTGCACGTTGCCCACTTAACGCTAAGACCCAAGTCTACGCACTCGTGTGGCTGCTGTACGCGCGCAAGTACAAGCAAGGTGCTATCAGCAAGGGTGATATATACAAACTCGTCGTCGTACTCAACACTCTGGATAATGCTCTGGCAATCGCAGCTATCAACTTCGGTTGTTGCACTACCTGCAACCTCCCAATTTATACCTCCATCATAAGAGACATACCAGAAGTCGCCCTCGACCTTAAAGCGTGGAGTGATGCCATCCTCACCCTGAGCCTTAATCTTATTGCCATCAGCATCACACAACCACTCGTTGTTGAGCGTCCAATAGTAGATGCCGTCGCTATCCTGAGCCACACCAATCTTAGGAACGCCACCTATACCTTCCCAGCGATCGTTACGGTTATATAGTGTGATTGTCTCGCCGTTGGTAAATGTGATAGTGTAGCCGACAATATTGTTGTCACTCTTTATAGGGGCGATATTATGTACCTCGCTTTCACCCGTGAGCGCATCGATAATGCCTTCCAGAGCACCCATATTAGTGTTTGTCTCTCGACACAACTCTTCAAGCGCAGTTACACGCTTCTCAAGTTCATTAAATGCCTTCCAAATATTTGTATCATCATAGAGACAAGATGATAACGAAACTGCTGCCAAAACAGCAAGCGTGGTAAAAAATCTTTTCATAGTAAAAAGTGTTTGTGTTGTTATACTTGTTCCAAAGGTAGTAAATTATTTCTTATTAGACTACTTTTTCTAACTTTTTTTTCAAGAACAACATAAAAATACCCTCCCAAAGCACAAGACCCAATCTCTTGCGAGAAAGCGCAGTCGAATGGGTTACTATGGGTTACTATGGGTTACTATGGGTTACTATGAGCAGAGCGATATCATCAATAAAAACATAGGAACTCATAGAAACCCATCGGAACTCATAGGAACTCATAACACGCACTTTACCAAGCACCACTACCGAATTTCTTGTCAGAGTGGTGTAGCAGTGGCGCTGACACGAGAAATGGCGGATGGGACATACTAAGCGTATTTCCCATTTGGGGCAATGATTGAGAGGTCGAGAATGACCTCTTATCACGAGAAATTATTTCTTGGGAGAAGTGGTCAGATTTGTTCTATCGCAAAAGAAGATCCCCTCGGGATAGTACAAGTAGTACAGCCCGAGGGGTCTTACTTTTGGGATGGGACAAAGATGTGCCCCTTATCACAAGAAATTAAAGAAATTATAGATTAAGCTTCGCACGAATCTCCGCTGGAATCGCATCCTTGTGAACAATGATATTCATAGTCTTGTAGCGAACGAATGCCTTTGATGCATACCAGATACCCTTGTAAGTACCAGCCTCACCCCAAGAGTTCTTTACCATGTAGTACTCAGTACCCTTCTGATCCTTAGCAATACCGTAGATAAGCATACCGTGGTCATCAGTAGTCTCGCGGTTGTCGTAGCCACGCTGACGCTCCTCCTGTGATACCCACTTCTGTGCAACTGCCATAGGCTTGCTCTTGCGCTCTGCCTCGGTCATCTTAAGCCACTTAGCCATATCTGAGCCATCAAGCTCTGCTGAAGCCTTATCAACGTCTGGGAGGATTGCTGTACCCTCGCGTGTGAAGCCGTCCTCGCTAACATCGCTACCCCAAGCTACGGTATAGCCATTCATAATAGCGTTATCGAATACCTCCATAAGCTCGTCGATAGGGAGGTTGTATGACTGTGCCCAACGCCAGTTATCAGGAATCTCAAGAGCGAAAGTTGAGTAGAATGGGTGGTGTGTGTAAGATGTCAACGATACATAGTCATCAGCGTTCAAGCCCAAAGAGTCGTAGAATGACTTTGGAGTATACTCCACACCCTCGTAAGTGAACTTCTCAGGACGCTCACCGAGGTAGATATCGTGGATAGCCTCGATAGCCTTCTTCCACAACATCTCGCCATCAGGGCTTACCTGCAAGCTACGAAGCTTACCCTTAGCGATAGCAGCAACAACAGCATCGCTTACAGCCGATAGCTCGTTGTGGTTGCTAAGCTCCATACCGTACATTACGCCTGGACGCATCTCAGCCTCAGGAACAAGACCAAAAGCCTCCATACCGTAGATTACATCGTAGAATGAGCCACCCTGAGCGAAAGATACATCGCCATGTGTGCGAACAGCCTTATCAGCACGGTCGAGGTAGGTATTGTGTACAATGAACATCTCAGAGAAGTCGTACTCGCCCTTGCCCATACGCAAAAGCTCTGACTCGATAAATGCCAATGATGAGTAGCACCAGCAGGTACCTGCTCTATTCTGGTTCTTGATGCTAGTGATAGGGTTCTCCTTTACTACGGTAAACTGAATACCCTCTGGCTGCTCTGCCTTCTTCTTAGGCTTAGCCTCAACACCACTTGCCATAGCACCTGTAGCCATCAAAAGACCGAGTGCCAATACAAAGATTTTCTTCATAATTTGATAGTTTTAGATTGATATAATTAATTGTTTACTTCTTACTCTTAGCAATAATACGCTGACACTCGGTATATGTAAGTGTCTCTATTTTTGCCCCCTTAGGCAGGCGGTAGTTCTTGCCATTATGGGCGATATATGGTCCATATAAACCACTCTTAATAACCATACCAGCATCTTCGACAAAGGTACGAAGTGGCTCTGCCTGAGCGCGCTGCTTAGCGACATTCTCCCTAAGCAACTCCTCTGCACGCTCACGAGTGATGGTATATGGATCGTCACTCTTCGAAAGCGATGCGAAGGTCTTGCCGTGGCGAACGTATGGTCCGAACTTGCCGACACCGACCATCAAAGCCTCGCCATCCAAATCGCCCAAGTTACGTGGCAACGCAAATAGTTCCAACGCCTCCTCCAATGTAATAGACTCGATTAGTTGTCCCTTCTTCAACGAGGCGAACTGACCCTTCACGCCATCGGTGCTTTCAAGCTCCACCATAGGGCCATAGCGACCAATACGTGCCTTAACCGTAAGACCTGTCTTAGGGTCGATACCCAAGACACGAGCAGGCTGTGAGTTGCGGTCGTTCTGCGTACCAATTGCTACATTTACAAGACCATGGAATGGATCGTAGAAGTCACGAATCATATCGGTCCAGGTAATCTCACCCTCGGCAACGCGGTCAAACTCCTTCTCCACATTCGCGGTGAAGTGGTAGTCCATAATCGAAGAGAACTGCGTTTCGAGATAGTCGTTAACGACCATACCTATATCTGTTGGGGCAAGACGGTTCTTCTCCTTGCCATAGCTCTCGGTTACGAGCTTATCCGAAATCTTATCCGAAGCAAGGGTCAACTGAAGCACCTGACGCTTCTGACCATCCTTGCTCTGCTTAACGACATAACCACGGTTGATGATGGTAGTGATGGTAGGTGCATAGGTTGATGGACGACCGATACCAAGCTCTTCGAGGCGCTTTACGAGCGTAGCCTCGTTATATCGTGATGGGGCAACACTATAACGCTCCGAAGCTGTCATCGTAGCGTACTGAACGCTGTCGCCAACATTCATCTTTGGTAGGATGCCACCCTCGCCCTCCTGCTGAGCATCGTCATCGACACTCTCAGAGTAGAGGCGCATAAAGCCGTCGAAGCGAACAACCTCACCCTGAGCTACGAACTGCTCCTTGCGGTGTTTAAGGTCGATAACAATCTGCGTTCTATCCAACTCCGCAGGCACCATCTGCGATGCCACGGTGCGCTTCCAGATAAGGTCGTACAAGCGCTTCTCGTTGGCTGTACCCT
>JAZOSJ010000123.1:0-3400 GCA_045657045.1 Alistipes sp.
CTACGATGCATCTACAGAGGCAAAGAAGGCTGGTGTACCTATCATCGCTGACGGTGGTCTTCGCTATTCAGGCGATATCGTTAAGGCGTTGGCTGCAGGTGGTAACTGCGTTATGGTTGGTTCTATGTTCGCAGGTACAGAGGAGTCTCCAGGCGAGACTATCATCTACAACGGTCGTAAGTTCAAGGCATACCGCGGTATGGGTTCTATCGACGCTATGAAGGCTGGCTCGGCAGACCGCTACTTCCAGAAGGGCTCTGAGGGTAACATTATGAAGCTCGTACCAGAGGGTATCGTAGGTCGCGTACCATTCAAGGGCAAGCTTGCTGAGACCGTATATCAGTTGGTTGGTGGTATTCGTGCAGGTATGGGTTACTGCGGTGCTAAGGATATTGAGACATTGCAGCAGGCTCGTTTCATCCGCATCACATCGAGCGGTGTTACGGAGAACCACCCACACGATATTACAATCACCAGCGAGACACCAAACTACTCACGAGGCGAGTAAGCACTCCGGTGACAAATATTACTAATTACTCATTACTAATTACTAATTAGTTTTAATGGAGAAGATATTAATCATAGATTTTGGCTCACAGTACACCCAGCTTATCGCGCGTCGTATCCGCGAGATGCAGGTATATTGCGAGATTCACCCTTTTAACAATCCGCCAGCGTTGGACGAGGATGTGCGAGGCGTAATCCTCTCAGGCTCACCACGCTCGGTACGCGAGGAGGGAGCACCCCGCTTCAACCTCGACGCTATAAAGGGTAAGCTCCCATTGTTGGGAGTGTGCTACGGCGCGCAGTATCTTGCCCACTTCTTCGGTGGCAAGGTCGAGGCCTCACCAAGCCGCGAGTATGGTCGCGCACGTATGCAAGTAGTAAAGGCTGATGATGCCCTTATGCAGGGTCTATCGCCTGAGTCGCAGGTGTGGATGTCGCACGGCGATACCATCACCACAATCCCCGATGGCTACCATATCATCGCCTCTACCGAGGATGTTGCTGTGGCTGCCTACCGCATCGCGAAGGAGCAGACTTGGGGTATCCAGTTTCACCCAGAGGTATACCACTCTGAGGAGGGCTTCAAGATGATAGAGAACTTCGTTAAGGGTATCTGCGGTTGCGCAGGCTCGTGGACTCCCGACAGCTTCGTTGAGAGCACCGTTGAGGAGTTGAAGAAGAAGTTGGGCGACGATAAAGTCGTACTCGGTCTCTCTGGCGGTGTTGACTCTTCTGTTGCTGCTATGTTGCTACACAAGGCTATCGGCGAGAATTTGTACTGTATCTTCGTGGACTCAGGTCTTTTGCGTAAGAACGAGTTTGAGGAGGTATTGGAGTCGTATCGCGGTATGGGTCTAAATGTTAAGGGCGTGGATGCTTCGGAGAAGTTCCTCGGCGACCTTGCAGGTGTTACCGACCCAGAGGCAAAGCGTAAGATTATTGGTCGCGACTTTGTTGAGGTCTTCGACGAGGAGGCTCAGAAATTGCAGGGCGTTAAGTGGCTCGGTCAGGGTACTATCTACCCAGATGTTGTGGAGTCAGCACAGGTTAACGGCACTGCAGTAGTCATCAAGTCGCACCACAATGTAGGTGGTCTTCCAGAGAAGATGGGTCTTAAGGTCGTTGAGCCTTTGCGCCTTCTCTTCAAGGATGAGGTTCGCCGCGTAGGTCGCAGTATGGGTATGAGCGATAAGCTTATCAACCGTCACCCATTCCCAGGTCCAGGTCTTGCAATCCGTATCTTGGGCGATATCACCCGCGAGAAGGTTGAGATTTTGCAGAATGTAGATAAGATCTACCTCGACATCTTGCGCGAGACAGGCTGGTATGACAAAATTTGGCAGGCAGGAGCTATCTTGCTTCCTGTTCAGTCTGTTGGCGTTATGGGCGACGAGCGCACATACGAGCGTTGCGTAGCATTGCGTGCTGTGCAGTCTACCGACGGCATGACCGCCGACTGGGTACACATTCCTTACGAGATCTTGGCACGCTTGTCAAACGAGATTATCAATAAGGTTCGTGGCGTAAACCGCGTAGTCTACGACATCTCGTCGAAGCCACCGGCCACAATTGAGTGGGAGTAACTTTTTAAGAAATCAACCTCTTGATTTTCAATAGGAGTTAAATATTAATTCATTTTTAATCAGTGATTTAAGTATCATTTTTACTTAAGTCACTGATTTTCTTTTATCTGCAAATTTCAACCAAAATTTCAAAAATACACCCTAAAAATACACCCTGAGATGAAAATTATTTATACCTTTGCATTATAAAGAATACTGGTATGGCTGGAGCAACAAAATTTAGATTTACTATCAAATCAGAGCCTGACAAGGAGAAGGCAGCATTGCTATATGTGGAGTTCGCTCTTGACACGAGATACAAGTTATCATTAGGAGAATTTGTAAAACCGCAGTGGTGGAACACCAAGCTCCGAAGAGCAATTGTGATTGAGGGTGGAGAACAAAAGCAAGCTGACACAAGAAATGCAAAGAGAGTAAACAAATTCTTGGATGCTCTTGAAAAAGATTTACTGGAAGTTTTTGAGTCTTTTAAGGATTGGAAGAGGGTTAAGCCTAACCCTATCTTTAGACCAATTCAATATTCTATTGTGGATAGTGTTAAGGAGAAAATCCAAAAGTACCACAAAAAAGAGGAAGAAGAGATAGTAAAAATGACTAAAACTCCAACCCAATTCTTCCAAGAGTATATTGACGGGCTATCTAATAAGGTCAATCAGCGCACTGGCACATTGGTTAGTGCTGGCACGATCACCAATCACAAAATAGTCTTAAAGAGATTTAAGAACTTTCTCAGCCATAACCGTTATGTAGATAGTTTTGATATTTTCGACAAATACTTTGAAGGTAAGCTGGAGGCATTCCTACTCAAAGAGCTGGGATATACTCCAAACACAGTATGTGCAACCAATAGCATTCTAAAAGTTTGGCTGAAGGAGGCTGAGAAAGAGGGTTTACTAAAAGATACCACCAGCTACAAGTCAATGAAGTCTAAAGGTCCAACTGTAGAACACATATACCTTAATGATGAAGAGCTACAACGTATCTATGATATTCAGTTCACAGATGATGTTAAAAACAAGTTCAAGATAGACAGCAAGAGCAATATAGAAGAAACCCGTGACCTATTTATGATTGCAGCAAAGACTGGGCTAAGGCTTGGTGATTTAGCAAGATTGAATACCTCAACTTGGGATTTGGATAAAAGGACACTAACCATCAATACACACAAAACACAGAAGAGGATTGTCATACCTTTAGCTGATATTGTGGTTGAGATATACAATAAGTACGAAGGCAAATTTCCACTTCCAGCTGATAAGTCACATTATAACAAACACATTGAACGATGTGCAATGATGGCAGGAATTGAT
>JAZOSJ010000124.1:0-37650 GCA_045657045.1 Alistipes sp.
AATGGGTGATATCGTCACGTCAGATGATAGTACCGCAGGCGTGAACACCCGTACCGCGAACATTACCCTCGAGCATCTTAGCATACTTGATGGTATCGCGCATAACGGGGTCGGAAGACTCCTCGGCCTCCTTAAGCTCGGGTACGGCATTTATGGCGTTGCGGAGGTTTACTTTGAGTAGCTTCTCCTTGTCGTTAGGGTCGGGGATGCGCTCTGGAATCCACTTACATAGCTGGTTGGCAAGGGCAAGCGGTAGCTTCTGCACGCGGGCAACATCCTTCAATGCCATCTTTGTGGCCATAGTGCCGTAGGTGATGATATGCGCCACCTTCTCCTTGCCATATTTCTGCGTCACCCAATTGAGTACGCGACCACGACCATCATCATCGAAGTCGATATCAATATCGGGCAACGAGATACGGTCGGGGTTAAGGAATCGCTCGAACAGTAGGTCGTACTTGATAGGGTCTATCTGTGTGATACCTAAGCAGTAGGCTACGGCAGAACCCGCCGCAGAGCCACGACCTGGGCCTACCGATACGTCTAACTCCTCGCGTGCTGCGCGGATGAAGTCCTGCACGATAAGGAAGTAGCCAGGGAAACCCATAGTCTTCATAATATGAAGCTCGAACTTGATACGGGTCTCGGTCTCCTCGTCAAGTACCTCGCCGTAGCGTTTGTGTGCGCCCTCGATAGCCAACTTCGCGAGGTAGTCTGCTTCAAGTTTTATTCGATATAACTTGTCGTAACCGCCTAATTTAGCGATTTTATCCAGAGCCTTCTCTTCCGACAATACAACATTGCCATTCTCGTCCTGTGTGAACTCGTCGAAGAGGTCTTTTTCGGTGTATTTTGCTCTGTATCCCTCCTCTGTGCCAAACTCCTCAGGGATGGCGAAGGTAGGCATAATAGGGGAGTGGTCGATGGAGTAGCTCTCAATCTTGTTGCATATCTCCACGGTGTTGGTCAAGGCCTCGGGGATGTAGTCGAAGATTTCGTTCATCTCCTTTGTGGTCTTCATCCACTCCTGCTTGGTATAGAGCATACGCTTAGGGTCGTCGAGGTCCTTGCCCGTGCCTAAGCATATAAGGCGGTCGTGAGCCTCGGCGTGCTCCTCGTCCACGAAGTGCACATCGTTGGTACAGATGAGCTTAATGCCTAACTCGCGCGCGAGTTCGATAAGTTTTTCGTTAACCTCTGCCTGTATCTGTCCTGTCTCGTGGTTGGCATTCTCCACAGTGGCTCTATGCAACTGAAGCTCGAAGTAGTAGTCCTCGCCAAAGAGGTTTTTGTACCATAGTGCAGCCTCCTTAGCCTCCTCGATTTTACCCTCGCGGATAAGGCGTGGCATCTCTCCACCAAGACACGCCGAGCAGCATATCAGCCCCTCGTGATACTTCTCCAACTCCACGCGGTCAGTACGTGGGCGACCGTATGAGCCCTCGGTATAGGCTTTGGATACAATCTTGATAAGGTTTTTGTAGCCCTTCATATTCTTGGCGAGCAGGATAAGGTGATAACCGCTGTAATCACCCATCGCCTTTTCGCGGTTGAACAATCTGCGGCGTGCTACATAGACCTCGCAACCGATGATGCCCTTGAACTCGGTCTTAGGTAGGGCGTCGAACGTGACACGCGCCTTAGCCAAAGCCTCGGCGGGGTCGCCTCCCATCTCCTCGTCGGTTGCTGTACCCTCCTCCAAGCGCTTTATAAGCTCCTGCGCTGCCTTAACCTTCTCCTTGCGTGACTTGTTGCACTTCGAGACATAGTTGAAGAACTCCTTGACACCGAACATATTACCATGGTCGGTAAGGGCGATGCCTGGCATACCGTCGGCAATAGCCTTGTCGACAAGTTTTGAGATACTCGCCTGACCATCAAGCAGTGAGTATTGACTATGAACGTGTAGGTGTACAAATGGGTACATATATGGTCTCTTTTTTGATATCGGTTTCAAACTACAAAGATAGCAAAAAAAGTTAAAAGTGAAAGGGTTGTTAAGGGTGATTAAGGGTTTTTAAGGGAAAACAGGGAGAACAGGGAGAATAGTGAAACTGAGTATCACAATTTAAAATAAATCTCTGCTCTCTCTGTCCTCCCTACTCTCTCTGCCCTCTCTTAATTCTCCACAGCTAACAGCGATGGGTTACTGTGGGTTACTATGGGTTATTATGTGAATTTTATACTCATATTAACTCATATTAACTCATCGGAACTCATCGGAACTCATCGTGCGATAGTAATAACCTATGTACAACTCTCTTTTCCGACCAATCGGACAAAATATGCCCAAATTGTTGCAAGTTTAAGAAATAATTATTACCTTTACTCACAACTTTAACCGTTAAGTCTATGGATATTATGATGGATAACAACACAACAAAGCTCGTTGTCATTCAGGATTATGACAATGTTGTGCAAGCTGAGATTGCTAAGTCGATACTTGATAGTGCTGGTATTTTCTGCACGTTGCAGGGCGAATATATGTCCGCGATATACTCACCCATAGCCTTTCCTACGCGCCTGATGGTGCGCGAGGAGGACCTTGCCGAGGCTGAAGCCGTGTTGGCGAATCGCTAGTGGCGGGTTAGCAGATATTCTCCTCCTTGAACTCCTCGTATGCTCTCTGCCAGATGTGCCACGAGGCGATAGCCTGCGTCTGGAGCATAAGGATGCCGTTCATTGTGGCAGCACCACGCTCCTTCGTAAGGCGTAGAAGCTCCGTAGTCGCAGGGTTATAGATAAGGTCGAAAACCTTGTGCTCTGCGCCTATGGCGTCGTATGGCAATATCGGAGCATCCTCCTTGTTTGGAGACATACCCACAGGTGTGGCGTTTATAATAAGCGTGTGGCGTGCTACGCTATCGGCATCTAATCCCTCATAGGTGTAGTCGCCACGCTCCTTGTCGCGCGAGACGGTGCTATACGCAAGATTATACTTGCTAAGCACATACTGCACAGCCTTAGCTGCTCCTCCCGTGCCAAGTACAAGGGCGCGGGCATTCATATCTACATCCATCCACTCCAGCGAAGCTTCGATGCCTGTGATGTCGGTATTGTAGCCTACCAACCGACCACCGCGCACCACCACGCAGTTGACAGCTCCCACAGCCTTTGCCTCCTCGCTAAGTTCGTCGAGGTAGGGGATGATGCTCTCCTTGTATGGAATTGTCACGTTGAAGCCCGAGAGCTCGCGCTCTATGACAACATCGCGGATTGTGGCTATATCCTCAATCTCAATAAGGGTGTAGTCGGCATCTATCCTCTCGTTCTGGAACTTCACACGAAAGAAATTTGCCGAAAATGAGTGGCTAAGATGTCTACCTATAAGTCCGTAGTGTCGCATAGCTCTGTTTGCTCGGTTATAACCTCCGTCTTGTCCTCATCGCCACCATCGAAGATAGAGATGGCCAGGGCGAAGAAGCCTATTAGTAGGGCTGTAAATAGCGTTGCCAGGAGGTTGAAATACTTATCAATGAATACTTTAATTGGCTGTCCAAATCTCCATATAAGCCAGCCGATTAAAAAGAAGCGCAAGCCACGTGATATGGTCGATGCGATAAGAAACATCGCAAAGTTGATATCGAACATACCGCCCGCGATGGTAAAGAGCTTGTATGGCAGTGGCGTGAAGCCCGCAGTAAAGACAATCCAGAAGTTGTACTTGTCGTACATTGCACCCACATTGTCGAAACTCTCCACGCTAAAGACATTCTCGTAGAAGAAGTTGGCAATAGCCGTAGCCTCGCCCGAAGGTGTAGTCCAGAGGAAGTGACCTATGGCGTAGCCGAGCATAGCGCCTATAATCGAGCCAAGCAGGGTGATGCCCGCAAAGCGGAATGACTTTTTCGTAGCGCCAAGACATAAGGCTATAAGCAGGATGTCGGGCGGGATAGGAAACCAACTCGACTCGCAAAGCGCGATAACAAAGAGTGCCAACCACCCCCAGCGGCTACCACTCCACGAAAGCACCCAATCGTATAACTTCTTAATCATAACTCTCTCTCTAAGCGCGACAAAAGTAATACAATTACTCGAAACTTTCAACTATTCCGCCACCAATAACCAAATTATTTCGGTACAACACCAAGGGCTGACCCTTGGCAGGTGCAAAAGCCTTGTCGGGAGTGGTGATAAGATAATCCTCGCCGTGGCGCGTAACCAATACGGGAAGCTCTGGGTTTATGCCAATGCCTCGAATCTTAATTGTGATATCTTGCGATGTTAGTAACTCATTTTCATCCACTATATTGCAATTGGTTATATATAGTTGATGTTTATATAAGTCCTGCTTCTCGCCCACGATGATATTATTCCTCTTGGCGCATATATCCACCACGCGCTTACCCTCGGGTATGCCCTCGCCACGGCGCTGACCGATGGTGTAGTGGATAATGCCGTTATGGCGACCACACACCTCTCCACAGCCATTTAGGATGTCACCCTCCGCGGTGGTCACGCCTCTAAATTTTAGGAACTCAGCGTATGGTCGACCCTCCAAAAAGCAGATGCCCATACTCTCGCTCTTATCGCGGAAGCCCTCCTTGACCTCGCTCTTTATCTTTGAGCCCATAGGCGTAATGGCGAGTGATAGCACCTCTTGCGATAGACCCCAAAGGTAGTAGCTCTGGTCTTTAGCGGGGTCTAGGCCTTTAGCCACATAGTATTTGCCATTGTGGTGCTCTATACGGAAGTAGTGTCCCGTAGCGATATGCTTAATACCGAGGCGGTTAGCCTCATCGAGAAGTATTCGCCACTTGATATGCGTATTGCAGCGGGTGCAGGGAGCAGGGGTGCGTCCCGCGCTATACTCTGCGCAGAAATAGTCGATAATATCGCGCTCAAACTCAGCCCTTGCATCAATCGCATACCACTCCACGCCAAGCTCCTTGGCTACGCGCTCAGCCTTTGCAAGCATAGCCACATCGCCCACGGTATCGATAGTGAGAGCCACCACGCGGTAGCCCTCCTCCATAAGCAACTGCGCCGACATCGTACTGTCGATACCTCCGCTAAAACCCAATAATACCCTCTCTCTCATACTTATACATAATAGGTGTGCCCAAACCACTTGGACACACCTCTGTTGTAGTTGCTTGTCGAAAGCCTCTTACTCCTCGTGATTCTCGTTTTCAAAATACTCAGGCTTGCGCTTCTTGACAAACTTCACCATCTCCGCAAGACCCTCCGTTACCTTAGCAAAATCCTCCTTGTAGAGGTATATTTGGTGGCGCGTGTAGGATGCTGAGCCGTCGTCGTTAATTCTCTTGCGCGACTCGGTGATAGTGAGATAGTAGTCGTCGGCACGTGTAGCCTTAACATCTATAAAGTAGGTGCGCTTGCCTGCGCGTACTGCCTTAGAGCAAATCTTTTCGCCATTATCTTCGTTGTCGTGCTGGCGTGAAACGTAGTCTGAAGCCATTGCGTAGTAGTTTATGTAGGGTTTATAGGTTAGTTTTGGTTTTTCTTTCACGAAGATAGGTAAAAATTTCCAACCTTCCAACACTTTTGCGTTATTTTACCTATAATTTATTCTATTATTCGTTAGAATGACCCTTTTGCTTTACAATGGTTATGGCGCGCTCGGCAGTATAATCAACCCCGCCAAAGCCCACTACGCTATCGGCGGAAATATAGACATCGGGTGTTATGCCACCACCGCCATATAGCTCGCGCCCAAGTTTCAAACTCTTAAAAATTAGACTCTTATCGCGGACAATAGAGTCGGGATGCAGAAAGCGCGTAGAGTCGCTACGATAGGCTTCGCCATCGCCTTTGACGTATGGACGCTGTATAGGTCGACCCGATGGAGTCTTGTATTGCGCCGTAGTGATGCGCATACCTGAGCCATCGCTGAACTCTATATTCTTCTGTATTAGACCCTTGCCATAGCTTGTGCGACCCACGATTGTAGCTCTGTCGTGGTCCTGCATTGCCCCCGCAAATGTCTCACTCGCAGATGCGGTATTCTCGTTAATAATCACCACCAACGGCAACCCCCTCAATACACCATCGTGCTTGGCATCGTATGTAATGGTTCTATGTTTACTCACCCGAGTCATTATCACATCACCCTTCGAGAGGAACAGCGAACTAAGGTCGATAGCCGCAGTAACATAGCCACCACCATTGTCTCTTAGGTCGATGACTACTCCCTCGACATCGCCCAACTCTGTGTAGGCGGTGTAGAACTCAGACGCTATCGGCTTTGTAAATGTAGTGATTTTGATATAGCCCACACTATCCACGCGAAAAGCCTCGATAGGACGGCACTCTGGATTTTCGCCTTTAAGGTGGCGGTTAAGTATCTCCATCTCCCCCTTTGAATAGTAGCGAGAGTGGGGGTCGAGACTACGTAATGTGGCGCGGATAGCCTCCTCAACCAGCGGCTCAAGAGGCGTATCCTCCACATAGTATTGGTCCAATAGTTCGTAGACCGTGTTAAGCTTCTTTATCAGCTGTCGCTTTGTCTGCTGTGCCGACAACGAGGCGCAACATAGAGTTATAGCAAGCAGTGAGATAAGAAGCTGTTTCATTCTCTTAGTTAGGTTATTGCAACGCGCTTACAATATCCGCAAATGCTACCTCCAACTGCTCGCCAGAGCGCATATTCTTAACGGTAGCAACGCCCTGAGCAAGCTCGTTCGAGCCGATGATTACAACGTATGGAATACCGCGACGGTTGGCATACTCCATCTGCTTCTTCATCTTCGCGCTCTCAGGGTAAATCTCCGCAGCAATGTCGTTGTTGCGAAGCTTAGAAAGTAGGCGCATAGATGCCTCCTCCTCCGCCTCGCCGAGGTTTACAAACAAGACCTTGGTCGAGCAAGCTAGCTCCTCTGGGAAGAGGTTTAGACCAAGCATCACATCATAGATGCGGTCTGCACCAAACGAGATGCCCACGCCCGACATTCCCGACATACCGAAGATGCCTGTAAGGTCGTCGTAGCGACCACCACCCGAGATAGAGCCAATCTGATAGTCGTTAGCCTTAACCTCGAAGATAGCACCGGTGTAGTAGTTCAAGCCTCGCGCCAACGATAGGTCAAGCTCTGGTGTTAGACCAATGCCCAACTTCTCCACGTTGCCAAAGATAGTGCGCATCTCCTCGATACCTACCATACCTGTCTTAGAAGAACCGATAACCTCGCTCAGTTTAACGAGCTTCTCCTCGTTAGTACCACTAAGTTCAAGAATAGGTTGAAGCTTTGCGATAGCCTCGTCGTCGATACCGCGCTCACGTAGCTCATTTTTGACGTTGTCCAAACCAATCTTATCGAGCTTGTCGATAGCCACGGTGATATCAATCATCTTATCGGCGTGACCAATAGACTCCGCGATACCAAAGAGTATTTTGCGGTTGTTCATTTTGAGTGTCACCGAGATGCCGAGCTTCGAGAATACGCGTGCCACGATATCCACCAACTCAACCTCCGAGAGCAACGACTTAGAGCCGATGACATCTACGTCGCACTGATAGAACTCGCGGTAGCGACCCTTCTGAGGGCGGTCAGCACGCCATACAGGCTGTATCTGATAGCGCTTAAATGGGAAGATAATCTCGTTCTGGTGCTGTACGACATAGCGCGCAAATGGCACGGTAAGGTCGTAACGCAAACCCTTCTCCGAAATCTTCGATGCCTGACGTAGCTCCTCCTCCGAGAGCTTTGCTCCGTAGTCGCCCGAGTTTAGAATCTTGAAGAGTAGCTTATCTCCCTCCTCGCCATACTTGCCAAGAAGGGTAGATAGGTTCTCCATCGAAGGTGTCTCCAATGGCGCATAGCCAAAGAGACGAAAGACACTCTTAATAGTATCAAAGATATATGTACGGCGCATCATCTCCTCAGGTGAGAAGTCGCGCGTACCCTTAGGAATAGATGGTTTCTGTGCCATAATTCTATAAAGTGAAAAGGTAAAACTGAAAGGTGAAAAGTAAGGTATGCTTCGCATAATATTTATAAATATGCATCGCAGATACCATACTTTTCAGTTTTCAGTTTTCAGTTTTCAGTTTTCAGTTTTCAGTTTTCAGTTTTCAGTTTTCAGTTTTCAGTTTTCAGTTTGTTGTTACTGCTCTGCCAAAAGTTTCTTGTACTTAACACGCTTAGGGGTTGTGTCCTCGCCCTGAGCTCTCTTCCAAGCCTCATACTCCGAGTATGTACCCTCATAGAAGACAACCTTCGAATCGCCCTCGAACGAGAGGATATGGGTTGCAATACGGTCCAAGAACCAACGGTCGTGCGAGATAACCACTGCACAGCCGGCGAAGTTCTCCAAACCCTCCTCCAATGCACGCAAGGTGTTAACATCAATATCGTTAGTAGGCTCATCGAGAAGCAATACATTACCCTGCTCTTTAAGCGCAAGGGCAAGGTGTAGACGGTTGCGCTCACCACCCGACAATACGCCACACTTCTTCTCCTGGTCTGCACCGTTGAAGTTGAAGCGACCAACATAGGCGCGAGCATTCACCTGACGGTTGCCAAGCTGGATAAGGTCTGAATTTTGTGAGATAACCTCATATACGGTCTTCTCAGGGTCGATAGACTTATGTTGCTGGTCTACATATGCCAACTTCACGGTAGGACCCACGCGGAAGCTTCCAGATGTAGGCTCCTCCAAGCCCATAATCATACGGAATAGGGTGGTCTTACCTGTACCGTTAGCACCGATAACACCCACGATACCTGCTGGTGGCAACGAGAACTCAAGACCCTCATAGAGCACACGGTCGCCGAAGGCCTTAGTTACGCCCTGTGCCTCGATAACAAGGTCACCCAAGCGTGGACCGTTAGGGATATATATTTCGAGCTTCTCCTCGCGCTCCTTCGTATCGGCATTCATCATCTTGTCGTAAGCCGAAAGACGTGCCTTAGACTTAGCGTGACGACCCGATGGCGACATACGCACCCACTCCAACTCTCTTTCAAGAGTCTTGCGACGCTTGCTCTCCTGCTTCTCCTCCATCGCCATGCGCTGAGTCTTCTGCTCCAACCAGCCCGAGTAGTTACCCTTCCAAGGAATACCCTCGCCACGGTCAAGCTCCAAAATCCAGCCCGCCACGTTATCCAAGAAGTAGCGGTCGTGGGTTACGGCGATAACCGTACCCTTGTACTGCTGGAGGTGCTGCTCCAACCAGTCGATACTCTCAGCATCAAGGTGGTTGGTAGGCTCATCAAGAAGTAGGACATCAGGCTGCTGCAACAGCAGACGGCACAACGCCACGCGACGGCGCTCACCACCTGAAAGCACTGCTACACTCTGGTCTGGCTCTGGACAGCGCAAGGCATCCATCGCGCGCTCCAAGACGCTATCAAGCTCCCAGCCGTTAACCTGGTCAATCTTCTCGTATAGCTCACCCTGGCGCTCCACCAAGCGTGCCATCTCGTCATCGTCCATAGCCTCGCAGAGCTTCATATTAATCTCCTCGTACTCCTTGAGAAGTGCTACGGTAGATGCTGCACCCTCCTCAACAATCTCCTTTACGGTCTTTGTAGGGTCGAGCTGTGGCTCCTGCTCCAAGTAGCCCACGCTGTAACCAGGAGAGAATACCACCTCGCCCTGGAAACTCTTGTCTATACCTGCGATAATCTTCATAAGTGTAGACTTACCCGAGCCGTTAAGACCGATGATACCAATCTTCGCACCGTAGAAGAACGACAGGTAGATGTTGTTCAAGATTTTCTTGTTGTTGTTAAGCACTTTGCTCACACCAACCATCGAAAATATTATTTTCTCGTCTGCCATAATATAGTGTTTTTTATATGTTGCCTATAATCGTGCAAATATACAAACAATTATCCATAATACCAATATATAATAGAGGCACTCGCCGTTACGCTGTGAAAAATTGTGGGCTTTTGCTGGTAAATGTAGCTATGTGTAAAAAAAAATATTGACAAATTGTTCTAATTATGAAAAATTTTATATATTTGTACTATCAAAGGGCAAATAAAATAATAAGCGCAGCTTCCATGCTGTGTTTTGGACGTTGCCCAATGATATACGACTGACAATTATTTAGTGAGAGCGATATGCAATACTAAGAGGGTTGCATCATCTCCCGCTCCCATATTTTAAAACTCGCCGCAGTGGAGATGTTGCGGTAGACAAACAAACACTACTAACAATGAAAAAGTTATTTATTGCTTTTTTCTTGATTATGTGCGCATTCAGCGCATCAGCACAGGAGACTAAGACCACCTATTGCGACATCTATGTTCGTGGTGGTGCTAAGAATCAGAAGGTAACCATTATGTATTGCCACAAGATTTTCAATCTTAACAATGCAAATATGGCTGAGGCTCTCGACATCCTCGGTAACGACGGTTGGGTATTGGATCAGGTAGTTCCTGTACAGCGTATGTATAGCCCATTTATCGCACCATTCTGGTTTACTCGTCACAAGGTGCATTTGATTATGAAGAAGGAGTTTAACGAGGGCGAGAATCCATTCTCACTCTTCACAGATAACAAGCGTTCAGATATCAAGAAGTCTGGTACTTTGCACAGATAATCTCTGCTGAGACGGATTGTATGGGGTGCTTCCTTTGGGGAGTGCCCCTTTTTTCACTTTTCACCTTTTTGGTTTGTGCTTTGGTCTTTGTTTTGCAAGATTCCTCCTATGTTTAACTTAATAGATATAGGGATGAAAAATACATTGAAAGGTACGCTTACCGAGGAGAACTTGTTGAAGGCATTTGCGGGTGAGAGCCAGGCACGAAATCGTTACACTTTCTTTGCGTCGCAGGCTAAGAAGGAGGGTTATGAGCAGATTGCTGCGGTCTTTGATATTACAGCCGACCAGGAGAAGGAGCACGCCAAGCGCTTCTTCAAATACCTCGAAGGGGGTATGGCAACTATCCATAATGCCTCATTCCCTGCGGGAATCATAGGCACTACGGAGCAGAATCTTGTGGCTGCTGCCGATGGCGAGCACGAGGAGTGGGATGTCTTATACGCCGCCTTTGCTGAGACGGCACACGCCGAGGGTTTCCAGAAGATTGCCCTTACGTTTAAGAATGTTGCAGAGGTGGAGAAGGAGCACGAACGTCGCTACCTGAAACTCCTAAGCCGTCTTACCGATGGCGACTTCTTCCGTCGCGATGGCGAGATAGTATGGCAGTGTCGCAACTGTGGCTATATCATCAAGGCTAAGAGTGCGCCGAAGCTTTGCCCATCGTGTGAGCATCCGCAAGCCTATTTTGAGCCTTTTGCGGATAACTACTAAAACAGAGGTCGAGAATGACCTCTTATCACGAGAAATTATATCTTGGGAGAAGGGGTCAGATTTGTTCTATCGCAAAAGAAGATCCCCTCGGGATAGTACATGTAGTACAGCCCGAGGGGTCTTACTTTTGGGATGGGACTAAGATGTACCCCTTATCACATCACAAGAAAGAACGACAAAATAATCTTTGTATTCACTCTTATTTTGCGCTTTGGGGTAGGTTACTCTGTACCTCCTGATGCGCTGCGGTGATCTTCTATTGAGTAGTCGCCGCTATATGATACAATGTGTAGATCTGTGCCATCCTTGAAGCTTACCTCCAACTGCACAAGATCGTCAGTAACTGTAAGTACACCAGTATCATACACACGCTGATTAATTTCAACCCCATTTGTATCATACTCCTTATAAAGGCTGTAGGATGCCATAAACGTACCTACGCTACCATCGTTATCTAAATTTAGTGTGTATACGCCATTTGGTACACGGATGTGTGAGTAGTCGGCAGGTCGTACATTTGAATAGACATCAATGAAGTATTTCCAACCCTCTGCATTGAACATTTTATCTGAGGTGTAATCGCTCTCCGAGAGAACAATGTAGTAGTTATACTTATTCACGTCAGCATAATTACCAAAGTAGTGACCGAGAATATATGGCGCAGTTATAGCTATCTCTTCGAGCTTTACCTCGCCAGCCTGTATAACAGTCACCGTTGCAGTTGACTCACCATAAGTGAGTGTAATAATACCTGTGCGTTCAGTCAAACTCAATGATGCGTCTGTTGTAAAGTTAACTTTGTTCTTGTCATTATTAATTTTGAATGAGTGAATCCAATCAACATTGGCACTTGCCTCTACTGATAGACCCTCAACAGGGTTGGTAATTGAGTATGTAATTGATAGTGTGCTCGAATTGCGACTTAGTGTGATAGTGTCGTTCGATGCGATGATAATCTTATACTCTGGTGCCGATGGGTCGTTGCCGTCATCGTCGTTTGGAGTATTGTTCTCTTGATTTGGCTCATCTCCATTTTGCATAGGCGCCTCTGTGCAACTAATAGATAGTATGCTGCATAGAGCAATAATCATAAATAGTCGTTTCATAATATTGTTTCATTAGTGTCCCATAAATTGGGGACTGGTTAAAAATTAAATAAAACTGGCTCATTAAAGCCGAGAAGTTCTTTGTTATATTGAAATTTAGTTTTGTCGAAGAGGTCTTTTAAGTGCGTTTTGTCGGTTAGCGAAATGCTCAAAATCTCCGCAACTAATGGTACTACTTATTTATAAGTGAGCGAATATTCTCGATAAGCATACCAACAGCCACAGAGTTGAAACCTCCCTCAGGGATGATAACATCGGCATATCGCTTCGATGGCTCTACGAACTCCTCGTGCATAGGTTTCACAGTAGTGGTGTACTGGTCGATAACCGACTGCATAGTACGACCACGCTCGCATACATCTCTAAGGATACGGCGTGCAAGGCGTAGGTCTGCATCTGTATCAACAAAGACCTTTATGTCCATCAAATCACGAAGCTCCTTGTGTTCGAAAATAAGGATACCGTCGACGATGATAACCTTCGAGGGCTTAACCATTACTCGCTCGTCAGTGCGGTTGTGCTCAACGAATGAGTATACAGGGTGCTCGATAGGCACGTTTGATTTAAGGGCGCGGATATGCTCCACAAGCATATCTGTGTCGAAGGCTGCTGGGTGGTCGTAGTTGAGTTTTGTGCGCTCCTCGTAGGTTAGTTCTGGGTGAGACTTATAGTAGTAGTCATGGCATAGTGTTGCCACATCGTCATCCTTAAATGCCTCTTGTAGTCGCTTTACAAGTGTTGACTTACCTGATCCTGTGCCACCTGCAACACCAATGATTGTAACTTTCATCTTCTCCATTATTTGTAATTAAGGGTTGCACTAAACGCACAACCCCCAATGTGATTTTTTATGCATCAATATTTGCGTAGTGTGCATTTTTCTCGATAAACTCGCGTCGTGGTGGTACCTCATCACCCATAAGCATTGAGAATATGTGGTCCGCCTCGGCTGCGTTCTCGACAGTCACCTGGCGCAAAATACGAGTGTCTGGATTCATTGTTGTATCCCACAACTGCTGTGCGTTCATCTCACCAAGACCTTTGTAGCGCTGGATGTGAACACCCTTTGTGCCAAACTCTGTGGTAATCTCGTCACGCTCCTTGTCTGTCCAGCAGTAACGCTCCTGCTTACCCTTCTTGACAAGGTACAATGGTGGGGTGGCGATATAGATATGACCATTCTCAATCAAAGCCTTCATCTTGCGGAAGAAGAAGGTGAGCATCAATGTTGCGATGTGCGAACCATCGACATCGGCATCGGTCATAATAATAATCTTGTCGTAGCGGAGCTTCTCGAGGTTTAGCGCCTTGCTATCCTCTGCGGTACCGATAGAGACACCAAGTGCGGTAAACATGTTCTTGATTTCCTCGTTTTCCCACATACGATGCTCCTGAGCCTTCTCCACGTTAAGAATCTTACCACGAAGAGGCATAATAGCCTGGAAGTTGCGGTCGCGACCCTGCTTTGCAGTACCACCCGCAGAGTCTCCCTCGACGAAGAAAATCTCGGCGATAGAGCGATCGCGGCTTGTGCAGTCAGCCAACTTACCTGGGAGGCCAGCACCCGAAAGTACGGTCTTGCGCTGTACTGCCTCACGAGCATTACGCGCTGCGTGGCGTGCCTGAGCTGCAAGAATAACCTTCTGAACGATAGCCTTAGCATCCTTCGGATTCTCTTCGAGGTAGTTGCTCAAAGCTGCCGACATAGCGCGGTTCACGGCACCTGCAATCTCGTCGTTACCGAGTTTGGTCTTAGTCTGACCCTCGAACTGAGGCTCTGCAACCTTAACCGAAACTACGGCTGTAAGACCCTCGCGGAAGTCGTCACCGCTGATGTCAAACTTCAACTTTGCCAACATACCACTATCCTCAGCGTACTTTTTAAGTGTACGTGTAAGGGCTGAGCGGAAGCCTGTAAGGTGCGTACCACCCACAATGGTATTGATGTTATTTACGTAAGAGTGTACGTTCTCAGAGTATGAGTCGTTGTACTGCATAGCAACCTCCACCGGTACGCCGCTCTCCTCGGTGTCAAGGTAGATGATATTCTCGATAATCTTCTGACCACGTGTAGCATCGAGATACTCTACAAACTCCGAGAGACCGTGCTCTGAGTAGTAGTGGTTAGAGAGAGGGTTGCCCTCCTCGTCCTTAACACGCATATCGGTAAGGGTAAGGTGGATGCCCTTGTTAAGGAATGCCAACTCACGAAGACGGTTAGCCAAAATCTCATACTTATACTCGGTTGTGAGTGTGAAAATTGAGCTATCTGGCTTAAAGGTAATTGTAGTACCACGGTCGTCGCAGTCGCCAACAATCTCTACCTGAGATGTTGGGGTACCCTTAGAGTAGGTCTGCTTATAGATCTTGCCACCACGGTGAATCTCAGCAATAAGGAGTGTAGATAGCGCATTTACGCAGGATACACCCACGCCGTGCAAACCACCAGATACCTTGTAGCTACCCTTATCGAACTTACCACCTGCGTGGAGTACGGTAAGTACAACTTCCAATGCAGACTTCTGCTCCTTCTCGTGCCAATCCGTTGGGATACCACGACCATTATCCTTCACAGATATAGAGTTGTCCTCGTTGATGGTAACGTAAATATCTGTACAATGTCCTGCCAAAGCTTCATCGATAGAGTTGTCCACAACCTCATATACGAGATGGTGGAGACCCTTCTCACCAATGTCGCCAATGTACATCGCGGGGCGCTTGCGTACTGCCTCCAAACCTTCAAGGACTTGGATATTCGACGCTGAATACTCCTCCTCGTGTTTCATCACTTTTTCCTGTTCGGTACTCATATTTTATGTAATATTATATATTCTATATAAAACGCACAAAGATACGTATTAAATCTCAAAATTCAAAGCTTTCGGCGAATTATTTTATACTCTTGTTGCGATGCGAAATATATTCAAAAATCGAAAGGTAGTCGCTATAATCTTATTCATCGTAGATATATTACCATTCGGCAAGAAAATATGACAAATAAGAGGTGTTGTGTTGTGATATTTAAGAGAAATTCGTATATTTGTACGATTATGGAAGGTATCAAAAATATAGTATTCGATCTTGGGGGAGTAGTCTTTGCGCGTGACCCAAGAAAGTTTGAGAGGGAGTTCATCGAGTTCTTCTCCTATATTACATTGCCTGAAATGCCGCATTTCTGGGAGGAGTATGATAGGGGTGTATCGACGTATGAGAGTGTGATTAACGACCTTGCAGAGTATAATAATTGCGATAGAGAGTTTGCTGAGCATAACCTGCGTCGCTCGATAGTGACACAGGAGGAGATTCCTGCAACGAAGAGCCTTATTGCAGAGCTTAAAGATGCTAAATATAAGCTTTATGTGCTATCGAATATGGCGCTGGATTTCATTGAGTTCTTAAGAACTAAGGATGTATATAAATATTTCGATGGCGAGGTGGTATCGTGCCACGAAAAGGTGGTAAAACCAGATGCTGAGATTTACAAAATATTGGTAGATAGATACGATCTAAATCCCGAGGAGACACTCTTTATTGATGATAGAAAGAGCAATATTGAGGCTGCGCAAAACGAGGGTATTTGTGGCTATCATTTCAATGCTCATAACCCAGAATCAAGTTGTGATGAACTTAGACGAATGTTGTTAAACGAATAATAACCTATAATATTAAATAGTATGACATTTAACCTTAGATTGGAGTATCAGACTGCATACGGTGAGGATTTGTATGTAGTAGTTGGTACTGAGAAGGAGAAGGCATACCCTATGCACTACGTTAGCGAAGGCGTATGGGGTGTAGAGCTTAAACTTCCAGCTGTTGCCGAGGTAGTGTATCGCTATGAGGTGCGCTACGGTGAGCAGGTTATACGCAAGGAGTGGGGTGATAAACACTCTCTAAAAGTTGATAAGAAGGCTGCGAATGTACGCGTGTTGGATCGATGGTATGATATGCCTAACGATCGCTCGTTCCACTCTTCAATGTTTACAGATGGAGTCTTCCACCGCGAGAAGCCTAAGAAGGTGCAGGATGCTGCGGAGGGATACCTCTCTATAAATGCAGATATTGCGGTAGTACGCACATCACAGCACGTGGTGATGGTAGGCGAGGGTAAGGCATTGGGTAATTGGGATGTTAAGAAGGGTGTTGTGATGAGCGACGCTGGCTTCCCTATCTGGAATGCACGTATTAAGGCTCCTAAGAGTGCCTTTGCCTATAAGTTCGTGATTGTTGACACTGCATCGGGCGATGTTGTGGCTTGGCAGTCGGGTGATAACTACTATTTCAGCGATGCTGTACGCGAGAACGAGGCGTTGGTATTGGCTCCTGTGCACCCAGAGTTCCAGATGACTCCATGGCGTGGCGCTGGTGTAGCAATCCCTGTATTCTCGCTCCGTTCTAAGTCAAGCTTCGGTGTTGGTGAGTTCAACGATATTCGTTTGATGGTGGATTGGGCTAAGTTGACAGGTCAGTCAATTATCCAGATTTTGCCTATCAACGACACCACAATGACCGGCACTTGGCAGGACTCTTATCCATATAATGCTAACTCTACATTCGCTTTGCACCCTCAGTTCTTGCACTTGCCAGCAGTTGGTAAGTTGAAGGACAAGGAGGCTATGGCGCGCTTTGAGGCTTTGGGTAAGGAACTTAATGGCTTGGCAGAGGTAGACTACGAGCGTGTAAACAACGCTAAGAACGAGTACCTACATCTTATCTATGCTCAGGATGGCAAGAAGACATTGGCATCGAAGGAGTTTAAGGCCTTTATGGAGGCTAACGAGGAGTGGTTGCGTCCATACGCTATCTTCTGCGCTTTGCGCGATGAGAAGGGTACGCCAGATTTCAGCCTTTGGGGCTCTATGGCTAAGTACACCAAGGCTAAGGCTGCAAAGTATGAGAAGGATAATGCAGAGGCTGTGGCATACCACTGCTTCGTGCAGTTCCATCTTGCTAAGCAGTTGCGCGAGGTGCGCGACTATGCACACGCTAATGGTGTGGTTTTGAAGGGTGATATTCCAATCGGTATCTCTCGCACTAGTGTTGATGCTTGGGTATATCCTGAGTTGTTCAATATGGATTCATCAGCGGGTGCTCCACCAGATGACTTCTCTGTTATGGGTCAGAATTGGGGCTTCCCTACATATAACTGGGCCAAGATGGCTGAGGATGGTTACGCATGGTGGAAGGCTCGCTTCGTGAAGATGGCGGAGTACTTCGATGCATACCGTATCGACCATATCTTGGGTTTCTTCCGTATCTGGGAGATTCCACTAAATGCTGTGAATGCGCTGCTTGGTAACTTCAACCCTGCATTGCCATACTCATACGATGAGATTGCTTCATATGGCTTCCGTTTCGAGGGCTGGCACGTAGGTAATGTTGCTGAGACTGACAATGTATTGTTCGTAGAGGATAAGATTCAGAAGGGTAAGTTCCACCCACGTATTACCGCCTATAACACAGACTGCTATCGTTGGTTGTCTGATGACCAGAAGGAGGCATACAACCGCTTGTACAACGACTTCATCTATCGTCGTCACAACGAGTTCTGGAAGTGGGAGGCGTTGAAGAAGTTGCCACCACTAACCGAGGCTACAAAGATGCTTGTATGTGGTGAGGATCTTGGTATGATTCCGGATTGCGTACCATCGGTTATGAGTGGTGAGCAGATCTTGTCGCTCGAGATTCAGCGTATGCCTAAGGATCCAAAGGTGGAGTTTGGTTCAACATACGACTACCCATACCTCTCTATTTGCACTACCGGTACTCACGATATGAATCCATTGCGTGCTTGGTGGGAGGAGGATCGCGGTGTTACACAGCGCTTCTACAACCACGTTCTCGGTGCGTGGGGTGAGGCTCCATACTTCTGCGAGCCTTGGATTTGTGAACAGGTGGTAGCTATGCATTTGAAGTCGCCAGCAATGCTAACTGTATTGCCATGGCAGGATTGGGTTGCTATGGATGGCGAGTTGCGTAGAGAGAATCCACACGACGAGCGTATCAATGTGCCTGCAAACTCTCGCCACTATTGGCGTTATAGGATGCACTTCACACTTGAAGAATTGCTTCAGTCAGATGAGCTTAACAAGTTGATTAAGCAGAAGATTGCTGGGTCAGGAAGATAACAGTTGGGGGCTATCCGAGAGGATGGCCCTCTTCGTTTTTTTTAGTGAAAACTGAAAGGTGAAAAGTGAAAAGTGAAAAGTTTGGTGTCTGCGACGCATATTAAAACTCCAGCGAAGCGCACCATACTTTTCAGTTCTCACCTTTTACTTTTCAGTTTTCACCTTTCAGTTTTCAGTTTTCCTTATACCTGTATAAAAATAATAAATCGCCATCTATTGAATTTATGAATAGTTTTTGCTATTTTTGCACGCTATTACATAATAAGATGGAAAAGAGTACAAAAGATATAATTCAAGAGCTTGAATCCAAGGACTATGAGTATGGTTTTGTAACTGATATCGAGACCGATACCATAGCTCGCGGACTCTCGGAGGAGGTAGTTAGACTTATCTCCCAGAAGAAGGGTGAGCCAGAGTGGATGTTGGAGCGACGATTGAAGGCATATCGCCATTGGTTGACCCTCGAGCACCCTAAGTGGGCACACCTCGACATTCCTGAGATTGACTTTCAGGATGTTATTTACTATGCTGCACCTAAGCAGAAGAAGCAGCTCAACTCTATGGATGAGGTAGATCCAGAGCTAAAACGTACGTTCGATAAGCTCGGTATTCCTCTCGAAGAGCAGATGGCATTGGCGGGTGTTGCGGTGGATGCCGTGATGGACTCAGTATCGGTTAAGACCACTTTCCGCGACACGTTGGCAGAGAAGGGTATTATCTTCTGCTCTATCTCGGAGGCTATTAAGGAGCATCCAGAGCTTATTAAGAAGTATCTTGGCTCTGTGGTGCCTTATACCGATAATTTCTATGCTGCATTGAATGCTGCGGTATTCTCTGATGGCTCGTTCTGCTACATCCCCAAGGGCGTACGTTGTCCTATGGAGCTATCTACCTACTTCCGTATCAATGCTGAGGGCACAGGTCAGTTTGAGCGTACCCTTATCGTCGCTGACGAGGGCTCATATGTGAGCTACTTGGAGGGTTGCACAGCGCCACGACGTGATGAGAATCAGCTTCACGCTGCGGTGGTGGAGATTGTGGTGGAGAAGGATGCAGATGTTAAGTATTCCACTGTGCAGAATTGTTATCCAGGCGACAAGGAGGGTAAGGGCGGTATCTATAAGTTCGTTACCAAGCGTGGCATCTGTCGTGAGGGCGCGCACCTATCGTGGACTCAGGTCGAGACAGGTTCGGCAATCACCTGGAAGTATCCAAGCTGTGTGCTTGCTGGCGATAACTCATCGGGCGAGTTCTACTCTGTGGCTATGACCAATAACTATCAGCAGGCAGATACGGGTACAAAGATGATTCACATTGGCAAGAATACCCGCTCGCGCATTGTGTCGAAGGGTATCTCGGCTGGTCGCTCGCAGAATGCCTACCGTGGTTTGGTGCGTGTGGCTAAGGGTGCGGATAATGCCCGTAACTATTCACAGTGCGACTCATTGTTGATTGGTGACAAGTGTGGCGCTCATACATTCCCTGTTGTCGACTCATACAATCCTACGGCTGTATTGGAACACGAGGCTACAACTTCAAAAATCTCGGAGGAGCAGCTCTTCTACTGCAACCAGCGCGGTATTGCTACCGAGGATGCTGTTGGTCTTATCGTTAATGGTTACGCCCGCGAGGTGTTGGCTAAGCTGCCGATGGAGTTTGCGGTGGAGGCACAGAAACTCTTGTCGCTATCGCTTGAAGGCAGCGTCGGATAAAACTGAAAGGTGAAAACTGAAAGGTGAAAAGTGTGGTGTGCTCCGCACAAGATTAAGATAATAAATTAAGAGCAATATATTGTATGTTAAAAGTTGAAAATCTACACGCCTCGGTTGGCGATAAGGAGATTTTGAAGGGTATAAACCTCACCGTTAAGGCGGGCGAGGTGCACGCGATAATGGGTCCTAATGGCTCGGGTAAGTCGACACTTGCTTCGGTATTGGCGGGTAACGAGAAGTTTACCGTTACGGAGGGTAAGGTGGAGTTTGAGGGAGAGAATCTTCTCGACCTTAATATCGAGGAGCGCTCACGCAAGGGCTTGTTCCTTGGTTTCCAGTACCCTGTGGAGATTCCAGGTGTTACGATGGCTAACTTTATGAAGTTGGCAGTTAACGAGCAGCGCAAGTCACGTGGTTTGGAGCCTTTGACTGCGGGCGAGTACCTCAAACTTATGAAGGAGAAGAGCGCCATCGTGGAGCTTGACTCTAAGCTAACTTCACGTGCCGTAAACGAAGGCTTCTCGGGTGGCGAGAAGAAGAAGAATGAGATCTTTCAGATGGCTATGCTCAACCCTAAGTTGGCTATCCTTGACGAGACCGATTCGGGTCTTGATATCGATGCTTTGCGTATCGTGGCTACGGGTGTTACACGTCTTAAAACCCCAGAAAACGCAACGGTGGTAATTACGCACTATCAGCGTTTGTTGGACTATATCGTGCCAGACTATGTTCACGTCTTGTATAAGGGTCGTATCATCTACACCGGCGACAAGACGCTTGCCCTAAAACTCGAAAAGGAGGGCTACGACTGGCTTATCAACGACTATAAGGAGGAGTAGGCTATGGTTCTTGGGCGAATTAAGGAGTTAATCTCGGCTAAGGCTATACCTGCCAATGGTCGCATCACCTCGGGTGGCTGGACCTTTGCGGAGGGCAGTGGCTATGATGTCGTGGTGGAGAGTGGCTCGGAGGCGGTGTTGCTTATCGCTGATAGCGCAAATATCTCGGATGTGAATATCGACATTGAGAGGGGCGCTAAGCTACGTGTGCTCAATATCGTTAAAGAGCACTCAACAATGAATATCGCTCTTGCCGTGGCAGCAGACGCCGAGTGTCTAATGACTGAGGTTGTGGTATCGGCTTCGGATACACGTGTTGTTGCAAGCCTTATGGAGCGCGGAGCGAGATTTGAGCTTGGCGGTGTCTTTGTGCTTACCGACGAGGATCAGGCGAGTGTTACGGTAGATGTCAATCATATCGCCTCGGATTGCCAGTCGCACACCTCGGTTAAGGGTGTCGCTGCGGGCAAGTCACACGGTAGCTTCTCTGGTTTGGTATATGTTGCGCCCGATGCACAGCGTACCGACTCTGTGCAGTCGAGCCGTAATGTGACTATGGGCGAGGCGCATATCGAGACCTTGCCACAGTTGGAGATATATGCCGACGATGTTAAGTGTAGCCACGGTGCTACGGTAGGACAGATGGATAGCGATGCCATCCTCTATATGCGTCAGCGCGGTTTGAGTCTCGCGGATGCTAAGCGCCTACAAATCGAGGGTTTTGTGGATGATGTAGTGCTACACTCGGTTATTTCGGGTAGCGAGGAGGCTCTTGCCGAGTTGTTGGCAGAGAAACTAAATAGATTGTAATATGGCATACGATATTGCGAGCATACGCAAGGATTTCCCAATACTCGATCAACAGGTTAATGGACGTAAGTTGGTCTACTTCGATAGTGGAGCAACAGCGCAGAAGCCATTGAGTGTTATCGAGCGTACGGATAGCCTTATGCGCAAGTACAATGCTAATATCCATCGTGGTGTACACCACCTTTCGGGTGTTATGACCGAGATGTATGAGCAGGCACGCGAGAGGGTACGCGAGTTTATCGGTGCTGAGCATCGCGAGGAGGTAATATTTACCTCTGGTGCTACGGCATCTATAAATTTGGTTGCCTACGCTTGGAGTGAGAAATACCTCTCTATGGGCGATAATGTTGTGGTCTCTGAGATGGAACATCACTCGAATATCGTTCCCTGGCAGTTGGCGTGTGAGCGTAAGGGTGCGGAGTTAAGGGTTTTGCCTTTTGATCAGAGCGGTGCTTTGCGTGTGGATATGCTCGACGAGTTGATTGATAGCCGTACCAAGTTGGTGGCTGTGACCGAGGCATCGAATACGCTTGGTACGTGTCCTGATTTGAGACCTATCGTCGATAGGGCACACTCTGTGGGTGCTGTTGTTATGGTTGATGGATGTCAGGGTATCGTTCACGGTGGCGGTAATGTTGCTGAGCGAGGTTACGACTTCTACGCCTTTTCGGGTCACAAGTTGTATGGCCCCACAGGTATAGGTGTGTTGTATGGTCGCAAGGAGTTATTGGAGACGATGCCACCATTTATGGGTGGCGGAGATATGGTCGATAAGGTCACTTTTGCTAAGACCACCTACGCACCACTGCCACTAAAATTTGAGGCGGGTACTTCCAACTTTATCGGTGCGGTGGGTCTTATGGAGGCTATCGACTATGTAAATAGTATCGGCGTGGGGCTTATCGAGCACCACGAGCAGGAGATACTTCGCTATATGACTGAGCGCCTCTCTGCGATAGAGGGTTTAAGAATATATGGTACTACGGAGAATAAGTGTCCGATAGTATCCTTTACCATCGAGGGTACACACCCCTACGATGTTGGTATGATACTCGATAAACTCGGTGTAGCGATACGTACAGGTCACCACTGCGCCGAGCCTGTGATGACGCACTTTGGTGTTACGGGTATGTGTCGCGCCTCGATAGGTATGTACAACACATTAGAGGAGGTAGACCTGCTTGTCGCGGGTATTGAGCGTGCCGTAAGAATGCTAAAATAATACTATATTACTATGTTTATAGTGCTTGAGGGACTTGACGGAGCGGGCAAGTCTACACAGATAACTAAACTTAGAGAGATGTTTCGCGCTAAGGGCGTGGAGTCTGAGTATCTCCATTTTCCACGCTTCGATGCACCCATCTATGGCGATCTTATCGCGCGCTTTTTGCGTGGTGACTTGGGTGGTGTTGAGAGCGTAAACCCATATCTTGTAGCGCTGTTGTATGCTGGCGATAGAGCTGATGCTGCGGTTACAATCCGTAAGTGGCTTAATGATGGTAAGGTAGTAATCGTGGATAGATATGTCTACTCAAATATCGGTTATCAGTGTGCAAAGATTGCAGATAAAGAGGAGCGAAATACCCTCCGAGAGTGGATCTTGCACACCGAGTTCGAGGAGTTTGGTATTCCAAAACCCGATGTGTCACTGTTCTTGGACGTCCCTTTTGCCTTTACTGAGCGTAAACTTACCGAAGTACGCGAGGGTGAGGATAGAGAGTATTTGCAGGGTGGTAAGGATATACACGAGGCATCGCTCGATTTGCAGCGTCGTGTGCGTGAGGTGTACCTCGAATCGGCATCGTTGAACGATGATTTGAGGGTTGTTAACTGCTCTACTGAGGAGGGTGGTATGGCATCGCCAGAGGTGATTTTTGAGCGCATTATGGAGAGCGTTGCTCCGTTGCTATAATAGCCTATGTCTCGCTTTCAGGATATAATGTTGACTCTGCTACGCTGGGTGCTCGGTTCGGTATTTATCGCTTCGGGTGCATTTAAGTGTGTCGACCCTGTTGGCACGGCTATCTATGTCGAAAAATATTTGGCAACCTACTCCCTCTCGGAGCTTGCCCCAGCCTCGGAGGTTATAGCTCTGGCGTTGATGGTGGTGGAGTTTGCCATCGGTCTGCTTCTAATCTTGGAGGTATGGCGTAGGGGTGTTGCTTTCCTATCAAGTGCGATACTCCTTGTCTTTACTATTATTACGTTACTTAGTGCTACGGTGTTGCCCGTTGGCGACTGCGGTTGCTTCGGTGATGCTGTGAAGCTCACACCCTGGGAGACATTTTTTAAGAACTTGGTGCTTCTACCTATATCTATATATATATGGCGCAAAAGCGATAGTGAGCACCGCTTTACCATGGTCGATTTCATAAGTGTTGCTATCTCCCTTGCTCTCCCTCTTGGAGTCTCGCTGTATGCGCTTTCTACTATGCCGTTGGTCGACTTTCTGCCATATAAAGTTGGCACAAACCTCCGCGAGCGTGTGGAGAGTGAGCGTAATGCTATTGAGGAGTCTACCCGCACTGTGTTGCGCTTTAAGAGTGTCGAGACAAATAGCATTGTCGAGTTCGATGCTATGGCTACGGAGTGCTGGACAGATGAATCGTTGGAGTTTGTGGAGAGTGCAACTATCGTAGACAAGGTCGTTGATATGGAGTATAGTGACTTTGTGCTATATAATAACGATGGCGAGGATGTAACAGCTGAAGTGTTGAGCTGTGGGGGACGCATAGCGCTACTCTGTATAAACGATGCTACGGCGATAGATAACTCAGCTCAGCGTGCTATTGAAAAACTCTATTCGCTCTATCCAGCCTCGGCAATATATGTTGTGAGTGCTACGCAGGTGGAGAGTGGTTTACCTTCAACGCACCTCTTAGTCGATGCTATGACTCTGCGTTCGATTATACGTGCCGATGTAGGTATTGTGGTGCTCCGTGACGGCGTTGTAGAGTATAAGGAGGGTATCTGATATATGGCAAGATAATTGCTTTGCTACGCATAAAGCCTATCTTATGCGTAGTTTTTTTATTCTATTATCTCTGTTAATAGTGGCGTGTAGGGGTGGTGAGCCAGCTGCTCAGCACAAGCCTAAGCCTGTTAAGAGTGTTGTGGCGAAGCGTGTGGAGTACCTCACGCGGGATTATGCTGCGCTCTCTACTGCCGATGATGCTGTAACCCTCGCCTTTAAGCTCTCGGGGCGTGTTGTAGATGTACCCGTAGCTAAGGGTATGATGGTTAAGCAAGGTGCGCTTCTTGCGCAACTCGACAAGCGCGATGTGGAACTTGGTGTCGAGGCTACACTCTCGGCATACCGTGAGGCGCAGTCACGCTTGGAACGTGCTGAGCGTTTGTTGGAGTATAATGCAATCTCAGCACAGGAGGTCGAAAGCCTTAGGAATGCCCTTACGCAGAGCCTTTCGGCATACCGCAATGCCTTGGATATGGTTGCCGATACACGCATCGTAGCTCCCTTTGATGGTGTTATCGAGCGAGTGTATGTCGATACCTACGAACGTGTTTCATCAGGTCAACCAATTGTTCGTATCGTGCGACCACGCAGCACCACGGTAGGCTTCACTGCGCCAGAGTATTTGTTAAGCTACCTCGCTCAACCTACTACGCGCTATCGTGTCACCTTTGATGCTTACAAAGATACTCAATTTAATGCAGCAGTAAAGAGCTTCGCCCGCACATCATCCGATGCGTTGGGTTTCCCTGTGTCGCTACGCCTTTTGGATGTTGATACTATGCGATATAATATCTCGCCAGGTATGACCTGTATTGCCTCGGTTGTTATTATGGAGAACGATAGCGAGGTAGTCTCTGTACCTCTTACTGCGATATATGCTCCTGTGGGTGGTGATGATTATGTTTGGGTCATTGATGGCGATAATGTTGTAGAGAAGCGACGAGTGATGCTTGGGGAACTTACGGGCGAGGGTAGTGTTGTTGTGGTAGATGGCTTAAAGTCGGGCGAGAGGATAGTAAGCGCAGGGGTATATCATCTTACTAATGGTGAAAGGGTTAGAATATTATGAATATCTCGCGATACTCCATACTTCGTCCATCGGTTATTATCTTCTTTCTTGCCGTTATGCTCTTGGGAGGTATCTACTCCTTCAAGGAACTTGGCAAACGTGAGGATTCAACCTTTGTAATCAAGAGCGCCATAGTTATATGCCCATATGCGGGTGCGACACCTCTGGAGGTGGAGAGTTTAGTGAGCAAACCTCTGGAACGGGGTCTGCGTACGCTAAGTGCGGTGCATAAGATAACCTCCGAGTCGCATTATGGCTACGCGAGATTGGTTGTTGAGTTGCACCCCTCCACAGCCCCAGAGCGCATTCCGCAACTATGGGATGAGCTACGCCGCAAGGTTTCGGATCTCCGTCCAGAGTTGCCCGATGGCGTGGGTGATATTACAGTTGTGGATGACTTTGGCGATGTCTTTGGCTTGTATTTCGCGTTATGCTCCGATGGTGGCTATACTATTGAGGAGATACGCAACTATATCAACCATATCACGACACAACTATATGCTATTCGTGGTGTTGAAAAGGTGCAAATATCGGGGCTGGCAACTGAGGAGGTTAATATCTGGCTTAGCCCTGCTACACTATCTGCATTCGAGCTTCGACCCGAAAGTATTGCCCGCACTATACGCCAACAAAATAGCGTTGTGGGGCTTGGTATCAAGGAGGCAGGCGAGGTAGATATTACGCTTACGGAGGGTAGCGCATATAGCTCGATTGAGGATATCGAGAACCAACTTCTTATTGCCGAGGATGGCAAGCAGTATCGCTTGGGCGATGTGGCGCGCGTAGTGCGTGAGGTTAGAGCTCCGCGCTCGATGATTATGTCGGTGGATGGCAGAGAGGCGGTGGCTATTGCCGTGGCGACCGACCCTCGGATGGATATTGTAAAGGTTGGCGATAGGGTAGATTGTAAACTTGAGCATATTGCAGAGGAACTCCCAGCGGGGTTGGAGATAGTCTCGCTATACCCCGAAAATAGGATTGCAAAGGAGGCGAATAACGATTTTGTAGTTAATCTCTTGGAGTCACTGTTGATAGTGGTGGCATTGGTGATGCTTGTAATGGGTTGGCGTGAGGGTATTATTGTGGGTTCGTCGCTGCTCTTTGCAATTGGTGCTACGCTGGTGGTGATGTACTTGGTGGGCGAGGGTCTTAACCGTACATCGTTGGCGGGATTTATTATAGCTATGGGTATGCTTGTGGATAATGCCATCGTGGTGGTGGACAATAGTTCGAAATTTATGCGTGCAGGTATGATACCAACTACGGCGGTGGTACAGGGTGCCACACTTCCACGTATACCACTGCTTGCTGCCACGCTGATAGCGATAATCTCCTTTCTTCCCTTGCAACTTGCCCCCTCGTCGGTAGCAGAGATTATAGCACCGCTATTTAGGGTTATAGCCCTCTCGTTGCTTATTAGCTGGCTCTTGTCGCTAACGCAAGTGCCTATGATGTCGCTCTGGTTGCTGCCTCGCTCAAAGCAACAGAATAGCGCTAAGCGATACAAAATTATCGAAAGCGTTGTGTGTTGGGTACTACGCCATAGATGGCTTACGGTGGCGTGCGCAGTGATACTCCTTGTGTCATCGCTATGGTTGATGGGGCGTATGCCGCAGAATTTCTTTCCTCAGCTTGCAAAGCCCTATTTTAGGGCAGATGTGATACTCCCCGAAGGCTATGACATTGAGGCAAGCTCGGAGCGTCTTGATAGTATGACTAAGTGGCTTCAAGCACAACCTGAAGTAAAGCGCGTATCTACCACAGCAGGAGGAACTCCGCCACGATATTACTTGGCAAGTGGTAGCTACTCTTCGAAGCCAAACTATGGCAATATTCTGGTCGAGCTATGGAGTGCAAAGCAGACAACTGCGGTGGAGGAGCGCTTCGATATATGGGTTACTGAGAACTTTGCCGATGTGTGGTTACGCTCTTCGCTGTTTCGTCTTTCGCCTGTACCAGAGGCTACTATCGAGATTGGCTTTGTGGGAGATAATATCGACACATTGAGTCGTCTTACTCGCGAAGCTATGCGGTTTATGGAGCAGCGTGAGGATACACGCAACGTGCGTAATAGCTGGGGCAACCGTGTAGCGGTATGGCAACCCGATTACTCGCAACTTAAAGCGCAGAGGTTGGGCGTGGAGCGTAGCTCTATGGTCTCGTCGTTGGAGATAGCGACCTCGGGGCTTGGTGTGGCAATCTATCGGGAGGCTGATGTCCAGATGCCGATACTTCTGCGTGCCCAGCAGGTTGTAGATAGCTCGGTTGTTGGGCTTAGTATTATGCCAATCTTCTCGCAGCGAGGTCGCAGCTACTCGTTAGAGCAGTCGGTATCGGCTTTCGACTTTGGATTTCGCCCATCGGTGATACGTCGTATTGACTCGGAACGTGTTATGAAGGCGCAGTGTGACCCGCGTCGTGGTGTTAATGCCATTGCGCTGCTTAGCGATATTGAGGCGCAGATACGAGATAATATCGAACTTCCTAATGGTTATCGTATGGAGGTGTTTGGTGAGCAGGAGAGCAGGGAGGAGTCGAATAGTGCATTGCGAGGTAAACTTCCTGTTGCGATGATGCTTATCTTTGTGATATTGCTTCTTCTGTTTGGAAACTTGCGTGACCCTATGGCGGTATTACTCACCCTGCCTCTGATCTTTACAGGTGTGGTGGCGGGTCTTGCTATCTCGGGTAAGATGTTTGACTTCTTCTCGTTGCTGGGTCTGCTTGGTTTGGTGGGTATGAATATAAAGAATGCCGTGATACTTATATCGCGTATAGGTGAGCTCCGCGAGTCGGGGTTCGGGGCTGCGGAGGCGGTGGTCAGAGCCGTAGAGGATAGGTCTATACCCGTTATTACAGCATCGGCAACCACGGTGCTCGGTATGACACCTTTGCTTTTCGACTCGATGTTTGGTTCAATGGCTGTTACCATTATGGGTGGTCTTATCGTTGCTACCCTTATGGTTCTTCTAATACTCCCTGTTGTCTACTCACTCTTTTATCGTATAAAACTATGATACACAAAGTTGTTATCACTCTAATATTTATCCTCTCTACGACCTTCGCAATGGCGCAACTATCAATGGAAGAGTATATTGAGCAGGTGGTGGAGTATAGCCATATCATTCGTAGTGCCGAGGCAAAGGTGGAGGGGGCTGATGCTGAGTTGGAAATAGCAAAACGAGGAATGTTGCCCTCGCTGTCACTCTCCTCGGACGTTACCTTTGGCTTTGAGGATGATGCGCCGCTATGGACTATGCGTGCCGATATGATGCAACCTATCTACAATGGTGGTCGGTATAAGGTTCTTGCCAAACAGCGTGAGTGGGGCTTGGAGGGTGCTATAAGTGGTTTGGATGGCTCGTTGCTTGATGTTAGGTATGAGGCTGAAATGGCATATCTCTCGCTATCACGCGCCCAGATGTATCGTCAGACTATGCGTGATTATATCGCAATTGTCGAGGCGCTTAAAGCCGTGGCTCAGCATCGCTTCGAGGAGGGGTATACCTCTAAAGGAGACCTCCTGCAAGTGGAGTCACGTCTTAGCAATGCTGAGTATCAGCTCTCAGAGGCAGAGCAGAGTTGGCGTGTGGCGCTCTCACACTTTAATATCCTGCGTGGCGAGGAGGCAAGTTTAGATGTGGTGCTTAGTGAGGGTATCTTCGATAATTTTGCGATGCCTATGCGCGAGGATGTGGCTAATGTTGTGGAGCATCATCCTCGCTACCTTGTTGCTGAGGCTAATGCCGCAGTGGCACAATGTGGCATTGAACTTCGTGGGGCGGAGTATCTGCCGAGTCTTAATGCGGGGCTCTTTGGATTATGGCAACCGAGCACAGATGGGAGGGTGAATGGCGGGGTATTGCTATCACTCAATGTGCCGATATTTCACTTTATGGAGCGTCGTGAGGCTCTACGCTCGGCAAGGAGTAGTTATGATAGCTCTACGGCACAACTTGCTGATGTGGTGGATAATATTATCTTGAATGAAAGAGCTGGTTGGACAAATTTGGAGTATAGTCACAGGCGTATGGAGATGGTACAACGCAATCTCGATATAGCGCGTGAAAACCTTGAAATAAGCACCTACTCCTATCATGAGGGTGTAGCTACGATACTCGATGTTCTGCAAGCACAGATTAGCTGGTTGCAGATATACGAAAATGCTGTCACCGCAGAGTATGACTACGCTGTGGCAATAGCATCATATCGTTATATTGTTGGTAAATAGGGCGCTACATTTGCTTCAATGCAGTGCGTATAGCCTCCTCGACCGATATTTTAGGGTTGTCTTTGAAGATGGTTTTGAGGGTCTTATCCGATGCGCTCTTCTGGAAGCCAAGCATCTGCAATGCCGCCATAGCCTCGTCGAAGATGGCGTTATCGGGTGTTGATACGCTTGACTGGAACATCATATCGCTCGCTCCAAGTTCGAGCATCTTACCCGATAGCTCGACGATAATCTTCTGTGCCGTCTTTAAGCCTAAGCCCTTAACGTTTTTAAGTAGTAGAGCATTCTCCGTTGCGATGATATTCTGTAACTCGTGCGCCGTATAGGTCGATAGAATCATACGCGCAGTGTTGCCGCCCACGCCCGAGACGCTGATAAGCTGACGGAAGAGCTCGCGCTCAATCTTTGTGGAGAAGCCAAAGAACTGCTGCTGATCCTCGCGTACGATGAAGTGCACAAATAGCTTTGCCTCCTTGGTGTGCTCGATATCGGCGTATGTTTTTAGCGATATATGGAGAAAGTAGCCTACGCCACCTGCCTCAACAACGGCGTATGTTGGTGTTGCCTCTGCAACGAGACCTGAGATATATTCGTACATCCTTAAAAATCTTAATAATTTACGACAAATGTAAATAATTTTTTTTATCTTTGTGCTTTAATTGCGAAAATTAACTAAAACAGATTATAACTACTATGAAAAAGAGTCTATTATCAATCTTGGCGATGTCACTTATGATGGTATCTTGCGGTGGCGCTAAGAGCGAAAACAAGGTAGAGGTAGAGGCTGCTGATGCTACTGAGGTTAAGGGTGTTGAGTGTGTTGCAAGTGGTGATGTAGTCTTTGTCGACTTGGACTATATTATGGCATCAAGCAAGTTCTATGCAACTGAGGGTGTAGCGTTGGAGACTAAGGTTCAGAACTTCCAGCAGAAGAGCCTAACCATTCAGGAGGGCTGGGCAAAGAAGGAGCAGAACTTGGCTACGGAGTACAATAAACTTCAGGCAGAGGCTGCAAAACTTGAGGAGGAGTATGCCAAGGGCTTGATTACTACGCTTAACGCTCAGAAGAAGCAGGAGGAGATTCAGACTAAGGCTAACGCGATCCAGACTAAGATGAACAACTTCCAGACCACCGTTCAGACCGAGGGTCAGCAGCTTTCTAAGGAGGAGCAGGAGTTGAACGAGGAGCAGTTAGTGTTGATGAATCGCTTTAAGGATATTACATCTAAGGCTATCGACGAGCTTAACGCTGACCGCCGTTATAAGATGATTATCAACGCTGTATCGGTTGTAGATGCCGATCCAGCACTCAATATTTCTGACTTGGTGCTTGCACGCGTGGATGCTATCTACGAGGATAGCGTGTCGAAGTAGTATATAGACAATAGAGATTAGCGGCAATGGGATTCATACCACTAAAACTTATTGATGTCATAGATATTCTCTTGGTGGCATCGCTCTTTTATAGTGCTTACCGCGCTATGAAGGGTACAAGTGCGCCATATATTATGGTGGGTATCTTTGTTATCTACTTAGTATGGATTCTTGTTAAGACCTTCAATCTCGTACTCTTCTCTGCGATACTTGGACAGATTATCTCTGTCGGTGTTATCGCCATACTTATCATCTTCCAACCCGAGATACGCCACTTCCTGCAAGCCATAGGTCGCCAGCGTAGACGTTTCGAGTGGCTATCGCGTATCTTTAACCTCCGTAATCGCCGTACCGAGCAGGAGATAGACCTTGAACCTCTGGTCGTAGCCTGTCAGGAAATGGGCGCAGAGAAGGTGGGTGCGCTTATCATTATTAAGCAGGCCGACGACTTAAATGTCGTTGTTGAGAGCGGTATCCGCTTGGATGCTAAGCTCTCTACATCGCTCTTGGAGAATATCTTCTTTAAGAATGCTCCACTGCACGATGGTGGTGTGATTATTAGCGGTGATAGAATTGTAGCGGCGAAGTGTGTTCTGCCCTCTACACAACAGGAGGTGCCTAAGTCTTACGGTATGCGTCACCGCGCAGCCTTGGGTATGAGCGAGGTGTCGGATGCTATTGTGATTGCCGTATCGGAGGAGACAGGACGCATATCCTTGGCGCACGACTCTGTGATAAAACGCAACATCGACCCGCAAAACCTTGCGCAAGCAATTCGTAAGCTGATGCGTAAAAACGACCGCCGCAGAGAGAACAGCGTGGAGTAAAATAATTAAAGGCATTTCCTTCGTGGAGATGCCTTTGTTGTTAAATTGAATGGTGTGTGACGTGTGTTTATTTTTAATACCCGCGGGGTGTCATGCTGAACAAAGTGAAGCATCTCGCGGGATGCAAGGCGGTGCGGACAAAGTGTGACAACACAATCCGCGAGACCCTTCGCTGTCGCCCGATAGCTGACGCTATAACTTCTGATTAAGGTATTCGCCTACGATGCGGGCGGCGCAGCCGACATACTCCGAGCAGGGGCGCCTTTTATAGTATTCTGGGGTGCGCTCCGAAGGCATTGCGGTCTCGTTGCGCTCGACGATAGGTTCTAAGCCAAGGAGTCGACGGCAGACAATATCGCCATTTTCCTTGCGGAATTGCTCGGCAAAGTGTTGTACAAGAGCGTAGTTATCCTTGCGCTCCTCCAAGTTCTTAGGGTCGGAGGATGGCTGTATAGCACCTGCAAGCATAGTCATACCGCACACCGAGCCGCACACCTCGCGCATACGTCCCATACCGCCACCAAAGGGTGCAGTGAGTCGTGCCACCTCGTCGAGGCTCATATTCATAATGTCGTTATACGCCATAACGACAGCCTGAGCGCAGTTATATCCCTCCTTAAAATATCCACAAGCGCGCTCCATACGCTCATTTACATCTATACTCTTCGTTGTTTCCATAATTTTTGTACCTTTGTGCCACAAAGATACGAAAAACCGCACACTATGCAACTGCCAAAACTAAACTTTCCTGCCATACACCTCCGTGCCCGTCGCTCGGCGAGTGGTCGTACCGAGGTCTTTGATAGTGTGCGTGGTCGCTGGCTTGTGCTTACACCCGAGGAGTGGGTGCGCCGTCACGTAGTGGGGTATATGCTCTCGGAGTGTGGATTCCTCGCACAGCAGATAGTCGAGGAGTATCCCGTAAATATTAATGGTATGCCCCAGCGTGCCGATATAGTGGCGTTGGATAGTTTGGCGCGACCTATGGTTGTGGTGGAGTGTAAGGAGCCAAACGTACGCATCGACCAGAGTGTGCTTAGCCAGGTTGTGCGCTACAACTCGGTACTTGGTTGCCGCTATATTGTCATCACCAACGGCATAAAGACTTTCAGCTATACTATGGCGGAGGATGGCAGTTACGCCCCTTTTGACCACTTTCCATATTGCGCTGAGCTATAAGTAGCATCACTGTGAAAGTGAATAGAAAGATGTAGTTTTAGGCTTAAGTTCCTTTTCACCGCTCACGCTCGGCATAGTCTGCAAGCAGCCTCTGCTCTCACTTAATCGCGGCGTTGCGAAGCCCGAAGAAGCGGAGTTTACTCGGCGTAAATGAGCATTTTGAGGGCAAGCGTAACGACAAAATACACTTTTTATTCACTTTCTATATCACATTGCTTGCTATCTTCATATAAGTTTGTAACTTTGCCCCCACATTCTAAAAGGATATGATAGTAGTTAATACAGTCGCTGCGTTGAATGCAGCATTGAGCAGCTGCCCTAAGGAGGGCATCGGCTTTGTACCTACAATGGGAGCCTTGCATAATGGTCACCGCTCGTTGGTGGAGCGTGCCCGCAAGGAGAACGATACCGTTGTGGTGAGCGTCTTTGTAAACCCAACACAGTTTAACGATAAGAACGATCTTAAAAACTACCCACGCACCCCAGAGGCTGATTGTGCAGTCTTGGAGAGCGCTGGCGCAGATATTGTATTTATGCCATCGGTGGAGGATATCTACCCTGAGCCAGATACTCGCGTCTTCGACTTCGGTCTTGTGGATAAGGTTATGGAGGGCGCTACACGCCCAGGTCACTTCAACGGCGTGGCGCAGGTCGTAAGCCGCCTCTTTGCCCTTGTAAATCCTGCTCGCGCATACTTCGGCGAGAAGGACTTTCAGCAGATTGCTGTTATCAAGGCTATGGTCGAGCAGCTAAATATCGACATCGAAATCGTGGAGTGCGCCATCGTGCGTGGCGAGGATGGTCTTGCGCTATCATCACGCAATGAGCTTCTTACTCCAGAGCATCGCGAGGCAGCACCTCATATCTATGCTACTATCAAGCAGTGTGCTGAGAAGATGGAGACGATGAGTCCTGCGGAACTCACCGAGTGGGTTGTTGCCACAATCGACTCTAATCCACTGTTGAAGACCATCTACTTCGAGGCTGTGGATGCTCGCACTATGCAGCGCGTAGAGCGTTGGAGTGACTCGGAGCGTATTCAGGGCTGCTGTGCTGTGCAGGCTGGCGCGATACGCCTTATCGACAATATCAAGATTAAGTAACCAAACCCGACCCAGACTATGTATATAGAGAGAATGAAATCTAAGATCCACCGCGTGCGCGTTACGGAGGCAAATCTAAACTACGTTGGTAGCATCACTATCGACGAGGATTTGATGGATGCGGCTGGATTAATCGAGGGCGAGAAGGTGCAGATTGTGAATAACAACAACGGTGAGCGCATCGAGACCTATGTTATCAAGGGCGAGCGTGGTAGTGGTTGCATCTGTCTTAATGGTGCCGCAGCACGCAAGACCGCAGTTGGCGACATTGTAATCATTATGGGCTACGGCTTTATGGATTTCGAGGAGGCCAAGACCTTCCAGCCAAAGGTTGTCTTCCCTGACGAGCGTACAAATCTGTTGATTAAATAGGCAAGAAGAGAGTGAATAAAAAGTGTATTTTGTCGTTACGCTTGCCCTCAAAATGCTCATTTACGCACAGTAAACTGCGCTTTTTCGGGCTTCGCAAGCCTAAAACTACATCTTTTTATTCACTCTCTTAAATTATGGAGCTGGCTAAATTACTTTTTAGTCAGCCCCTTTGCTTTAATTAGTAATGGTTAAAAGGCGTTGCCTTTTTATATTTACCCTTTTGTCCCTTTTAAGACCTTTTTGGCCCTTTAATAAAATCTCGCGCGAAGCGCACTACACTTTTGAGGCAAACACAGAGGTAGATTGCCACAGAATTGCATAGCAACTATATGGGTATCAACACGGTAACGGTTGCAATTCTTCGCAATGACGATAGGTTTATATCGCGGGTATTAAAAATAATACCCGCGCCACGGTGGTGTAGCGCGGGTAGTGAGTTTATTACAAAGTTATATATTGTGGCTATTTTGAAGCTGCTCGCAGTTTGGGAAAGCGGAGTCGTGTCGCTAATCAAATTCGCGCGAAGCGCACCTTACTTTTGAGTTTTCAGTTTTCAGTTTTCACTTTGAAAGGGGCAGATGCCGAAAGAGCCGAACAGATAACTTTGTACACAAGGAAATTAAAAGTCGTAGCCAACAATTGCATCAGCATAACTACTCCAATATTTAGCCGACTTATACGCCTCTACCGACTCCATAGGCACATAAATCTTACGACCTGAGGCGTTGGCATAGAACATAGAAGAGTATCCTACTGGCGGTGTTAAAGCCTTGCAATATACACTTGTTAGGCTACTGCAACAAGAGAAAGCACAAAAGTCAATTGCAGTTACGCTATCAGGAATAGTAACACTTGTAAGGCTGCTGCAACCAGAGAATGCATACTCTCCAATCGTAGTTACGCTATCACCAATAGTTACACTTGTAAGGCTGCTGCACTCACCGAATGCATAATCTCCAATCGTAGTTACGCTATTACCAATAGTTACACTTGTAAGGCTGCTGCAATAATCGAATGCTCTCTCTCCAATTGTAGTTACGCTATCAGGAATAGTTACACTTGTAAGGCTGCTGCAACTTTTGAATGCATAAACTCCAATCGTAGTTACGCTATCAGGAATAGTTACACTTGTAAGGCAGTAGCAACTTGAGAATGCATAACCTCCAATCGTAGTTACGCTATCTCCAATAGTTACACTTGCAAGGCTGGTGCAATAATGGAATGCATAATCTTCAATCGTAGTTACGCTATTAGGAATAGTATATTCTGTAGCGCCACATCCAATGGCAAACGAGTTAAGTTCGCCATCAATAATCAAGCATCTACCATCCTCTGATGCAAACTTACCATTAAACTCTTGTAGGCTGCTACAATTAAGGAATGCAAAACTTCCAATCGTAGTTACGCTATCAGGAATAGTTACACTTGTAAGGCTGCAAAATGCGAATGCATAATTTCCAATCTTAGTTACGCTATCAGGAATAGTTATACTTGTAAGGCTGCTACAACTATAGAATGCCCAATCTCCAATCTTAGTTACGCTATTAGGAATAGTTACACTTGTAAGGCTGCTGCAACCATGAAATGCCTCCTTTCCAATCGCAGTTACGCTATCAGGAATAGTTACACTTGTAAGGCTGCGGCAATCTTCGAATGCACTCTCTCCAATCGTAGTTACGCTATCAGGAATAGTTACACTTGTAAGGCTGCGGCAACTTGAGAATGCATAATTTCTAATCGTAGTTACGCTATCAGGAATAGTAACACTTGTAAGGCTGTTGCAACCAGAGAATGCATAATATCCAATCGTAGTTACCTCGCCATCAAATTTAATTACCCAACACTCTTTTGCAGCATCGTAGGTATTAGATACGATATTTGCACCAAAGACATCAGTTTCATAAGGTGTTGTAGCTTCAGTTGTGCTACCATTGGTATACCAAATCTCGTTGTTAGGAATGATTTGCTCTGCATTATGCTCCACACTTGCCATAGGCTGAATATGGTTGCGCTCGATAATAAGGGCGTTTTCAGTTGATAGAGTCATTGGCTTGTAGCCATCACTTTCAATCTCCACTGTAAAACCATTCGCAAAGGTCTGAGGAGGCAGAGCGATATAGAATGCAGTAGCACTCTTGCCAAGCGTAACGCCCTCGCCGCAGTCGAGGGTTACCTCGGTAAGCACGACATCATCGAATGAGAGATTCGCACCTGCGCCACCAGTGGCATTGTCGCCATCATCCTCTGTAACATTACCCATATCAGATGCAAGGATAGCTGTGGCATCCGCAGAGTTGATATACAACTCGCCAGCAACCTGCTCGCCATCATTACCGCGGAACTTGATGCTCTTGATGGTGTCGCCATCGCCTGTGAGCTGCAACTTCAACCAGCCGCAGACATTCTTTAGAGTAACATCGTTGTACTCGGCAGATGATATCATAATATTACCATCTAAGCCGTAGCTATTAGTGAGATAGTGCTGCACGGCTGGCAACGATGCCTGAACATTAAAGGTAGATGGGTTGATATAGTAATCCTCATTATAGGGATAAACAACAACCACGCGGTCCATATCGCGTGTTGATGTGCCTGCATCAACACGCTTCAAGTTAGCAGTGCGCGCGCCAGTCTCGCCATCATACTTCCACTGCTGATTGGCATTTGAACGATAGAATACCGATACAAGGTCACCC
>JAZOSJ010000125.1:0-4392 GCA_045657045.1 Alistipes sp.
CCATCTTCTTGATCTGGGCAATCTGGTCGCGGAAATCGTTGAAGTTAAACTGGTTCTTGATGAGCTTCTTCTTGAGCTTGCGTGCCTGCTCCTCGTCGAACTGCTCCTGTGCGCGCTCCACCAACGAAACAACATCGCCCATACCCAAGATTCGGTCGGCCATACGCTCAGGGTGGAAGACCTGCAAAGCATCCATCTTCTCGCCCGAAGAGATAAACTTCAAAGGCTTATCTACAACCGAGCGGATTGAGATGGCAGCACCACCGCGGGTATCACCATCGAGCTTGGTGAGTACCACGCCGTCGAAGTCGAGGCGGTCGTTGAACTCCTTAGCTGTGTTTACGGCATCCTGACCTGTCATTGAGTCCACAACGAAGAGTGTCTCCGATGGCTTCACGGCTGCCTTAATCTCGGTAATCTCCACCATCATCGCCTCGTCGATAGCAAGACGACCTGCGGTATCCACAATAACGGTGTTATATGACTTAGAACGCGCGTAGTTGATAGCGTTCTGTGCAATCTCAACAGGCTTCTTATTCTCTGGCTCGGTATATACCTCTACGCCTACGGTGTCGCCAAGGATTTTGAGCTGGTCGATAGCGGCTGGACGATATACGTCACAAGCTACCAACAACACCTTGCGACCACGCTTCTCTTTAAGCAAGGATGCGAGCTTACCTGAAAAGGTTGTCTTACCTGAACCCTGCAAACCTGCGATAAGGATTACGGCTGGGTTGCCCTCTAAGCATACATCGGTAGCTGTGCCACCCATAAGCTGTGCTAACTCGTCGCGTACAATCTTGGTAAGCATCTGACCGGGCTTCACTGAGCGGAGTACATCCTGACCCATAGCCTTGTCCTTAACATCGTCGATGAACTTCTTGGCTACCTTGTAGCTTACATCGGCATCGATAAGTGCTCGACGTATCTCTTTGAGTGTCTCAGCGACATTGATATCGGTGATTTTGCCCTCACCCCTTAGAATTTGAAACGAGCGTTCAAGTTTCTCGGTTAGATTTTCAAACATAGTATATTATCTTTTAATTTTCTCTCTATTAGCACGCAAAGATATAGAATATATCTTAATTTTACAACTGCCAAACACTCTTATACCACTCTGTCTCCTGCCAATAGCTCTGTAATTTTGAGCTTGGAGCAGAGGTTGTGAGACCAGAGTATTCCTCGACATTGATAGGGTGGCTACCATACGAGCCGTAGGCAGAGTAGAATGTGTCGAGCGTATATTTTGCAATGATAGTCTTGTCGAGCTGAGTCTTAAAGTTTTGATATGCAGTGTTATCCGTAGCTACAGCCTTCGCCCACTGACCAAAGTCGTAGAAGTAGTGCGGATTTTGACCCTCGTAAGTTTGTAGCGCGTCGATGTTGTAGTCGCTCTTGGCGCTTTTTACAATCTCTTTTGTGGCATCGCGAAGAGCCTCAATCTCGCTACAATTGTAGACGGCAATAGAGCCACAACGCTGCGAAGAGGTGTACTCGTAGCGGTAGTAGAGGTAGTAGCTCTCTGCTGCGCCATCATAGTCGGTTGATGTACCATTATCTTTGAAAAGGTGGGGAAGAGTGCGCTCGTATGGGAAGCCGCGACCCATAATCTCGCAAGGCGAGGCGATGATGTAGTTGGTAGCATTGCGTAGCTCGTACACGGCTTCGATACTTGACATAAAGCAGGCATCGAAAAGGATGTAGTCAATCTCTACGCTACTATTTTCAATAGCCGAGGCTAACTCTGAGGTGTTTACCTGAACGCTTCTCTCGCCAAAGGCACGGGTAATCTCTGCACCTGGTGCTGGGGTAAATAGAGGCTTATATAGGCTTGATTGCGATATTCCATTTGGGCTATGTAGAGCCTCGCGAGTAATCCACGCGTGACCGTGACCTGCTAAAACAAGACCGTAGCGTTCTGCTGGTGCTAAAGCTGCCATCTTGTTAATAATCTGGCTAATATAACCTGGATTTGTGGTATAGTCTTCGATAGCGATATTATCCTCGATGATGCTCTCAAAAGATTTGTTGCTTGACTCGTCGTAGCACAGCTCTGCGATGTAACCCTCACTCTCGGAGCGGTGACGGAAATAGATAATGCGATTGTTACCACGAAGTATGCCGCTGTCGATGGCTAATTTAGCATCGTCGATATTGGTGCTAAAGAAGCGATTTAGACTTGTGCCAAAGAAGTAGAACATCAGTGTGTGTGGCGCAGGGGTAGTAATTTTGCGATGCTGTTTTAGCGTGATTGTAGCGTTTCTATATCCTGCTGATGAGAGGGTTAGGGTAGTGGTACGTACTTCGCCCAAATTCTCCGATACGGTGACGATGATAGAGCTATCCTTGATAGTGGTGCTCTCTATCCACTTGCCACTCTTGGCAACAGAGAGAGAGACCTTCTCGCCTCCCTTTGCCCCCTCTAATGAGAACTTAATCTCGATGTTCTGCGGGTTGTAGGTGCAGTTAACAAAAGAGTCTACCTTGATTATCTTCGCTGGCTCTGTATGCTTGTCGCCACAGCTACATAGAAGTAGCATTGAGGCTACGACAAGAAAAATTATATTCGTGATTCTCATATCTCTGTTACAAAAAACTATATCCGTGCAAAGATACTAAATTATTGGAAAAATCGAGCTGTTAGGGCACAAAATATTTATATGTGTGGGTATAAAAAGAGCAAGACGCTCAACTTTTTAGGTTGAACGTCTCGCCTATTTGAGTAAAGCCTCCTAAGGGCGATTATAGCAAAGCGTCAATCTTAGCCTTCAACTGCTCCTTGTCTGCTGTACCTACGTGCTTGTCTACCTGCTGGCCATCCTTGAAGAAGAGGATAGTAGGAACGTTGCGAACGCGATACTGTGCTGCGATCTCGTCGCCATCCTCACCTACGTCGCACTTGCAGATTACTACCTTACCGTCATACTCCTCAGCAAGCTCGTCGATGATAGGGCTTACCATACGGCAAGGACCACACCATGTTGCCCAGAAGTCGATAACCACAGGCATACCCTTGCCCATTACCTCGTCAAAATTCTCGTTGTTTAGTTTTAGTGCCATAGCATTAAAGTTTTAATAATTAGATATTTATAAAATAGTTTAGTTCGTTACTCTCGATAAAGTTCATAAGTTCGGTGGTGGTAGCCACACGGTACTTCTTGGAGTTGAGCTTTATCTTCACATCGTTGCTCCTATCCACGATGGTAAACTGCAATGTCGTCTTACCTGGATTCTCCTTGATGACTTTTAAGAGCATATCCGTAAGCGTTGGGCATACCTCGTGAATGTCGAGTTCGATGCGCAAGTTAGTAATATTTTCTGAAACTTCGGCAAGATGTTGCATAGAAAGTATCTTATACTCCAAAGCATTGCCCTCTTTTCCGAAGCGTGGCTGCACCTTTCCGCGTATAAAGAGGAAGGTGTTGACCTCGATAAGCATACCGAAGCGCTCGTAGTCCTTGCTCCATAGCGTGAACTCGTGGCTGGTGTTGTAATCCTCCAACACGAAGCGCGCATAGCGACGACCATCCTGCGTGGTAAGTGGTGTAACTGAGGTTATTACACCCGCTACCGAGAGCTCCTTGCCATTGAAGAGGGTGAGGTTGTCCAACTCGCCAAGCTCCACCTGACACATCTTGTTTAGGATGAAGTCGAAGCGGTTGAGAGGATGCGCCGAGAGGTAGAGTCCTATGACCTCCTTCTCCTTATTTAGAATTGCGATGTTTGTCCAATCGTCAGCAACGGGGACCTTAGGTTGGGGAATATCTGAGCCGCTCTCGGAGAACATACCGAAGAGGCTCTGCTGGGCGTTGTTCTTATCCTGCTGTACGCGCTGACCATAGCGGACAAGCGTGTCGAGGAACATAGCGCCCGAACTATCCTCGGCAAAGAAGCGCGAACGATTGAAGTCTATCAATGAGTCGAAACCGCCAGCGTAGGCGATATTTTCGAGGCTCTTGCGGTTGACCACGGCAAAATTCACGCGCTCCATAAAGTCGTAGATAGATTTGTATGGACCATTCTCCTTGCGCTCCTTGACGATAGCCTCCGAGGCTGCGCCACCAACACCCTTGATGGCGGCAAGACCGAAGCGTACATCGCCATTTTTGTTGGTCGAGAACTTAATCATCGACTCGTTGACATCGGGACCGAGCACCGAGATACCGATATTCTTGCACTCGTTCATATATGCCGTTACCTCCTTGATGTCGCTAAGGTTGCGGCTAAGTACGGTCGCCATATACTCCGAGGGGTAGTGGGCTTTGATATAGGCGGTCTGGTATGCTACCCACGAGTAGCACGTAGCGTGCGACTTGTTGAAGGCGTAGGATGCGAACTTCTCCCAGTCTGCCCATATCTTCTCCAAGACCTTTTCGTCGTGACCATTCGACT
>JAZOSJ010000126.1:0-11891 GCA_045657045.1 Alistipes sp.
CGCGTAGATTTGCCATTTCGCTATATGCCCTATAGGTGGTTTAAGCTTGTAAAGCGACTGCTTAGCAAGTAGTGTAATTTTGATTTTTGAGTAAGATTTACTAAATTTGTCGCTTATAAATAACCTAAACAATAGATGGGAACAAAAAAGAGTGATATGCCAACCGAAAGTGGTGGGCAGACCAAAGAGAAGAAGTATGTGGAGACACCACTGATGAAGCAGTATTATCAGATTAAGGCGGTGCATCCAGATGCTATCCTTCTTTTTCGCGTAGGCGACTTCTACGAGACCTTTGGTGAGGATGCCATCAAAACAAGCGGCATACTCAACATTACTCTTACACGTCGTGCCAATGGTGCTGCGTCGTATGTGGAGCTCGCAGGCTTCCCATACCACGCCTTGGATAACTATATGCCTAAGCTTGTACGCGCGGGCGAGCGCGTGGCTATATGCGAGCAGCTCGAAGATCCAAAGATGGTCAAGGGCTTGGTTAAGCGTGGCGTTGTGGAGATGGTAACGCCAGGTATTGTTATGGGTGAGAACTTGGTGGCGGGTAAGGAGAATACCTTTCTTGCTTCGGTCTATTTTGGTAAGCAGACTATTGGTATCGCCTTTCTCGACCTCTCTACGGGCGAGTTCTATGTTTCGGAGGGTGATGGCGCATATATCGATAAACTTATTAGCAACCTCCAGCCTAAGGAGATTCTCTATCAGCGTGGCTATGAGGAGCGTTTCAACGAGCTCTTCGGTACTAAGCACTACACCTATCGTCTCGATGAGTGGGTATTTGCCGAGAGCGTAAACCGCGATAAGCTCACTAAGCAGCTTGGTGTTCAGTCGCTCAAGGGCTTTGGTGTCGACCGTATGACTGCGGGTATCTCGGCAGCGGGCTCTATCCTCTATTATCTGGAGTTTACCGAGCATAAGCACACAGCGCATATCGCATCTATTCAGCGCATTGAGCGTGGTGATTCGGTGTGGATTGACCGCTTCACAATTCGCAACTTGGAGCTCTTTAGCTCGAATAACTCATCGGCAAAGTGTAGCTTTACAGATACCATTGACCGCACGTTGACACCTATGGGAGGTCGACAGTTGCGTCGTTGGGTGGCTATGCCGCTGATGGATACAAAGAAGATTGCATCACGTCAGGATATTGTCGAGAAGTTTGTTTTGGATAGCGAGTTTGCCGATGCTATGCGTGAGCAAATAGCCCTTATTGGTGACTTGGAGCGTATCGCCTCGCGCGTTGCTACAGAGCGTGTTACACCTCGCGAGATGGTGCAGTTGCGTAACTCGCTGTCGGCTATTGAGATGCTTCGTGCGCTTATGGAGTCGACAGATAATGAGGCTATGCACGCTATCGCTGCGCAGATTGATCCTTTGGTGGCTGTGCGTGAGCGCCTAACAAGTGATATCTATCCTGACCCTGAGAGTAATCAGATACAGAAGGGTGGCGTTATTGCCTCGGGCGTGTCGGCAGAGTTGGATGATTTGCGTCGTATAGCCTTGCACGGTAAGGATTACCTCTTGGCATTGCAGCAGCGCGAGAGCGAGACTACGGGCATTCCATCGCTCAAGGTGGCGTATAACAATGTCTTTGGCTACTATATCGAGGTGCGCAATACTCATAAGGATAAGGTGCCAGAGAGTTGGATTCGTAAGCAGACTCTTACGGGTGCGGAGCGTTATATCACTGCCGAGTTGAAGGAGTACGAGGAGAAGATTATGGGCGCCGAGGAGCGCATTCTCCAAATTGAGGCGCGTATATACGCTGAGATTATCGCCTTCGTAGCGCAGTATATCGCTAAGTTGCAGCGCAATGCAAGCGCTATTGCAGGCTTGGACTGTTTGCAGTCGTTTGCCCGCATTGCTCGTGAGAGAAAGTATGTTCGTCCTACGGTTGACGACTCTACGATAATTGATATTAAGCAGGGTCGCCACCCTGTGATTGAGACTTTGATGGCTGTGGGCGAGGAGTATATCCCTAATGATGTGCGCCTTGATAACGACAACCAGCAGATTATCATCATCACCGGTCCCAATATGTCGGGTAAGTCGGCATTGTTGCGCCAGACTGCGCTTATCGTGCTGTTGGCGCAGATGGGAGCCTTTGTGCCTGCCAAGAGTGCGCATATCGGTGTTGTGGATAAGATATTTACACGTGTGGGTGCTTCGGATAATATCTCTGAGGGTGAGTCTACCTTTATGGTCGAGATGTTGGAGTCGGCAAGCATCCTGAATAATATCTCGGAGCGTAGCCTTGTGCTGTTGGATGAGATTGGTCGCGGTACAAGTACCTACGACGGTATCTCTATCGCGTGGGCGATGGTGGAGTATCTGCATAACAATGCGCAGGGCAAGGCAAAGACTCTGTTTGCTACGCACTACCACGAGCTCAACGAGTTGGAGAATATGCTCGAAAGAGTTAAGAACTACCATGTTACGGTTAAGGAGGTGGACAAGAGTATTGTCTTCCTTCGCAAGCTTGTTCGTGGAGGCACGGAGCACTCGTTCGGTATCCACGTGGCGCGTATGGCGGGTATGCCACGCTCGGTGGTGTCGCGTGCTGAGGCTATTCTCTCCAACCTCGAAAAGGTCTACGGCTCGGGCGAGATTGTACCTACGGGAGCGGTGACACAGCGCGGTAAAAAGCGCAGTGTGGCTGAGTCGGCGATGGAGACAAAGAGTGATATTCAGCTCTCGATGTTCCAGCTCGACGATCCAGTTCTTATTGCTATTCGAGATCAGATTAAGGGTCTTGATATAGACTCTCTTACGCCTCTCGAAGCCCTTAATAAACTTAATGAGATAAAGCGAATTACAGGCTTATAATGACTACCCAGCAACAATATATTGAGCGCTTGAAGGATATGGTGGCGCAGGAGTTTGGTCGTAGCATCGCTACGGCTGAGGATTGTGTTGCTCTAAGCGAGGCTATTGAGGAGGTTACAGATATGCGCCTCGATGCCAACGATTACGCTACGCTATTCTTTCCAAAGTCAAATATCGCGCCACGTCCGGTTATTCTCTCTGCACTTACGCGCTATGTGGGTTATGAGAGTTGGAGTAGCTTTTGCTCTTCGTCAGATGTGCTTCCTGCTGAGGATAGCGATATTATCCCGACACCACGCCGCTGGGGAGTCTTTATTCTTACCCTTGCAGCTCTTATCGTGGTTGTTGTTACGGCGGTTATTCTGCTAAATGATGGTACAGAAGAGGTTGCGCAGACAAAGAGTCCAGATGTTGTGGTGGAGAGTGTCGAAGAGAGGTGGCTTGCACGTACGTTGGAGGAGTGTAATGCTTTGCGTGCCTACTCCGAGGATGAGGACTATACCGAGCGTATCGACACATTTATGGCTGAATACTGCACAACGTTATACGACGAGATAGCCTCGGAGCTAATCTCGATGCTTGGGGAGCATAATATCTCACTTTCAGAAGATAAGGTAGCATCATACGCTGAGACCATTATGGCGCAGTGCTACACGATGTGTGAAACTCTCCACGTCGAGAATGAGATGGAGTAGCGAGGACTACTCTCGCTTTGCTATGCGCTGCTCGTGGCGATAAATTTGAAAGCTATTTACGAAGTTTTGCCAGATAATATACGCCGTAGGCGCTATCGAGGCGATAGGGTTGAGGAAGTTTAGTGACATCCACACTGCCAAAATCGTATTCTTCTGTCCTACGGACTGACCTCCCGCCACGGTGTCACCCAAGAGCTTTCCAAGCATACGACCTACCGTAAACTGAATAAGACACAGTACTAACGAGATTGCAGCGAGCTCTATCTGTGTAAGTAGCTCAGCTTCGGTGTCGATTATAAATGCCGTTGTGCGACCGAGCACCAATACCAACGATATAAGCCATAGGTAGAAGGATATAGATGAGCGCTTTGAAAACCACTCGGCAGCCTTAGGTTTTAGGAATCTAAGCACCTGTGCTACAACGAATGGGGCTACAAGTGTTGGTGCAACACGACCTATGATTTCAGCAAACGTACAGGTGCCATTGCCATAGCTGTGTAGAATCATCGGTGCTATAATCGCCGTCGCAATATTGCATATAAGGCTGTATGTCACCATTGTAGTTACGTTTGCTCCCAACATACCACCAATCACCACTGCCGCCATCGCAATAGGTGCAAGCACACATATCATTGCACCCTCGGCAATAATCTCACCAAGCAACGGCTCTACAAGATGATACACGGCAATAGAGCCTAAGAACTGCACTGCAAGCATCCATATATGTATGGTGCTAAGGCGCATCGCACGAATATCTACACGGCAGAACGTGACAAATAGCATCGCCGCAATAAGTATCGGTGTCAGGGTGTAGCCCGTAATAGCCTCTACGGTAGCCAATGGTCGGCAAAGAAGTGCGCCCACGACCATCGCCACAGGCATAAGTATACTTTTAAGTTGGTGGTTAGACATATATCTTTATCGTTATTTTGTTAGCCAATTAAGTATCTCTTTAAGGAGTGTTATGCGCTCCTTATCATCGAGGATTGTCTCGTATGGAAAGCCCATAACAAAGGTTGCATAGTCGCCTCTATATGCTACTGCTGCCGAGTCGTGACTACTTGCATATTGGAGTGCTGTGATAGCCCCATCGGAGCTTGGTATTACTATCTCTGGTGACTCCGCAGGATATACCTCTTCTGATGGTAATGTATTGAATGTTAGTTTTATACGCTTTGAGGAGAATTTTGTAGGTTTCGTGTTTATATCGCCATTGCGTATTGTTGCGCTACCTCCAAATTTAGTGTGTAAGACTTGCTCGGCAAAGGCTTTGTCGCTATCCGTAGCCTCTGCGCCGTACCATAAATCCGTAAGGAGATAACAGCCACTTACAAAGATGTTACCACCATTTGCCGTGTAGTCACTTATCGCTTTTTGCATCGCCTTGCTAAGAGCGTTATATTTATACCCCATAGCGCCACGACCCACTGCCGTAGTGCGCTGCTTGCCAAGTATAAGGTCGACGATAGGGTACTTTGTTAGGTCTACGTCGCCACGCTCAACAGCCTTTGCGGATGCCGAGCAGAAGGAGTAGCCAAGCGAGCGTAGGTCGCCACCATGAAGGGCTGGGTAGTCGAAGCTGTTACCAGCGATAACCCTATCCTCGTAGTCGGTGTACGATGTGCCGAGGGCGTAGTTGTCATTCTCTAAGCGAGATAGCTTTCTGTCGAATATAGTCTGTTCTCCGATAAATGATATATCCTCAATATAGCCAGCGCCACTATCGAGGTGGTTGTAGAAGCCTGCTATCGAGTCGCCCTGAATGCTCATAGGCGCAGATACGCGGTCGAAGCCATTTATAACCATTACATTGCCTTTGGCGTTGGTTGTAGCACACGCCGAGAGGGTTTCGGAGTCGAAGCTCTCGCCACCAGCATTTACCGCTGTGATACGATAGCTATATACTTTGTCCGCCTCCTGCTTTACAAGGGTTGAGGTCGTGTCTATACGCCTTCCGCAGTCGAAGCCTTTGCCATCAATGCGTGTATATAGAATATAATAATCTGGCTCTGCCGTAGGCTCTAATGGGTCGGTTGTAGGTTGCCAGCTAAGGTGTGCAATATCGCCTGAAAGTTCTACTGAAAAGCTGTTTACGGGTAGTGGCTGAACGATATATTCGCTGTTGTATTGGCTTGATAGATAGCGCAATACACCCTTGTATATGGCGCGACTTACATCGAAACGAAATGCTGGGTCAAGACCATAGCGCATATCTGCAAAATTCTGATGCGAAAGCAACTCCAAGAGCATCGTTGGACATTCAGGAATGCGCGCCTCGTAGTAGCCTCTGTCCCACATTGCGCGGCGTGTCCAATTAGGTTCATATAGGTTGCGAATATCCGATACAATCTGGCTCATCACAAGGTCGGTCAAGTCACGCGAGTAGAGGCGCGAAAGACTCTTATCCTCAAATTTACCCTTGTTTTCCTTTGTTGAGTAGATGCCGAGCGTGCCGATAATGTCGTCATTAAGGCGCACGCCAGCGTCGGAGTGTACGGCAAGAGCGAGGTCGATAGGGATGTTCTTGCCCTCCTGCTTTTTAAGTCGCTCCGAGCCACCCATCAGGGCATTTACCCAATGTGCACGCGACATATAGTCCTCCTTGTAGTCATCCAAACCCTCCTTTGGAGCGTAGACATCTGTCGAAAATCCCGACCACTGCAACCAATATCTTGACCCCTCGGTAAAGCGTGGATAGCCACTTACGCGCTCTTCGTAGATGTCACCCTCTTTGCGGAGTGTAGGGTCTACACTACGGCAAATATTTCCCATACCGCCACCAATCTTCACGGCATCAGCTGTGATAACGCCCTTATGTTCAGAGAGATTGTTGATGCTCACTAAGCTGTCGTGGATACCCTCCTCGAAGTAGAATTCGCCTAAGCATACCCACATGCCACCGCCCATCTGCTGGTTGACCTTAAACTCTTTGTCGCCACCCGTTGCGTGTACGGTGTAGTGCGCATCGCTCACCGATTTGGGCAGGGTGCTATACGATACATAGACGCTGTAGATGCCACTCTTTGGTATCTCGCCTCCCCACGATGCGGTAGATAGGTTTGCCTGCTTTGATGTAGTCTCTACTTTGCGTGATGTGCCATCCGTAAATGGGTTATGTCCAGATGGATAGCTCTCGTAAATATGTGCAAAGCCGACACCGCCATCTTGCCACTTTTTACCACCATTGTGCTCTGTGTATATAGTGTTGTCTATGCCCTCGTTGTTATCTATGATTAGCTCCTCGGTGCGTGTGCTGCGTTCGCGAGGAAGTAGTACCGTGGCACCAGCGCGTTCAAGCATCGGAACGATGTACGGTAGAACATAGCTCTGTGTAAATAGATCCTCGACAGTCTCCCAAAGCTGTGGACGCTGCCACTTCCATTCATCGGCCTCCTGCTTAAAGTAGTAGCCGTGACTCTGCCATAGGGCTATATGGCGGTTTGCAAGCCCCTTTGTAGGTTGAGATATGGCGCTTGTGCGTGTTATTAGTGGGGTCTTCGCAGGGTTTGTAAAGCGGTGTGTCGAGGCGTGGTTGCTATGATATAGCGGAATTAGCTCCTCGATTAGTTTGCCATCGGCATAGATTCGGAGTTTGCTATCTCTATTCTTTTCTGGCAGTACCCTGCGGACGCTCTCATAGATGGTCTCCACGCTCTCTGGGCGCATGGGGTAGTAGGCGAGTTCCACGGAGGCGTATATATCCACCGAGCCACGCTTTCCTTGTCCCTTAACGGTGCTATCCGTGACCTTTACATAGCTTCCTGCAACCTCTTGAAGTGTAATGCTTTGCAAAGTCGCAGCGACAGAGTTGGAGACTGTTTGCGGAAGCCTGTTTTTTGCTGTTGCAGGCATTGTGCCAACAACCAATATTGTAAAGATTAGAGCAACGTATTTCAATAACTTCTTCATAGTTCAAAATCAAGACCGCAAAGATAGTGAAAATATGATGTTGCAACTCGCTACGGTTGCAAAATTTTTTGTATCTTTACCGCGCTATTTTATTTATGTATATGAAATAAATCAAATATATGAAGTGTGCTATTATAGGTCATGGAAAGATGGGTCGCGAGATTGAGCGAATCCTAATCGAGAGAGGTCATAAAGTGGAGCTAATTATTGATGAGGCGAATGCCTCAGAGTTAACGGCTGAGAGCATCAAAAAGGTGGATGTAGCCTTTGAGTTCACTACGCCAGAAACGGCTCATAACAACGTTCGCAAGGTTTTGGAGGCTGGTGGTAGAGTAGTGTGTGGTACTACGGGCTGGTTGGAGCATCTACCAAAGATGGAGGAGCTTGCCAAGCAGCGTGGTGGCGCGTTGTTCTATGCTTCGAACTTTTCGATAGGAGTGAATATGATGTTTCGTTTGAATCGTCGTATGGCAGAGTTGATGAACCCTCACGCGCAGTATGATGTGCGTATCGAGGAGACTCACCATATGTGGAAGAAGGATGCCCCAAGCGGTACTGCAATTACTTTGGCGGAGGGTATTATTCAGAACCTCGACCGTAAGAGTTGTTGGATAAATGGCGCGCCTACATCGTCGGAGGCTATTGAGATTGAGTCTTTCCGTGAGGGTATGGTTCCAGGTATCCACACCGTGCGATACACGTCGCAGGACGACTTTATCGAGTTGAAGCACTCGATTACAAATCGCCGAGCTTTGGCTATGGGTGCGGTTGTTGCAGGTGAGTATCTTGCAAATAAGCAGGGTGTGCATACAATGGATAATCTTTTGTAGTGGGGTATGAAGGAGTTTTTTAAGCATATAAAGAGTTTTTTTAGCTCACCGTGGTTGGCTGCGATTGTCGTCGCTGCCCTTATTTCGGGCTTTGCTGTGTGGTATGGTGCGTGGTGGTCGTTGTTTGTTGTGCTGCCACTTATCTATGACTACTATGTTGGTCACAATATCCGTAATTGGCACGAGAGGATGTATAAGCAGTATGCCTGGTGGCGTGTAGCGTGGGCAGTGTGGTGTGCCTTTGTCTTTGCTGTTGTGGTTGGAGTTATAGCGCATATGTTGCTATTTAAGTGGACTGCGCCATTCTTTATCACCTTCGCTGTTGTTATGGCTTATGGTGTCTGGGAGGAGATGCGTAGCCAATCGAAGGTCTACGTCTGGCTTTATAGCTGGGTACACTCGATACTCTTTGCTACGGTGCTCGCCTCGATGATTCAGATGTATTGGTTTCAGATGTATGTCATCCCTACCGGCTCTATGGAGAGTACGCTTATGGCGGGTGACTATATCTTGGTTAACAAGGTTAAGTATGGTCCTCGTGTGCCGCTTACACCTTTGTCGTTCCCATTTGTGCACAATACTATGCCTTTGAATCCTACGAAGGACTCCTTCTCTACGGCGTGGGAGAGATCCTATCGCCGCCTTGCGGGTCGTGGCGAGGTTGAGCGTGGTGATGTCGTTGTCTTTAACTTCCCTGAGGGCGATACCGTGGTTATGGAGATGCCAGCTATCAGCTATTATGAGTTGTTGCGCGATAGGTCATTGGGTGCTACGGTGGCGGAGCGTCGCAAGACGTTGAAGGATCACTTCACTATCGCTGTTCGCCCAATGGATAAGAAGGAGAATTATATTAAGCGTTGTGTAGGTATGCCAGGCGATACCCTTACGGTTGTTGATGGTGCGGTCTATGCAAATGGTGTAAAAGAGGAGTTTGTGCCTAAACGCCAATATATCTACTATAACGAGATTTCGGGTAAGCCACTCAAAATGGGTATAGATAGGCTCTCGGGTGACTATATTGAGTTGCCTATTACGGATGATGCTCTTTCGGAGTATGCAAACGAGGAGCGCTATAAGCTCAAAAAGATTGGTGGAGCAGTCTCGGGTACAACGCTATTTCCGCATACTGCGGAGTTGGAGCATAAGGTGTGGAATATCGACAATATGGGTCCTATATGGGTGCCTCAGGCGGGTGCGACAATTGAGCTTACGCCAGAGAATATGGCGATGTATGGTCGCTGTATAGCAGTCTATGAGCAGCGCCTTGTTACGGAGTGTGATGGCGTTATCTATATCGACAGTGAGCCAGCTACGCACTATACATTCCTTATGGACTACTACTTTATGATGGGTGACAACCGTCACGGTTCGCTTGACTCACGCTTCTGGGGTTTTGTGCCAGAGGACCACATTGTAGGTAAGGCATCGTTTATCTGGTTTTCAGTAGACCCTGCGGGTGGTGGTATTCGCTGGGAGAGAATATTTAATTCAATCGAGTAATCGTGGCACAAGATAGTTATAAGACCATAGCGCGTCCTGCTGAGACTACATATCGACAACTTAGCAGTAAGTTCTTAGTCTATGCCTATCCCGTTGAGAGCGAGGCGGAGATTAAGGAGCATCTCGATGCATTGCGTAAGCGATGGTTCGATGCTACGCACCACTGCTATGCTTGGCGTCTTGGACCTCACGGTGAGCAGTTTCGCGCCAACGACGACGGCGAGCCATCCTCTACTGCGGGTAAGCCAATTCTTGGACAGCTTCTTTCGCAGGAGGTGACCAATTGCTTGGTTGTCGTGGTACGATATTTCGGTGGTACGAAGCTTGGCGTGCCAGGGTTAATCGCTGCATACAAGGAGTCTACGGCATTGGTATTATCCGAGTGTGAGATTGTGGAGCGTACGGTGGACGTTGTGGTAAATGTCTCGTTCTCCTATATTGCGATGAACGATGTTATGCGTATCGTGAAGGATATGCAACCCAAGGTCTTGGGTCAGGAGTTTGATAACCTCTGCACGATGAGCCTCTCTATCCGCGAGGGCGATTCCGAACAACTTATAGGTCGCTTGGAGAAGGTTGAGGGTGCTACAGTGGAGGTCTTAGAATAGAGAATTAGCATTGGATAATAGAATAAAAATCAAGGGCGCGAGGGTACATAACCTCAAAGGTGTGGATGTTGAGATTCCGCACTCTAAGTTCGTTGTGGTTACAGGTTTGTCGGGTTCGGGTAAGTCGACATTGGCGTTTGATACTATCTTTGCCGAGGGTCAGCGACGCTATGTTGAGAGTCTCTCGGCGTATGCGCGTCAGTTCTTGGGGCGTGTCGAGAAGCCTGATGTCGATCTTATCGAGGGTATTGCCCCTGCGATTGCTATTGAGCAGAAGGTTATATCGCGTAACCCACGCTCTACGGTGGGTACAACAACGGAGATTTACGACTATCTGAAACTCCTCTTTGCGCGTATTGGTCGCACCTACTCGCCAACTACGGGCGAGGAGATTCGTTGCTACGAGGTAGATGACGTTGTTGCGCACGTTATGGAGAGGGGCGATGGCGAGCGTGTCGTGGTGGCAGCACCGCTACTATTGAAACAGTCCGAGGGTGTTGTGGAGCGCATCTTGACCCTTATGGAGGATGGTGTTAACCGTGTGAGATATAACGGCGAGGTGATGCTTGTTGAGGAGTTTATGCCGCATGTGAGTGCCGATATGTCGCTTGATAATATCGAAATTATTGTCGATCGTCTTGTGCTTACCCACGAGCAGGATACCGTGTCGCGTCTGTCGGACTCCGTAGCTCGCGCTATGGGCTATGGTGCAGGAGCGGTATATATCATCACTGATAAGGTCGAAACCTTTACCTCGCGCTATGAGGAGGGCGGTGTTACCTATGAGCGACCTACCGAGCACCTCTTTTCGTTTAATAACCCTATGGGTGCTTGTCCTCTCTGCGAGGGTTATGGTAAGATTACGGGTATAGATGAAAATTTAGTTATTCCAGATAAGTCGAAGAGTGTCTATAATGGTGCTGTGGCGTGCTGGAATGGTGCTTCGATGAGCCGCTGGAAGAGCGATTTGGTGCTTAACTCCTCGAAGTGTGGCTTCCCGATACATACGCCATACTATGCTCTAAGCGATGAGGATAGAGCAATTCTATGGCAGGGTAATGAGCATTTCTATGGTATTAACGATTTCTTTGATTATGTTGATACACAGCGCCATAAGGTGCAATATAGAGTGCTCAAAGCACGATATATGGGTAAGACGCAATGCCCTGAGTGTCATGGTGCGCGCTTAAAGAAGGAGGCTTTGAATGTCAAAGTCGGAGGAAAGAATATCTCCGAAATCGTAGCAATGACTATCGGTGAGCTATCTAAGTTTTTCGATAGTCTAAGCCTCGATGAGCACGATACAAAGACTGCGGAGCGTGTCTTGTTGGAGATACGCAACCGCTTGAAATATCTTATGGATGTGGGTCTTCACTATCTTACGTTAGACCGTATGTCGGTCACACTGTCGGGTGGTGAGTCTCAGCGAATAAACCTCTCTACTTCGTTGGGTAGCAACCTTGTAGGAAGTCGGAGGCCAAGCGGTCTTAGGAAGACAAATGTATGAAACAACT
>JAZOSJ010000127.1:0-4781 GCA_045657045.1 Alistipes sp.
AGGTACGGAAGATGTACAATACGATATCTATAACCTTCTCGAACTCCTCCAAAAGCTGGTCTGGACGTACGAAGAGGTGAGCATCATCCTGTGTAAATGAGCGTACACGAGTAAGACCGTGCAACTCACCAGACTGCTCATAACGATATACCGTACCGAACTCTGCCAAACGAACAGGTAGATCCTTGTAAGAACGTGGCTTAGAGCGATAAATCTCACAGTGGTGAGGACAGTTCATAGGTTTCAAAAGGTACTCCTCACCCTCGAATGGTGTGTGGATAGGCTGGAACGAGTCCTTACCATACTTTGCATAGTGTCCAGATGTCACATACAAATCCTTGTTACCGATATGTGGAGTGATAACCTGCTGGTAGCCATAGTCCTTCTGAATCTGGCGCAAGAAGCGCTCCAAGCGGTCACGCAACTCTGCACCCTTAGGCAACCACAATGGGAGACCCTGACCTACGCGCTGCGAGAACATAAACAACTCGAGATCCTTACCCAACTTTCTGTGGTCACGCTTCTTAGCCTCCTCCAAGAGTACAAGGTACTCGTCGAGCATAGACTTCTTAGGGAACGACACACCGTAGATACGGGTAAGCATCTTGTTCTTCTCGTTACCACGCCAGTAAGCACCTGCGATAGAGGTTAGCTTAATAGCCTTGATATAACCTGTATTTGGAATATGTGGACCACGGCAAAGGTCTGTAAATGCGCCATTTGTGTAGAATGAGATTGTGCCATCCTCCAAGTCGGTGATAAGCTCAACCTTGTACTGATCGCCCTTCTCTGTGAAGGTCTTAAGCGCCTCAGCCTTCGAAACCTCAGTACGCACCAATGCCTCCTTGTTGCGTGATAGCTCCACCATCTTCTGCTCAATCTTCTCGAGGTCAGCCTCAGTGATAGCTACAGGCGAGTCCACATCGTAATAAAAACCGTTGTCGATAGCAGGACCGATACCGAACTTAATACCTGGGTATAGCGCCTCAAGAGCCTCAGCAAGGAGGTGCGATGAGGTGTGCCAGAAGGCGTGCTTACCCTCTGCGTCGTCCCACTTAAAGAATTTGATTGTACAGTCACTGTCAATCGCGCGCATCATATCTACTGTTGCGCCATTTACCTCGGCTGCAAGTGAGTCAGCAGCTAAACGAGGGCTGATGCTCTCTGCCACCTGAAAGGCAGTTGTTCCCTTGGCAAACTCTCTTACTGAGCCATCGGGAAAGGTTACTTTAACCATAATTTAATCTTCGTTTTTTAATTGTTATCGTTTCGAGTGCCTTCGTAGCTCCACAATAACGAGACGGATTACTACTCAGTTGCACTCCTTGTTTATTCTATTTTGAATGTTTCATAGTATAGACAGAGCCGACAATAAAGAGAAGAAGGTTTCCCGCCCACATACTCCATTCGAGTTCTGTCGTAGGCTTCCAGGCAAAAACACAATTTACAGAGGCAATACCCATTAGAATATAACCTATACTACTACTAATCCATCTCTTCTTTGGTTTGTCACTCACAGTCGTTACTCTTTATCCTTTTTATTCAACTGCTTGGTTGATGTTACTATGCGATGTATCGATCTGCAACCAATAAATGCAGCACAAGTACAAAGTAACACTCTGGCAACTGTAAGGCTCGCAGTATTAACTATATAAGCCACCGAAAGTCCTATAATCAGTGCCGATACGATAATCGTAAACCAAACCTTTGCATTCGCCTTCATAGCACCCTATTTTTAGTCGTGATGCTCCTGCTCTGGAAGATCCTTTATTGAGACATCGCGACCCTTTTCGCGCTCGAAATGCCCCAATGGGTTAGCATTCCACTCTGCCCAAGCTCTGCGACGACGAACAATGTCGATAGCATCGTAGAGAGCGTTACGCATAGACTGCTCATCAGCAATACCCTTACCCGCAATGTCGTACGCTACGCCGTGGTCTGGCGATGTACGCACCGCCGAGAGCGATGCTGTAAAGTTCACACCATCAGGCGTTAAGGTCTTGAATGGTGCTAAGCCCTGGTCGTGATACATCGCAAGGATAGCATCGTAATTTTTGAACTGACCCGAAGCGAAGAAGCCATCTGCTGCGAATGGTCCAAAGGCGAGAATATCGCGCTCGAAGCAATCTACAATCGCAGGCTTAATAATATCATTCTCCTCAGCGCCAAGCAAGCCGCCATCACCCGCATGTGGGTTTAGTGCCAACACCGCAACCTTAGGACGCACTACACCGAAGTCCTGCTTCATAGAGGCGTTGATCTGCTCAATGCGACTTACGATAAGCTCCTTAGATAGCTGCTCTGCCACCTGCGCCACAGGAATGTGGATAGTAGCAAGACCTACACGCATCAAATCCGATGTCATAATCATAAGAGGCTCGCCACCAAGATTGCTTGCCAAGAACTCTGTATGACCCGTAAAGTTAAACTTATCACACTGAATCATCTCCTTGTCGATAGGAGCAGTCACAAGGGCATCAATAGCACCAGACTTGAGTTCCTCTATAGCCTTTAACAACGCAGCTGCCGCGGCCTCACCACCTACCTTAGATGGCCTGCCAGGGGTAATGTGTAACTCCTTAGCGCCACACTGCACTAAGTTCATTCGTCCCTGCTCAGCATCCTCCGCGCGCTCGACGATGTTGAACTCCACCTTCTCGTAATCCTCAGCGTTGATGCTCTTCTGGTAGTACGCTGCTGCTGCTGGCGAGCCATACACCACAGGTGTACAAAGCTCCGCAATGCGGCTATCGGCAAGTATTTTGAGTATTATCTCCCAGCCAATACCATTAGTATCGCCCTGTGAAATACCTATTTTGAGTATATTATTCATAGTAACATCTTTTTCAATTTACAAATATACAAAAATTTTTCAAACTCAAACACTTAAATAAAAAATTAGTAGTGAGTAGTGAGAAATAGTTAAGGGTGATTAAGGGTGATTAGGGGGAATGAGTAGTGAGTAATGAGTAATTAGTAATGGTTAAAAGCGTGCGCCTGTTTTCCAATGAGTAGTGAGAAATGAGGAATGAGTAATGGTTAAAAGGCTGCGCCTTTTTAGGGAGTGAGTTAATATGAGTTACGATGAGTATAAAATTCACATAGTAACCCATAGTAACCCATAGTAACCCCATAGTAACCCATAGTAACTCATCGGAACTCATAACACAAACCTTACCAAGCACCACTACCTAATTTCTTGTCAGAAGGGGTCAGATTTGGCTCTGACACGAAAAATGGCGGATGGGACATACTATGCGTATTTCCCATTCGCCAGTTTGACTGAAGAGTCGAAGATGACCCCTTATCACGAGAAATTATTTCTTGTCAGAAGTCGTGAGATGTGGCACATCGCAAAAGAAACCACCCAGGGATAGTACACAAAGTACAGCCTTGGGTGGTTTGAACTTTTGGGATGTGCCGCAGATTGCGGCTTATCACAAGAAATTACTTGTTGAGGGCACGCCACAACATATCCTTTAGCTGCGTGATATTGAGATTCGCCACAGAGGAGATAAATATAGTCTCTATACCCTCTGGTAGATGCGATTTCATCTGCTCGATAAGTTCGTCGTCGAGCATATCACACTTAGTGATTGCAAGGAGTCGCTGCTTGTCAAGAAGCTCAGGGTTGTACTGAGTAAGCTCGCCAAGAAGAATCTCGTAGTCGGCAACGATATCATCAGAATCTGCTGGTATCATAAAGAGCAACACCGAGTTACGCTCGATATGTCGCAAGAAGCGAGTACCAAGACCGCGACCCTCGTGCGCGCCCTCGATAATACCTGGGATATCCGCCATAACGAACGAATGGTCGTCACGCACCGATACAATACCGAGGTTTGGCTCCAATGTCGTAAAGGCGTAGTTTGCAATCTTTGGCTTAGCCGCCGATACCACAGAGAGCAGTGTCGACTTACCCGCATTTGGGAAGCCCACCAAGCCCACATCAGCGAGTACCTTCAATTCGAGGATAAAGGCACCCTCAGCGCCCTCCTCACCAGGCTGCGCATAGCGTGGCGTCTGATTTGTTGCGGTGCGGAAATGCCAGTTACCAAGACCACCACGACCACCCTTCAACAACACAAGCTGCTCGCCGTGCTCGGTTACCTCGCCAACGACCTCAGTATAAGTCTCGCCTGTCTCCTCGTCGGTAAATACCTGCTTGGCAACAGTTCCAAGAGGCACAGGGATGATAATATCCTTAGCATCTGCACCCGTAGAGCGTGCGCCGTGACCATTCTCGCCATCCTCGGCAAATTGGTGACGCTTATATTTTAGGTGGATAAGAGTCCAATATTGGCTATCACCCTGAAGGATGATGCTACCACCCTTACCGCCATCACCACCATCGGGTCCACCGAATGCCACGAACTTCTCACGACGGAAGTGGCATGAGCCAGCACCTCCGTGACCAGAGCGCGCAAATATCTTAACGTAATCAACAAAGTTTGATCCTGCCATACGGGATTATATATATAAATAAGTAATACTCTATCTATTTCGGCTACAAAGGTAGTAAAAAAAGTTGAAGGAGTGTGACCTACAGATAAATTTCAGCCATAAACGCCCCTTCAACGCTCTATTTTACACAATTCGAGGTATATTTATAACTGCATCACTACTAAAAGCAATATGAAAAACCTACACCAATAGAGACCACAGAACGGTTGTCAGATGCAGGCATAACCCTCTTAACCATAGGTGTTGGCAGGTAGTGATAATATGTGACATCAGCATATAGTCTACAATTACCTATTGGCCACATCAGTCTTAAGCCA
>JAZOSJ010000128.1:0-10308 GCA_045657045.1 Alistipes sp.
ACCATTATTGAAGGCGAGCAGGCCATCGCATCAATTAAGACTCCAGCAAAAGGCATCATCGTAATTACCTTGCGCGTTAACACAACTAACAGCTCACGTAGTGCTGTTGTTGAGGTATGTGCTGATGAAGACTTCACAAAGCTTATTGTATTACGCCAGAAGGGCAGCAACACCAACACAGGAGGCAATGCCGATGTTAACTTCACTGCGCTATGCATGGATGGTTACTACTATGGTGAGACCTATGGCGAGGGTAGCGACCGCTACGCCTTCTTCCTATCTGACAAGGGTCTAAATAATGGTGGTCAGGCCTACACAAACGGCACATACTACTACATCGACTGCTTCTCACCAGCAACAAAGTCTACTGAGTTGCCACTCGGCACCTATACCTTTGACGGCTCAAACGACGGTTCAACTGGTGGCGCTGAATACACTATTACTAACAATAGCCAGCTTATCCTCACAACAGATAATGTTGAGACATCAGAGTCGATAAAGATGACGGATGCGAAGATGGTAGTATTGGCTGATCAGATTATCCTTGAGGCAACCATCAATGGCGAGGTACACAAGGTGACATTCATGGGCGACCTCACATTGGAGGATGTCAGCGAGGAAAATCCTGATAATGGCGGTGGTGACAACGATGTTACTGGTGGCCAGGATGGCGAGGCTCAGTCGACACTCGAGGGCGACCGCCACGTGACATTCGATGGCGAGCACCGTGCTAAGTGGGGTTACGAGGGCGACTACTGGCAGACAGGCTACTCGAACTACACAATCTACATCATGAACAAGTCGGGAGGCTATGTCTATGGCGACACCTTGCAGTTTGACCTTGTTTGCGACAACAAGTCTACAGATGGTCAGTTTGCTGGCAAGTACACGATTTCGGACAAGCCTGGCAAGATGGTAATGGTTGCTGGCTTCACCAACAAGTATGCACAAGCCGTGGGTAGCTGGTTCTACGAGTATGGCGGTGGCTCAGCAAGCGGCTATAAGAACTACGCCATGATAAAGAGCGGTACAGCTGAGTTTATCGACAATGGCGATGGTACACACACCGTGAAGCTCGATGGCTACGATCACAAGGGTAACAACATCACCTGCAACTGGACAGGCGTAATCGAGAAAGACTAAGCCTCGATTATATTGATTTGGGGTGTCAATCTTCGGGTTGACACCCTATTTTTTAAAAAAGATTTAAAAAAGTCACTAAAAAGTTTGCAGAATAAAAAATTGTTCTTATCTTTGCACTCGCTTTTAGAGCAATGGCGAGATAGCTCAGCTGGTTAGAGCGCATGATTCATAATCATGAGGTCGAGAGTTCAAGTCTCTCTCTCGCTACTTAGGCACCTCGAGAAATCGAGGTGTTTTTTTATACCATAAAACCTAAACGGTGGTTGCCCGAACAAGACGGGCAACACCATTAGATTCGTTTCTTGTCCCACTTGCCATATCTCATATACAAGGAACAGAATATTCCGAGTAGCACGCCATAGAGTATCTCAGCCGTCCAAACCCACTCTACCTTAGTTGTAAGGTTGGTCATGGCGACTATAAAGAGTACATAGATAACCAAAATAATAGACTCGAGATAGAGTGCTGCCGAGGTGTTACCCGTACCAGAAACAGCTTCAAAATAGGCATTGCCAATGCCCTGAAATATTGTGCCACTACATATCACAAAGATCGAAGGCACAACAAGGGTGGCAAAGTTTAGATCATCAGTATAGATTGAGGCAATGGTCACAGGAAATATAGCCACAATCGCCACAATAGGTATTGTGCATAGCAGACAATTTTTGAGTACTTTGCCGATTGTGGAGAATACCTGATCGGCATGTCCCTCGCCGATAACCTTGCTCACAAGTGTATTTGTTGTGGTTGAAAAGGCAAAACATGGTGTAATAAGAATCATGTATATGCTTCGTGTGATGGACGATATGCCCGTTGCTGTTTCACCCATCTTCTCAATAAGCACAAAAAATATAAACCATACACCAAACGATAGAAGCTTTTGTACCATTGTAGGTGTTGATATCTTCAGAATTCTACCCATCAGTTCAGGCTCGATGCTATATCTGCGAAACATCCCATACTCCTTGCTGCGTAATTTAGTGTAGCTATATACCGAGAAGAAGACAAAGGCTGATACCTCGGCTGCAAACGATGCCATTGCTGCACCGGCAATGCCCATCTCGGGGAAACCGCAATTGCCAAATATCAGGCAGTAATCCAGAAATATATTTACAACAGCCATTATTATCGTAGAGTATGTGATCACCTTAGTGGATGATATTCCTACATACAATGCCCGATAGAGAAAGTTGAAACAGACGAATATAATGCCAAATTGGCGGTATTTTATATAATCGAGCGAGGCTTCATATATGTTTTGCGAGTCGATAAGCCATAGCAGAAGGTGGTCGGAGAAGAGATATAATACCGATAATAGTAGACAACCCAATGCCAGCACAAAGAGAGAACCGTGCTGAAAGATTACACCTATACGACCATAGTTCTTCTCGCCAAAGCGGCGCGCAATAATAATCTGGACTCCCACCGCAAAGCCCGCAGCAATAGTTGTAAACACAAAGTAAAAGAGACCTGCAAGCATCGAAGCACCCAAAGCCACAACGCCAAGGTGTCCCAAAAATGCTGTATCGGTGAAGTTGATGATAGTCTGAGCCATGTTACCCAACATTATCGGCAACGCAATACTCCAAATCTCCTTATTCGTTATATGTGTTTTCATTATAAAGCATCGTATTAAAACTACAATATCCTCACTTTGTCTAAGTATCTTTGCTACAAAGATAATACTTTATTTGCAATGGCGGATTAACCTCTACTCAACTTTACATTCATGCCTATGGTATAAAATAGGAGTGACCCCAAAGTCTAATCAAACTTTGGGGTCACTCTAATGTTGTATTTCAAGCTGTCGATTAAGCCTTGTTGTCTGAGCCAAGAACCTCCTTAATCTTGTGGATGTAGAGCTTCTTCATATTGTCGCGAGCTGGACCAAGGTACTTACGTGGGTCGAACTCTGCTGGCTTCTGGGCGAATACCTCGCGCACAGCTGCTGTCATAGCAAGACGTGAGTCAGAGTCGATGTTAATCTTGCAAACTGCGCTCTCTGATGCCTTGCGAAGCTGCTCCTCAGGAATACCTACTGCAGCCTTCAATGCGCCACCATACTTGTTGATAGTGTCTACCTCGTCCTGTGGCACTGATGATGAGCCGTGGAGTACGATAGGGAAGCCTGGAAGCTGCTCCTCGATAGCTGCCAATACGTCGAATGCCAATGGTGGAGGAAGAAGACGACCTGTCTCTGGGTCGAGTGTGCACTGCTCAGGAGTGAACTTGAATGCACCGTGTGAAGTACCGATTGAGATAGCAAGTGAGTCGCAACCTGTCTTTGTTACGAAGTCAACAACCTCCTCTGGCTTAGTGTAGTGGCTCTCCTCAGCAGAAACCTCATCCTCAACACCTGCCAATACACCAAGCTCACCCTCTACGGTTACATCGAACTGGTGAGCATACTCAACAACCTTTTTTGTAAGAGCTACGTTCTCATCGTATGGAAGGTGTGAACCGTCGATCATAACTGATGAGAAGCCCATGTCGATACAGCTCTTGCAAGTCTCGAAGCTATCGCCGTGGTCGAGGTGAAGCACAATCTGTGGCTTCTCCCAGCCAAGCTCCTTAGCATACTCTACTGCACCCTCAGCCATATAGCGAAGAAGTGTCTGGTTTGCATACTGACGAGCACCCTTAGATACCTGAAGGATAACAGGAGACTTTGTCTCTGCAGCAGCCATAATGATAGCCTGAAGCTGCTCCATATTGTTAAAGTTGAACGCTGGGATAGCGTAACCACCATCCACCGCCTTCTTGAACATCTCGCGTGTGTTTACGAGACCCAAATCCTTGTAATTGATCATATTACAAACTCTATTTAGTTATTAAAAAATGTTCGATTTATGCCTTGTAAGCAATTACAGTGCAAAGATAATAAAATTTTTTATAATTATCCTAAGCAATTTGAATAAATATCCATTATTTCAATTTTGCAGTTTATCAGCGTAGGCACAAACTTTGTGAGGGTAGTGTGGTCTTATTATTTAGAGTAGTATGTTAAAGGCTCGAACCGCATATATAGCGCTCATATTTTGCAATATCGTCTGGGCGTGTGATTATCCGTTCTATAATCTTGTGCTGGGGCGATATATCTCGCCTATGGCGATGGTGACTGCTTCGCTGCTGATAGCTGCGTTGTTCTCGTTAATACCTATGTTGTGGGAGCCGCGCGAGAGGGTAGCGCCAAACGATAGACTTAAAATCTTGGGTGCGGCGCTGCTTATGGGTGTGGCGCGTAAGCTATGTATGATGTTTGGTCTTGCCCATACATCGCCTATCGATGGCTCTATAATTGGTACTACTACGCCATTGTTGGTGCTTATTCTCTCGGTTATCGTAGGTGTCGACAGCTTTACAAAGATGAAGGTCTTTGGTCTGATGCTCGGTATGGCGGGTACGCTGGCGATAATACTTTCGAGTGGTAGCGATGTTCACACCCAATCGAGCATCTGGGGTAATATGTTGATATTTATATCTTCGTGCGTGTCGGCATCCTATATGGTGTTATGCAAAAGACTTGTGGGTAAGTATCGTGTAACGACGGTATTACGCTGGATATATTGCGCTTCGGCATTTGTGATATTGCCATTTGGTGTGGATGATATGTTGCTGATTGACTTCTCGGGGATGGATACAAAGATTTTGTTGGCTTCGCTCTTTGTGTTGATTGTACCAACATATCTGCCAAATCTTCTTTTGAATTACTCGCTTCGCAGCATTGCGCCTACGGCATCGAGTATCTATGCATATATACAACCTGTCGTGGCAGTGGGCTTGTCGGTGGCTATGAAGTTGGATAAGTTGCACCCCGATACACTGCTCTTTGCTATTGTGATATTTATCGGTGTGGCGCTTGTGGTAGGGGCGTATAGAAGGGGTGTGGATGTGAGATGGTGAGATAGAGGTAATATTGTTTGGTGAATCAGAAAATTTTACTTACCTTTGTATAGCCTATATTGTAAATATGGGCGGTTACATATTTTTGATGAAAGTGTATTAGCTTTTATCCTTGAATGGAAATCTGGAAAATTTGCATTGGAACAAGGAAAGCAACGCACTCGTCACTCCGTATTGTTATGTCTGGGGTGTTCTATACCCTGTGCTCAATACGAGTGTGGGGTATTGTTTATTTGTTCCATAGGTATTCCAGAACCTCCATTCAGATAGACTAATCATCTCCACACTTTCTTTTTATACTAACCCGTTGTTGGAGGTGGAACGGACACAAAACATTATTACTATGAAAGCAAAACATCTTCTTTTTGCTCTCTGCGCAATGCTTGGTACACTCTCTTGTGACAAGCTAACAGATTTTATCGATGCTCCACAAGCCCCACAGGCGGAGTATTACACCGTGTCACTTGGCTTCGAGGGTGATATTGAGGTTGAGTATGAGCCACTTGTGCGTGCTCAGGAGAATAGCGACCTCTATGGTATCAATGTCTACTATGCTCCTGCTGTAATTGTTGACGAGGGCGCTCCAATTGCTTGGACGGCCTATGCTCGTGGTCGGTTTGATAACACAGATGATCTAACTATTAAACTTCTTGTAGGCTATCAGTATAAGTTTGTGGCTACAATGCTTAAGGATGGTAAGGAGAGAATGATTAACAACTCAAATTCTTTCCCATTTTACATTTCAAATGTAAGTACTCCTATGGGTGAGTTTATCTATGGATTGGATATATTTACTAGCTTGGGATCTGGTACAGTTTATTTGAACAATCCTCGCGAAATATACAATCGTCCAAATGTTGAGCGTTACTATGGCGAGTTGGAGGAGTATGTTCCAGGCGAGAATGGTGGCAAGGCTAAGATTAAGATGTCTCGCACATCATTTGGTGCAAAGTTTAACGCTAAGGGTGAGTTGGCAAAGAGTGGTAGCTTGGAGATTCAGATGGCAGAGGCCCCACTTATGGTGCTTGACCTTAATGAGAGCAACCAGATTTCTGACATCTTTACCTTCTCAAATGTTCGCGCTGCTTGGCTTGATAACAACTACTCAGAGACATTTGCAGTAGTGCTTAAGTATGTTCGTGAGGATGGTACTATAATTCCATTGGGCGATTACGATATTACATTCAAGCGCAACAATACAACTGTTGTAAAGGTGAATGTGGGTGACGGTACTAAGTCTGGTATGTTGGGCTTTGAGCTTGAGGAGGTTGGCGAGATGGAGGATAATCCAGAGCTTGAGACCGAGATTGAGAATGGTGAGATTGTAGATACAGAGGTTAATACAAACAAGTAATCATCTGTTAGTGAAATAAATAAGGGGTTGTCCGCTGTGGATAACCCCTTAAATTTTGGTAATAGAGAGAGACTCTCAACTGCCTCTATATCACGGAAGAAGATTACTTCTTAGCCTCCTCAACAGAAACCTTGCGGAACTCCTTCAAAAGCTTTGTAAGCTCCAAAGCTGCCTTACGAGCGCGAGTACCCGCTGCCTTATTGTTCTTCTCTACCTGCAAAGCTGCATCCTTTGCAAAAGCCTCATACTGAGCTGCAATGTTTTCTACTAATGTCTTCATATCATTAAAAATTAAGTGTTTGTTCTTTATGCAAAGTTAAGAATTATAATTTCATTTGCAATAGTTTTTATTATTTTTTTCGCCTAAATAAGTGATTTATCTATGTTTTTTAATAGACGAGTAGTCGTTGTATTGGTTTTATAGGCAAAAAATAACCATTTTTAGGGATTGACCTGCGTGAGCTTATTTCTTACTTTTGTCGCGAATATTTATAAGTATGAGGTTAAGTGATTTGAAAACAGGTGAGACGGCTACCGTGGTCAAGGTTCTTGGCTATGGCGGTTTTCGTCGTCGTATTATGGAGATGGGCTTTGTGCGCGGTCAGGAGGTGACCGTGATTCTTGATGCCCCTCTCAAAGACCCTATCGAGTATCACATTATGGGCTACGATATTTCGCTGCGTCGCAAGGAAGCGGAGATGATTGTGGTGATGACACGCGAGGAGGCAAGCAAGCTTGTCTCGATGGATGATTCGACACTTATCGATAGCGAGGATATAGTCTCGCAGGCGCTTGATAGTACGCATAACCATATAACCATCGGCCTGGTGGGTAATCCAAACTCGGGTAAGACATCGCTCTTTAATACGCTCTGTGGTCGTAGCGAGCACGTGGGAAATTATAGCGGCGTTACGGTGGATGCTAAGCGCGGAACACTTAAATATAAGGGCTATACCATTGAGGTGACCGACCTGCCAGGAACATACGCCCTCTCGGCATACTCGCCTGAGGAGATATATGTGCGTCGCCACCTTATCAACAACCCCCCAGATGTTATTGTCAACACCGTGGTGGCATCGAACTTGGAGCGTAACCTCTATCTCACAACTGAACTTATTGATATAAGCCCAAAGATGGTGGTGGCGCTGAATATGTACGATGAGTTGGAGCGTAGTGGAGCAAAATTCGACCACGAGGCATTGGGTAAGATGGTGGGTATCCCAATGATACCGGTGGTGTCGCCAACGGGTGTGGGTATTGATAATCTCTTGGAGGCGGTAATTGAGGTCTACGAAAACCGTGAGCAGAGCGTGCGACATATTCATATTGGCTATGGTACGGTTATCGAGGAGAACCTCGCAGAGCTAAATGCCGATATGCGTCAGCATCGCGAGGAACTTATTGCTCTCTTTCCGCCACGCTACTATGCACTGAAACTTATCGAGGGCGACGAGGAGATTAAGGCTCTGTTGGAGTCTACACCACACTACGACAGATGGGTGAAGATGGCGGAGACGGCGCGAATGGAGATTGAGCAGGCGTTGGATGAGGATATCGAGACGGCGCTTGCAGGGCAGAAATATGGTTTTATATCTGGTGCGTTGAAGGAGACCTACGAGGCTTCGGAGCGTAAGCGTAACACCATAGGCGATAAGATTGATGAGATTGTGACTCATCGAATTTGGGGTTTCCCGATATTCTTTGCTCTGATGTGGTTTATGTTCTTCTGTGCATTCCGACTTGGAGCTTACCCTCAGGATTGGATTGATGCGGGTGTCGATTGGCTCTATAATGCCGTGCGTGGCATGATGGGCGATGGACCATTTAGGGATATGCTCACCGATGGTGTGATTAGTGGTGTGGGTAGTGTATTGGTGTTTCTGCCAAACATTATGATTCTCTTCCTCTTTATCTCTATCCTTGAAGATTCGGGATACCTTGCCCGTGCAGCATTTATTATGGATAAGGTGATGCACCGTATGGGTGTGCACGGCAAGTCCTTCATCCCTATGGTGATGGGTTTTGGATGTAATGTGCCAGCTGTTATGGCGTGCCGTACCATAGAGTGTACTACCTCGCGTATAATCACAACTATGGTAGTCCCATTTATGTCGTGCAGTGCGCGTTTGCCTATATATATAATGATAGTGGGGTTGTTCTTCCCTGAAAATGCTGGTAGCGTGCTATTCTTGCTTTATCTGTTTGGAATCCTTATGGCGGTGGTATCGGCACGACTAATGCGCAGATTTATGTTTAGCAAGCAAGAGGCACCATTTGTTATGGAGCTCTCGCCATACCGCATACCTACGGCTAAGGCTACGTTGCGACATATGTGGTCCAAGTGTGCGCAGTATTTGAAGAAGATGGGTGGCTTGATTTTGCTTGCCTCGATAGTGGTGTGGTTGCTAAGCTACTATCCTCGCCCAAAGATGGATGGCGAGACTGAGACTGTGGGCTATGAGCAGTCATATATGGGTCGTATTGGCGAGTTCTGCCAGCCGGTGTTTGAGCCGATGGATATGAATTGGCAGACTACCGTGGCATTGTTGTCGGGTGTGCCAGCAAAGGAGATTGTAGTAAGTACGATGAATGTGCTCTACGCGCAGCCTAACGACCAGGAGCCTGAGAGCGAGGATGTGCTCTCGAAGGATGTCGGTCGCCGTATGACAAATGGTATCTCTACGGCTACGGCGGTGGCTTTCCTTATCTTCTCGTTGCTCTATATGCCGTGCTTCGCAACGATTATGGCTATCGGCTCGGAGTTGAATTGGAAGTGGGCGGTTGGCTCTGCGATATATAACACCCTTATTGCGTGGGTTATGGCGTGGATAGCTTACCATATAGTTCTGTTGCTATGATAGGGGGTTGGCAAGAGGTTGTGGTGGCGGTTGTTGCCATTGTCGTAGGTGTTGTCGTGGTACGTCGTGTATGGCGCTTTTTTGTGTGTGGCGATAGTTGCTCCTGCTCGGAGTGTGGCAAGGAGTGTGGTCATAGAAAAAAAGAAAAGTCGACGAAATAGCTGTAATTATTTTGCAAACATAAAATAAAATTATAACTTTGCACTAATAAATTATTACACAAACAAACATACTTAAAACTATGAAGAAATTTTTTGCGCTACTATTTTCGGTGGCTTTGTTCGCAGTAGGTTGCGAGGGCGGTTTTGACATCTCTGGTATTTTGAAGGATTATCTTCCAGATCCTGTTGTCAGCGAGGCTATCTTGGCTGTTGACGAGGATGGTAACTACATCGTATCGGCTGATGGCGGTGAGCTTAATGTTGATCTAAGCACAGTTCAGCAGTACCTAAACCTTGATTTGGTATCACAGTTTGAGGTAACAATCTCTGAAGAGGGTCAGGAGTGGATTCACGCAAGCAACCTTGAGGATATTGTCAATGGTGGTAATCTCGTTGTGGTTGTTGATGAGAATACAACAGGCGAGAAGCGCTATGCAAGCATTAAACTTGCTCCAGTTGATAACGACTTCTTGAACTACACTGTTAAGCTTGTACAGGTATACAAGGGTTATGTTCTTCCTGAGGAGCCAGGTCATGATGTTGCTGATGAGGCAGATATTGCTTTCGGTAAACCTGGTGAAGGTGCTACTCGATAGTCCTTATAGTGATAAATGAATAGAGTCCTATGGATTGTTCCGTAGGACTCTATTTCTGTTATGTGCGTAAATGAGCATTCCTGGGGCAAGCGTAACGACAAAATACACTTTTTATTCACTCTCTTTTTTTGTATTATTCTCGAACAATGTCCCACAGAGTGTTGTTTGTTTCGAAAATATTTTTTAATTTTGTGGTGCTATTGACTAAATAGCAGACATATAGAAAGTGTTTTCGCAGTCCTTGTTAGAAAATGTGGAAGTTTTCAGAACTAAGGGATAAACGAATGACACTC
>JAZOSJ010000129.1:0-6191 GCA_045657045.1 Alistipes sp.
ATTTCTTGTGATAAGGGGTCATTCTCGACCTCTCAATCATTGCCCCAAATGGGAAATACGCTTAGTATGTCCCATCTGGGGCAATTTCTTTATCGAGGCCAAGCCTGACCCCTTCTGACAAGAAATTATTTCTCGCGATAAGGGGCACATCTTTGTCCCATCCCCAAAGTAAGACCCCTCGGGCTGTACTACTTGTACTATCCCGAGGGGATCTTCTTTTGCGATAGAACAAATCTGACCCCTTCTGACAAGAAATTGGGTAGTGGTGCTTGGTAAGGTGCGTGTTATGGGTTCCGATGGGTTCCGATGGGTTCCGATGAGTTAAGATGTTTTTATTGATGATATCGCTCTGCTCATAGTAACTCATAGTAACCTATTGTAACTCATTCGACTGCGCCTTTTAGCCCCTTTGTAGCTATCCGTAGATATCAACCTCTCGCGCGTGGCGCACCACACTTTTGAGGCAAAACTACGTAATGCCTCGACTTTGCTACGGCTCGGCAAAACAAGTAAACTTGTTCTGCTCTCGCCTTAATCGCAAAGTTCAGTTTTCAGTTTTCAGTTTATAAAAAGGCAGAGCCTTTTAACTGTTACTAATTACTCCCTACTAATTACTAATTATCTTTTAAAGTTTTGCCCTTTATCGAACGATAATCTCGTCCACAAACAAGAAGCCTGTGTACTTGCTACGGTGCGCCTTATAGCGGATATAGCGGGCATCGGCGCTGCCCTTCCAGCCGAAGCTCTTGAACGAGGGTAACTCGTCGAGGATAACCTCGTGCTCAATCTCGGCAACTACCTCCCACTCCTCTTTGTCGTTCGAGATACCAATCTCGACCAAGCATGGCATAAAGACTCCCGGACCACAGATCTGCATAAAGTCGGCTGTAATGCTCTCGATATGGGTGACCTCGCCCATATCTATGACTACATCTACGCCACCGCGACCCAAGAAGCCCTGCCAGCGCATATCGGCGTAGGTCCAAGTACCACGCAGACCATCTGTAAGTGCCGTATCGCCTGCAGCAGCATACTTAGGAGCGTAGTAGTGAGATGGATAGAGGTACTCGACACTCTTGCCCAAAGCCAAGTGCTCGACAGGCTCTTTTGACTCGGGACGGTTGCCTATCTCGTTCTTCAAGTCGAAGGGTTTATAACCCTCATCCAGCATCATATCCACAATCTTTACAGCACGCTGGCGGAAGTTGGCGAACTCTCTTCGCTCAGGGTTGCTCCAGCCAATCTCAGCAACGGCAATGGCGCGTGGCCAGAGCATATGCTCGTAGTGGTCATCGGTAACGATAAACTCCGCCCATAGGTTGGCTTGCACACCCATAATATATTGTGCTACAGCGCTATCCATTGTCGCTGGCGCTGGGTCGTAGGAGTAGACCTTCTCCAAAGGCAGGTAGCCGCCGATGCTCTCGGGTTGAGAGTATGGGGCATCCTGCGGTGCGTCGATATAGCAGTAGCCGTGGGGCGACATCACAACCTTATGTCCTGCCTTAGCGGCTGCTAAGCCTCCCTCCTCGCCACGCCACGACATCACGGTGGCGTTAGGGGCAAGACCACCTTCGAGAATCTCGTCCCAGCCGATAATCTGGCGACCACGTGCATTAAGGTACTTCTCGATGCGGTGTATCATATAGCTCTGCAACTCATCGATACTCTCTAAGCCCTCCTCGCGCATACGGCGCTGACAGTCGTCACACTCCTTCCAGCTCGCTTTGCCCGCCTCGTCACCACCGATATGGATATACTCCGAAGGGAAGATCTCGATAATCTCGTCGAGGATAGCCTGCATCATCTCGAACGTAGCCTCCTTGCCAATACATAGGTCGCCCTGACGCTCTGGCTTATGGCTACAACTAAGCTCTGGGTAGGCGGCGATAACCTCGTCGGAGTGTCCTGGCATCTCAATCTCTGGAATGATGGTGATGTATCTATCTAAGGCATAGGCAACTAACTCGCGAGCCTCCACCTTTGTTAGGTAGCCACCGTATGCACCATTGGTGCCCTGCTCGACGAAGCCTCTGTCACCATTCCACCACTCTTTCCATGTGTGGGGTATGCGCCATGCGGCATAGCTTGCAAGGCGTGGGTAGCTCTCTACCTCGATACGCCAACCAGCAGCATCGGTTAGGTGTAGGTGTAGACGGTTCATCTTCATCTTAGCCATCATATCTATCTGGCGCATAAGGAACTCCTTAGTGCGGAAGTGGCGCGAGATGTCAATCAGCACACCGCGGTACTCGAAGCGCGGTGCATCGCAGATATGGCACGTTGGTAGGCTGTTGTTATTAGCCAAGCATAGCTCGCGAAGGCTCTGCAAGCCGTAGTACAGTCCCTGTGCTGTGGTTGCCTCGATGCTAACGCCCTCTGTGGTAATATCAAGAACGTAGCCCTCCTTGAAACTCTTAAACGTGGCTGCCTCGGCAATCTCCTTCTCCTCTACGATGTAGAGGTTTAGGTAGTTGCGCTTAGCGGGGCGCTTTGTCTCCCGAATATTTAGGTTTAGCTCCTTTGTGGCTGCTAACAAGCGTGCGCGCTCCTCAGTGGGGGCGTTGATATAGAGCGCAAGACCTTTCGTTGTGTCGAGCGAGGCATCGCCCCACGTTGCGATATTGGGTGCGGGGGTAATGGTATTCTCCTGCGCACTGCAAACCTCTACCGCGGTTAGGGTTAGTAGCGCCAGAATCAGACTCTTTATATACTTCATATATATATAATATAGGTGTGGTACTTGAAAAAGGGGCGTGCCAACATAAGTGCTGGACACGCCCCATAGCATCTATCTAAGAGTCTCGCTATTAGATGTGGAAGCTCTTGATAACCTTAACGTGTACAAGGTCGCTTGCTACGCTGTTAAGCTCAACCTTGCGGTATGTAACCTCTGCGCCGCGTGGTGCGCCTACCTCCTCGCTCCAGATGCACTCTACAAGAGGAGTGTTGTCTGTTGCTACGACCATAGACTTCGCTGGTGCAGGAGTTGCGATGCCGCCCTGGTACTCAGCGTAGATCTCGCGAAGCTTCTCGATGTTCTCAGCTTCTTTTGGGGTGAACTCCTTACGTGCTACCTCGCCCTCAGCGCCGTTGCCATCCTGTGCGTAAGCTACGACAGCCTGTGCAATATCCCAAGTACCGAAGATGAACTGGTAGCTTGGAACTGTGAGAGGCTCAACCAAGCTCCATTTGCCACGGAAGCTAGCGATGATGTTCTGATGAGACTTTGCCTCAGTGTCCTCAATGTTCTCAACCTCATAGCCCTCAGTAGTATGGTAAGTATATAGAGCTGATGCACCCTCGATGTTGTCGTATTTCACTGCGATGATAGGTCTGTTGTTAGTAGCCGCAGCATCACCAAAGATGCTACCATTCTCCTCGCTACCGTCAAAGACACCAAGAACCTCAATTGTTGGATTTACGCTACCTGCGGCAGTAGTTGTAGTGGTAAACTCGCTGGTGTAGCACTTAACAAAAGTAGCTGTCTTAATGTCGATAGCAAGCAAGTAGCATACATACTCTGTCTCTGTCTCGAGGTTAGCGATGTAGTATCTGCCGTTACCATTGCGGAAGAAGTTTGAACACTTCATCTCCAATGCCTCCTGATATGATAGACATGCGCTCTGACCCTCCATACACATCTGAATCTGCTGTGCCAAGAAGCCTGAATATTCATTAATCATAGACTGACCGTCAAAGCCTTCAGCCTTCTCTACGCCTGGCATATAGTAGATTGTAGGGTCGTTAGTGTTAACTTCAAGGTAGAAATCGTATGGACCTATATCTGTAGCAATGAACTCGAACTCAGCCTTTGTAGCGTCACCGTGCTCTGGGGTCTTGAACGATACGTAAACAGGTGCTGATGTGATAGCGCCCTGATTAGTGTCGTATGTACCACTCTCCTCGTCGATAATAGTGCCGTAAGATGGGTTAGGCTCGAAGCTGAATGCCAAGATGAAGTACTCGGTCTCAGCGATGTTAAGCTCATACTTGTTCTCGCCTGTAAAGTCTACAACACCCTTAGATGGCTCACGAAGAACATACTGATTGTTCTCGTTGAAGTAGTATACGTGGTTTGAAATCGCAGCCTCGGCAATCTGTGCTGGGGTAGCACCGCGCTTTGGAGTGTCGATATAGCCGATATAGTAGTAATACTCTGCATCAGGATTTGATGGAGTAATCTTAATCTCAGCTGAGTAGTGGTCGATGTTGAAAACGTCGATGTCGAAAGTAAGGTCGCTCTGAGCCGCACTACCTGTCGTATAGCGAATCTCTTTGAGAGTTGTTGATGTTAGAACCATGTTACCCTCGACGTTGTCTACTGAACCTACCAAAACCACATACTTAGTCGATGGCTCAAGACCTGAGTCGTTGAGTGTACGCATACCCTGGTGGAAGAGCTTGATATCAATCTCCTCCTGAGTAAGACCCTTTGCCTGAAGTGTCTCAACCTCGCTATTTAGGTAGTTCTGGAACAACTGCTGCTGTGTCCACTTGGTATCACCCTGAGTGTATGACTGGTACTCAGATATAGGTAGGTTGATAAGGTGCCAGAGCTGTGTAGATACAGATGGAGTAACCTTCAACGCTACGGTGTTCATATTTACGGTAGCCTTAACATCGAAAGTACATGCAGATGCCTCAGGAGCCTCAGTCTTGAAACTCTTTGTGTATACATCTGTAATTGCTGCGTAGTTGTCCTCAACATCAACAGCAAAGACTAGGAGGTAGTATTGGGTACCGTAAGCCAAGTTGGCAATCTTGCCGTTCTCGATTGTACCCTTCTTAATGTTAGCTTCAAGGTATGCTTGGAAAGTGGTGTTGCTGTTTGTAGCAAACTCCTCAACCTCAGCATAAAGCATATCCACGATGTCAGAATCCTCTGGGCACTCATTCACCGATTTAGCATCCTTAACGAATACAAGATACTCTGCGTCGTCGTTAGATGGTACTACAGTGTAAGTAACGTCTGTCATTGTAGCCTTTACATTTGTGATTGCAAATGTAACGTCAATAGGCGCTGTTGGCTGCTCATTAGGGGTGTTTGGCTCCTTCTTGTCAACCTCGTCATCGGTACACGCAACGAACGATGCTACGATAAGCATCATTGCTGCCATTAGCAAGTTGATTTTTTTCATAGGTTCAAAATATTTAGTTAATTAGTTGTTTATCAGTGTGTTTGCTTGCTATGGTCGAAAGACTATTGATAGTTTACTATCAAAGACCAACTCCCCGATACAAATATAGGTTTTTTTATCGGAAGTTGCAAACAATGAGCTAAGGAAATGAGTTAAACTGAAAAGGTTTTAAGGGTGAGAAAAAATAATGAGTAGTGAGTAATTAGTAATTAGTAATGGTTTCGCTCAGGGAGCGAACAGCTAAAGCTGATGGGTTACTATAGGTTACTATGGGTTACTATGTGAATTTTATGCTCATATTAACTCATCTTAACTCATTGGAACTCATTGGAACCCATTGGAACCCATCGGAACTCATAACACGCACCTCACCAAGCACCACGACCAAATTTCTCAGGAGAAGGCTGCAGATGCAACGCTCGGCAAAAATCCCGACGATGGGACAGTACTAAAGTGTACTGCTCATTGTCGGGACTTTTTGTTAGCGGCAGCAGATGTCTGCCTTATCATCGAAAATTTTATTTGGCGTAAGATACTGAGCGCGTCTCGCGGATGACAGTAATCTTAACCTGTCCTGGATAGGTCATCTCATCCTGGATCTTCTTAGCTATGTCGTGTGATAGTGCCTCAGACTCCTGATCCGAAAGTTTGTCGGCACCCACGATGACGCGGAGCTCACGACCTGCCTGGATAGCGTAGGTCTTAACAACACCTGGGTATGAGAGTGCTATGCCCTCCATCTCCTTGAGGCGCTTGATGTATGACTCGACAACCTCGCGGCGAGCACCTGGACGAGCACCTGAGAAAGCGTCGCACACCTGGATGATAGGTGCTATGAGCGATGTCATCTCTGCCTCATCATGGTGAGCACCGATGGCGTTGCATACGTCTGGCTTCTCCTTATACTTCTCGGCGAGCTTCATACCGATGATTGCGTGTGGTAGTTCTGGCTCGTCGTCTGGCACCTTGCCGATATCGTGCAGAAGACCTGCACGGCGTGCTGCCTTAGGATTTAGACCGAGCTCAGCAGCCATGATGCCTGCGAGGTTA
>JAZOSJ010000130.1:0-12189 GCA_045657045.1 Alistipes sp.
ATGTCGCGCAACATCATCTTGTACACCTACAGGGACATCTACACCATACTCTACACCCACCTCATTATTAACTCTTTTAGGTATAGTTGTATCACTCTGCGCATAACCAACAACTGGAAGCATCAACAACACCAACAATACTTTAATCACACTTTTCATATTACCAGAGATTAATTGATTGCATCACAAATATAGACTGTTATTCACAAACATACAAATATTGTGTTGCGAAACTCGCCTGCATAGTAATTAGTAATGAGAGTGAATAAAAAGTGACAGGTAAAACTTAAAAGTCATTGGCTTTTTACATAGGGAAATTAGGGAAGTTAGAGAATTTAGGGAGGTTAGTGCTTTATTGATACAGACTCACTAATCTCCTTAAACTCCCTAATAAAAAGTCGCAGACTTTTAACTGAACAGACCTTTCCACCTACACGACCCAATTTCCTGTCAGAAGGGGCATAAATAATTAGTAATTAGTAGAGAGTAATTAGTAATAGTTTTGCTTGGAACAAGCGATATATAAACATTAAGGGCACCACAACCCTATTTCTTGTCAGAAGGGGTTAGCTGTGGCCTCGATAAAGAGATTGCCCCAGATGGGACATACTTGACGTATTTCCCATTTGGGGCAATGATTGAGAGGCCGCAGATGACCCCTTATCACAAGAAATGTATTATCAGAAGGGAACAACTAACTTTATTAGGAGTGAGACTAAATTTCTTGTCAGAAGGGGTTAGATGTGACCTCGATAAAGAGATTGCCCCAGATGGGACATACTTGACGTATTTCCCATTTGGGGCAATGATTGAGAGGCCGCAGATGACCCCTTATCACAAGAAATTATTACATTGAAGCAGTAATATCCCAGACAAACGCACGGCAACCCTGCTGTTTTGTTGTTTCTTCAATAGCTCGCAGCGCATCGAGGAGGGGAGAAATCTTCTCCTCCTCAACGATTGCCAAGATTGATGTGTTCATTGCTGGCCAAGCGTGAGTGTCATAGTGTGGCTCGCCGTCGTTGCTACCGCGACCCTCGGTGAGACCCCAGCGTGTAAAGCCGCGGACTCCGTGAAGGTCTAACATCTTATTGATACGATCGGTCAACGCCTGATTGTATGATATAAATAGTGCTTTCATAGTGTGCTATTACTTTGTGTTAATATGTGTACGTATAAACTCGTCCTCATGAGCCTCGAGCTCCGCCTTGCGTGCCTCCTTGCGCTCCTTGCGACCCTCCAACATTGCATACAACGATGGTACGATAAAGAGGGTTAGAAGCGTAGATACTAGCAGACCTCCTACAACAGAGATACCCATAGGCTGCCATATCTCCGAGCCCTCGCCAATACCAAGTGCCATAGGCACCATACCGAGGATAGTTGTGAGCGAGGTCATAAGCACAGGGCGGAGACGGCTCTTACCGCCCTCGATAACAGCATCCGCAAGGCTCGCACCACGCTCAACAAGCAAGTTCATATAGTCCACAAGCACGATACCATTCTTGGTTACGATACCCACAAGCATAATGGCACCGATAAGCGCAATAAGCGATAGTGGTGTGTTTGTCAGCCACAACGCAATAAATACACCAGATACGGCAAATGGCACAGTGAACATAATGATAAATGGGTCGGTGAGCGACTCAAACTGCGTAGCCATAACCACATATACAAGGATGATAATCAACATGAGGAGGGTGAGGATGTCGGAGAAGGCATCACCCTGCTCCTCGATAGTACCACCAAGCTCCAAAGTAATGCCTGTTGGGGCGTCATACTCGGCAAGCATAGCGTTAACCTCAGCAAGAGCATCTCCCAACGCCACATTTGCACCTACAGCGCCCTTAACCGTAACGATACGCTGGCGGTTCTCACGCTCGATAGTAGGCGATGAGAACGACTCCTCGATACGGGCTACATCACGAAGCTTAATAGGCTGACCCATAGAGCTATATAGCGTGATGTTCTCCACACTCTCCAAAGACTCACGGAATGGCTCATCGTAGCGAACGACGATATCGTACTCGTCACCATCCTCACGGTACTTAGTACACTCATAGCCATAGATGCGGTTGCGGATGAACTGCGCCGCTGTGGCAGGACTGATGCCATACATCGCCATCTTCTCACGGTCGAAGATTACATTGTACTCAGGTTGCAAATTCTCTCGCGAGAGCTGCGCATCACGCATAGTGCTAAGGTTAGACACCATCTTCTGGAGCTCGTTGGCAGTAGCCATAGCATCATCCATATCGTGACCAAAGACCTTGATATTCACGGTACTGGCACCCATACCGCCACCGCTACCACCACCTGGAGAAACGGAGAAATCTGAAATCTCAGGTATCTCGGCAAGCTCGTGACGAAGAACATCGGCAATCTCGAAGATTGATGGACGCTCTATATCGCTACGGCGTGGCATACGCATATTATAGTTGATGATATGCGAGCCTGTAGACTGCATCGCAGCAAAGGCACTCTCCGAAGAGTTAGCACCAGCAGATGTTGATACTATATTTATATATGGGAACTTCTCTGCTATAATGCCGTCAATCTGGCGCGCAACCTTTGTTGTATAGTCTACGTGTACGTTCTGTGGGAGTTTGATGTTCATAGATATACGAGCATTATCCGCAGGTGGGAAGAACTCGGTTGGTACCTTGCTAATAAGCGTCAACGAGAACACAAAAAATATCATCAACACCGCAATGACACTCTTACGCCACTTTACAACAAAGCGCAAAGCACTCTCGTAGACCCTATCAAGCCAGCCGAGGAACTTGTCGATAGGCTTGTAGATGATACCGATACCCTTATATGTATGCGATGCACCGTCGATTTTGAGGAAGTATGCCGACATCATCGGAGTAAGCGTAATAGCCGCAGTTGTAGAGACGCAAACCACGATGGTTACAATCCAACCAAGCTCCTTGAAGAGGATACCCGCCATACCAGGAATCATCGTAAGTGGCATAAACACCGCTACGACAACCAACGTTGTGGCGATTACAGACAACCACACCTCGTTAGTGGCATAGATAGCCGCCTCCTTTGGCTTAGAGCCTCGCTCGATATGCGTTGTGATATTCTCCAACACCACGATAGCATCATCCACAACCATACCGATAGCAATAGAGAGCGCCGAGAGCGATATGATGTTAAGCGTAGAGCCCGTTGCAAAGAGGTAGATAAAGGCACATATCAACGAGATAGGGATTGTCAAGCAGATGATAAACGTTGCACGCCAACGACCAAGGAAGAACATCACCACAAGGATGACGAAGATAAAGGCGTACATAATGGTATCCGAGAGCGAGTTGATAGCATCCTTAATCTCGCTTGAACTCTCGAAGATCGTGTTTACCTCACAGTCGTTTGGAAGCGTAGGGATAATATCCTCCAACTTAGCTTGCACATCCTCGATAATCTGCACGGTGTTTGCACCTGTCTGCTTCTGCACCATAACGCGCACGCCACGACGACCGTTGATACGCTCATCCATAGTAGCCTTCTCCAAGGTATCGATGATGGTGGCTACATCCGAGAGCATCACAGTACGACCATTGCGATTAGAGACTACGATATCGCGCAACACACGCGAGTCCTCGAACTGCAAATCCGATTTTAGGTTAAAGACCTGATCACCAAGGTCGAGCGTACCCGCAGGAACATTGATATTCTCTGCTGCGATAAGCTGACCAAGAGACTCAATAGTAAGTCCGTACGCCTCCAACTTGTTAGGGTCGACGTTCACCTGCACCTCACGCTGCTGAGCACCGATAACCGCCACCGAGCCAATACCGTCAATACGGTTAAGCTCGTTGACCATCTTGTCATCCAACAACTTAGCCAAGCCAGCATAGCTCTCATCTGCCGTAACCGAAAGCATCATAATAGGAGCCATCGAAGCCGAGAGTTTCATAACCGTAGGGTACTCCACCTCATCTGGAAGGATAGACTGCGCACGGCTCACAATATCGCGGACGTCGTTCGCTGCCTCCGTAAGGTCGCATCCATACTCAAACTCCAAAGAGATAATCGAGACATTATCCTTCGACTGCGAAGTAATCTTATCGAGGTTATCTACAGAGTTAAGCTGGTCCTCAAGAATACGGGTGATGTTTGTCTCTATATCCTCGGCGTTACCACCAGGATACATCGTGATAACAGAGATGTAGGGGACCTCAATCTCTGGATACTGGTCAATGCCGAGCTTGCCCACAGAGAACAAACCAAAGACAATGACCGCAATAAATATCAGCGCAGTAGAAATAGGTTTTCGTACCGCTGTTTCGTATATCTTCATCTTTGTAACTTGTTAAGTTATAGAATAGACCTACTCAGCAACAACCTCTACAGCCTTGCCATCCATAAGGCGCACGAAGGATGTTGTTGCCACCTGCTCGCCGGCATTGAGACCCTCAACGATGCTTACCTTAGAGCCTACACGGCGACCATCACGCACGAAACGGAACTCGGCAACGCCATCCTTGATGACATAGACAAAGCGCTCTGCCGAGCCTGCCTGCTTCTGCACAGCAACGTCGTCAACCATAACACCATCAATCTCGCCCATGTGGAATGTTGCACGCGCAAACATACCAGGGCGAAGGCGCTCCTTAGCATTAGGGATTGTAATCTCCACACCAAACGTACGTGTTGCAGCATCCAATGCTGGTGCGATACGCGATACCTTACCCTCGAAGCTCTCGCCAGGGAAGATGTCTACGTTGATATCAACCTTGTCGCCAACCTTTACATTTGGGTAGTACTGCTCCGATACGTTAGCCATAACCTTAAGCTGGTTAATCTGCATAACGTGGAGGATAGGCATCGAGGTAAAGAGGTCGCCATTCTCGTAGTTACGCGCGGTGATAACGCCCGAGATAGGAGACTTAATCTCCGAGTTACGGCGCATATTATCTACCATCTCGCGCTGCAAGTTTAGCGTATTCTCCAACTCCAAAAACTGCTGGTCAGAGATACCACCAGCCTCGTGTACAGGCTTCATACGGTTGTAGCTATCCTCAACTGTTGCGAGGTTAATCTCCAACTGCTTGAGCGATGTTCTATTCATAGTAGCCACAATCTGACCCTCCTTAACATAGTCACCCACGTCTACCAAAATCTTGTCGATATGTAGACCCTGAGCCGCTGGGGTGATGTCGTTCTGCTTGTATGGCAAAATCTCTGATGTATAGGTCTCGGTAATCTCCATCTTAGAGGTCTCGGCAGTGCATACCTTTACTGCCACTGCTGGCTCCTCCTGAGCGACAACAGCGCTCTTAGTGCCGTTAGAGCCACAACCAACCATTGTTGCAGCCAAAGCGATAAGCATCAAACTCTTCTTCATAGTTATCTTCTTCAAAGGGATGTTATTCTTATATTATATATATTACATATTCTCGTTACCGAGAGTCTTTTCGTATGAGGCATAAGCAGATAGGTAGTCGTAGATAGACTGCGAGTAGCTTAGCTGCGCCTGTGTAAGCGAGAGCTGCGATGAGTTTAGCTCAAGGATAGTACCTGCACCAGCGTTGTAGCGTGTAAGCGAAATCTCGTATGCCTTCTCTGCCTGCTCCACGGTGCGCTCATTCGAGAGCATAGTCTCGCGGGCTGTGATAAGGGTATTGATAGCCTGCTCAACCTGCAAGCGGATACCCTCCTCGGCATATTGGCGCTGAATATCGAGCTGTGTCATCTGGTTGCGCACCTCACGAAGCTGATTTACGGTCTTGAAACCAGCGAATAGTGGGATGCTAATCTGCGCACCTACCGAAATTGGGCACTGCCACCAGAACTTAGACTGCGAAGCTGCTGCCTGAGCACGTGTCTGCGCCACAACATCGCTCGGGTTGTTGTTGCCACCACCTGTCATACCACCCATAAGACCTCTAATGTCTACGCGCTCCTGACCAATATACGATACCTGACCAAAGGCTGCAACCATAGGCATACGTGCCGACTTGATTAGCTGCTCCTGATGTCTCAGCATATCAGCTTGAATATCAAGCGAGCGAAGTGTTGTATTATCGTTAATATCGCGCGAATAGTCCTCCGAGAGAAGCACCTTATCGCGGAAGCCATCAAGCGTACCCACAACCTCAACATCGACCTCCGAAGGTAGCGATAGATACATCTTCAATTGTAGCTTTGTGATGCTAATAGCATTCTCTGTCTGCAAGACCTGAGGGCGGAGATTCGATAGCTGAACCTGCGCTGTTAGGTAGTCATACTCAGAAGCCAAACCGTTGTCATACAAATTCTTAGTATTTGCAACAACGCGCTCAGTAGTAACAACCGCCTCCTGAAGCACGGCCAAAGACTGCTCAGCAAGCAAGACGTTGTAGTATGCCGAGCGCACCGAAGCAATCATATCGATGCGAGTAGCACGAGCGCTCTCCACGGCGCTCTCCATCTGCGTGCGATTGAGCTTTAGCTGCTCGTATACCGCAGGGGCAAAGAGAGGTAGTGATACCGATGCTGCTGTGTTAAAGGTATTCTTACCTCCAAACGAGAAGCCCTCGGTCATCTCCTGGCGACGCAACGCCAAGGAGTACTGCAACGACGCATCGACTTGTGGATAGAGCGACGATAGGGTCTGCTTACGCACATAGTCATAGCGTTCAATTTCAAGGTTTGCAACCTTGACTGTTGGGTTATCGCTAAGGGCGAGGGCGATAGCATCCTCCAACGTAAGTGTCAACGTATTGCCACCAGCGTTCTGAGCCATCGCTACACCAAGCGACATAAATCCCATACAGATTAGACAAAGATACTTTTTCATGTTATATATGGTTTATTGTTTTGATTTCCCTATACTTATAACGCCTCACTTAGGCAAATATTACTAAAATAGGTGCTAAAACAACGATCCACGACCTCCAAACCCTCGGGGGTACATAGACCGCGAATAAATATAATCACCGAGCACGCCACGCGCGACACAACAGTTGCCGAGCGAGCATCATCGCTGTACTCTACAACTAACATACCCTGCACACAGTTGTGCAACACATCGACCACTAAATCGCAGTTGGCGGTAGGGGTAAGGTAGCCTCGCTCGATAGATGCTGCAAGCCACTCTCTAAGTTCGCTCTTCGAGCGCATCATACCACTCTCCTCCAAACGTATATTCACCTTTGGGTAGAAACGTTCAAGGTTGCGACGTATTCGCGCTACCTCGGGTGCTCGCACAATCATATCGCGCAACGACACAAGCATCGCCTCCAACTCATTACCCACCTCTCGACAGATAGCACTGCGACGAGTGTGAGCCTCCTCCACGAAGTGACATATCGCCTCGTAGATAAGCTCCTCCTTATCACCAAAGAGCTCATAAAGTGTTCGCTTAGACACACTTAGCTCACGGGCAATATCATCCATACGCACCGACTTTACGCCCTCCGCCATAAACATCTTTGCCGCCTGATGAACTATTATCTCCTTTTGTGTCATATATCTATACCTGTATTCACTAAAATGCGCGACAAAGATACTAAAAAACTTGAAACACAAAAAAAGTTTTCAAGTTTTTATGCTAAACTAAGCTAATCAATATATCATTCATCACAAAATTCTCTTTTATGCTCCCCTATTCTATTGCTCTAAATCGAAAAAATTACTACCTTTGGAAAAAATTATCACTATGGCAAAGTTTGTAGTTGAAGGCGGACACCGCCTAAAAGGTGAAATCGTACCACAAGGTGCTAAGAACGAGGCACTTCAAATTATATGCGCAGCGCTACTAACCAAAGAGCGCGTAGTATTGCACAATGTACCTATCATCGCAGACGTAATGCAGCTCTTGGAGCTTATGGGCAAGATGGGCGTTAAGGTGGAGAAACTATCCGAGGATAGCTTCGCTCTACAAGCCGAGAATATCGACTTGGAGTACCTCCGCACTGCCGACTATCACAAGCGTTGCCGTCGTTTGCGTGGCTCGGTGATGATGATTGGTCCATTGTTGGCGCGCTATGGCGTGGGCTTTATGCCTAAACCTGGTGGCGATAAGATTGGTCGTCGTAGACTCGACACCCATTTCCTCGGCTTCCAGAAGCTTGGTGCTACGTTCAACTTCGACATCAGCGACGAGTTCTACACCGTAGAGGCAAAACGCTTGAAGGGTACATATATGCTTCTTGACGAGGCTTCGGTAACGGGTACTGCCAACATCGTTATGGCAGCAGTGCTTGCCGAGGGTCGAACAACAATATACAACGCAGCGTGCGAGCCATACCTCCAGCAGCTCTGCAAGATGCTCAACCGTATGGGTGCAAAAATCTCGGGTATCGCATCAAACCTCCTTGTTATTGACGGCGTTAAGGAGTTGGGTGGCACGGAGCATACGATGCTCCCAGATATGATTGAGGTGGGCAGCTTTATCGGTATGGCAGCAATGACACGCTCGGAGCTTACCATCAAGAACGTGTCGTACGAGAACCTCGGTATCATCCCACAGCAGTTTGCTCGCATGGGCATTCGCTTTGAGCAGCGTGGCGACGATATTTATATCCCAACACAGGAGAGTTACAGCATCGAGAGCTTTATCGATGGCTCGATTATGACCATCGCAGATGCTCCGTGGCCAGGTCTTACACCTGACCTCCTCTCTATTTTCCTTGTTGTGGCAACACAGGCCAAGGGCTCGGTGCTTATCCACCAGAAGATGTTCGAGAGTCGCCTCTTCTTTGTAGACAAGCTTATCGATATGGGTGCACAGATTATCCTTTGCGACCCACACCGTGCCACGGTTATTGGTCTTGACCACCGCCTACCATTGCGAGCCGCGAATATGACCTCACCAGATATTCGAGCAGGCGTGGCATTGCTTATTGCAGCTATGAGCGCCGAGGGCACAAGCACCATTCAGAACGTCGAGCAGATAGACCGCGGCTACAAGGATATTGACAACCGCCTAAATGCTCTTGGAGCAAAGATTATCCGTCTGGACGAGTAGTTTAACCAATTGGAAATTAGTAATTAGTAATTAGCAATAACGAAGAGAGATGTTTTTAGAGAATAATAAGCATAAGGGCTGGATTGAGGTTATCTGTGGCTCGATGTTTTCGGGCAAGACCGAGGAGCTTATTCGCCGTATGAAGCGCGCGCAGTTTGCAAATTTGAAGGTCGAGATTTTCAAGCCCTCGATAGATGTACGCTACTCCGAGGAGGAGGTAGTATCGCACGATTCAAATGCCATACACTCAACACCCGTGGAGTCAGCACAGAATATCTTGCTGATGACCTCAGACGTAGATGTTGTAGGTATCGACGAGGCACAGTTCTTCGACGAGGGTATTGTGGAGGTATGCCGCAAACTTGCCGATAGCGGCATTCGTGTTATTGTGGCGGGCTTGGATATGGACTATATGGGCGTCCCATTTGGTCCTATGCCAGCACTTATGGCAACTGCGGAGTATGTGACTAAGGTACACGCGATATGCGTTCGCTGTGGCGACCTTGCACACCACTCACACCGTCTTACATCCGACGACAAGCAGGTATTGCTAGGCGCACAAGACACCTATCAGCCTATCTGCCGTCACTGCTTCAAAGAATTGACTCAAAAGTAATTAGCTATGCAGAAAGCAGTAGACAAATGTATCGAGGTTCTCCGCGCAGGAGGTCTTATACTCTACCCTACCGACACAGTATGGGGTATTGGTTGCGATGCAACAAACGAGGAGGCGGTAGCAAAGATATATGCTTTGAAACGTAGCGAGGATAAGCGCTCAATGCTCTGTCTATGCCGCGATGCCGATATGATTGTGCGCTACGTAAACCGCGCCCCAGGCATTGCTTTCGAAGTTATGGAGCTTTCAGATAAGCCCCTTACAGCGATTCTTCCAGGCGCCGTGGGCGTAGCTCCAAACCTTATCCCTGAGGCACAAACTTTGGGTGTGCGCGTACCTCAGCACGACTTTTGTCAGGCGTTGCTACGCAAGTTCGGCAAACCTATCGTTTCAACATCGGCAAACATATCTGGCGAGCCAGCAGCAAAGCGCTTGAAGGAGGTGGCAGAGGAGATTATCAACGGCGTAGACTATGTTGTAAACCCACGCTTCGAGGGTAAGCCAACCCTAAAACCAAGCTCTATAATCGCGTTTGGCGAGGGTGGCGAGGTAGAGATTATTAGAAGCTAAGCCAATATGAATAAGCAACTTATAACTCCCGTACAGAAGCGCTTTTCGGATGTTGATTCCTTTATGCACGTTAACAACATCTGGCAGCAGAGCTACTTCGATATGGGCAAGACAGACTTTTACACTAAGGTGCTGGGTATCACGGGCGTATTCGACAAACTCCGCATTATCACCGCCTCGACACACACCGACTATTTTGGTCAGGTGCGCCTTACGGATGATATTGTGGTCGTTACCGATGTCTCGCGTTTAGGTAATAAGAGTATGACCCTGCATCAGCGTATCATGTGCAGCGATAAGTGCCTCACGGAGAGCAGTTCCGTTATGGTAGCCTTCGATTTCGAGACACAGCAGACCGTGCCTATGCCCGATGAATGGCGCAGAAAATTAGAGGAATACCTCATCCGTTCATAGTGACAATCAGACCATTCAACCAATAAATAGCACCACCGGGCAAAAATGCTCGGTGGTACTTTTTTACCTATGACATATTTTACCTAACTTTGTGTCGATTATGCGCGCATACGCGCGGACGAATTAAAAGTGATAGGGATAAAATATTTTTAACACATATTAAAAACTTTTTAAGATGAAACTATTTCGTTTTTTGACACTTGCCTTGATATTGGCGTTGTCTATGCCGGCGTGTACGCCAGATGAACCAATCGACAACAATGGCACCACTGATGTTGGTGGTGGCGAAGAGGACGATAATGGTGGCGGTAGCAATGAGGGTGGTGAGAATGGAGACTTGGAGTTCGATGTAAACAAGTCATACCCTCTCGTATCATCACTCCCTGATATTGTTCTTGAGGACACTACTGAGGATGTAACCATCATACTTAATGGTTATGGCACTACTATTCACGGCTACAAGGGTGATATTTATGCTCACACAGGCGTACTTACAGCGGATAGCAAGACATCTGCAGATTGGAAGTACGTTAAGGCTGATTGGGCTGAGAACAAGCCTGAGTGCAAGCTTACAAAGCACGAGAACAACCTTTGGACTCTAACCATCAAGGGTGGTCCTCACGCTTTCTATGGCGTACCTGCATCTGAGAAGATTAAGGCTCTTGCCTTTGTATTCCGCTCAGAGGACGGCAAGAAGGAGGTTAAGGAGAATGGTAACGACATCTTCCTTGATGTGGTAGAGGAGGGTCTTGGTGTATATATCACCTCTCCAAAGAATGGTACAGTTCTTACAATCGGTACTGAGTGCCTTGTATCTGTTAAGACTCAGCGCGCTATCTCTGTAAGCCTATACAAGAACGACGTAGAGGTTGCTGCAGACCCAACAGGTGCTATCGACTATAAGTTTGTTCCTACCACACCTGAAGATATTACCTTCAAGGCAGTTGCTACAGATGGTATTAACGAGGTTGAGACAAGCGTTACAGTATCAATCTTGGGCAACACCCAGAACGAGGCACGCCCAGCAGGTCTTAAGAATGGTGTCAACATCAACGGCAACGAGGTTACATTTGTACTCTACGCTCCAGGTAAGGAGTCTGTTGTTCTTCTTGGCGACTTTAACAAGTATGCTCCAACTAACGAGTATATGATGAAGCGCGATGGCGACTACTTCTGGATTACAGTACCAGGCTTTGAGCAGGGTGTTGAGTACGGCTACCAGTACTTTGTAGATAAGTCTATCAAGATTGGCGACCCATACTCTACTAAGGTTCTCGACCCATGGAACGATTCATATCTCACCGATACATATCCAAACCTTAAGCCATACCCAGCTGATTACACTACAGACATCGTATCTGTATTCGAGCTTAACCCTACAGAGTATGTATGGCAGATTGAGGACTTCGACCGTCCAGCAGAGAACTCGTTGGCTATCTATGAGTTGCTTATCCGCGACTTTACAGAGGAGCGTACTATCAACGCTGTAACTGCAAAGCTTGACTACCTCGAGACTTTGGGTATCAACGCTATCGAGCTTATGCCTATCCAGGAGTTCGACGGTAACGACTCATGGGGTTACAACCCTTGCTTCTACTTCGCAGCAGACAAGGCATACGGTACTGAG
>JAZOSJ010000131.1:0-17785 GCA_045657045.1 Alistipes sp.
AAACGGAAAGAAGCACAAGCGTCATAAGATGGCGACGCACAAGCGTAAGAAGCGTCTTCGCAAGAATCGTCATAAGAAGAAGTAATTTTTCTTATTAGGACATAGTTGGAGCTAAGGCAAGTCCTTAGCTTCACCTATTTAGTAACATTAACAGATTTACATTGCATCTATGAACAGAGAACTTGTAATCAATGTAAATCCAACGGAGGTCTCTATTGCGCTCTGCGAGGATAAGGTCCTTGTGGAGTTGAATAAGGAGCGTTGCGAGAACGGTTTCTCGGTAGGCGACATCTATCTTGGTCGCGTACGTAAGATAATGCCGGGTCTGAATGCTGCGTTCGTAAACATTGGTCACGAGAAGGATGCCTTTATCCACTACCTCGACCTTGGCGCTGACTTTTCGTCGCTAAAGCGAATTGTAGATAGCCGCCATAAGGGTGATAAGATGGTGAGGGTCGAGACTATGAAGCTCGAACCACATCTTGAAAAGGAGGGTCGTATTGGCGACCATATAAAAGTGGGTGACACCGTATTGGTGCAGATATCCAAGGAGGCGATATCGACCAAAGGTCCACGCTTGACAGCAGATTTGTCGCTTGCGGGACGTAATGTGGTGTTGGTGCCATTCTCAAATAAGGTGATGGTATCTACCAAGATACGCTCTAATGCCGAAAAGAAACGACTTCGTAAAGTAGCGCTCGATGTGCTACCAAAGAATTTCGGTGTCATAATCCGCACTGCCGCAGCTTCGGCAGAGGATATAGACATCATGCAAGACATACTCTCTCTTGTTGAGAGATGGAACAAGACTCTTAGCACTATGGCTAAGAGCGAGGCTCCCGCTCGCGTGATGAGCGAGATGAGCCGAGTGAATACAATTATTCGCGACTCGCTGAACGATACATTCTCGCAAATCACCGTTGATGACGAGACTCTATACGGAGAGATTAAGAGTTATGTACACGTCATCAAGCCAGAGATGGAGAAGTTGGTTAAACTCTACAAGGGTAAGGTGCCAATCTTTGATCAGTTCGATGTTGCGAAGCAGATTAAGTCGTTATTCGCAAAGTATGTATCGTTGCGTCGTGGTGCCTACCTTATCATTGAGCATACTGAGGCTATGCACGTCATCGATGTGAACTCAGGAAATCGCACCAAGGCAGAAGACGACCAGGAGCAGACAGCCTTAGAGGTGAACCTCGCAGCAGCAGCCGAGATAGCACGACAGTTGCGTCTTAGAGATATGGGCGGTATCATTATTGTCGACTTTATAGATATGCGCAAGCAGCAGAGTCGTCAGATACTCCTACAAGAGATGCAACAGCTTATGGCTAAGGATAAGGCGAAGCACACAATCCTGCCTATCACCAAGTTCGGTCTTATGCAGATTACACGTCAGCGTGTGCGACCAATTGCCGTGGAGGAGACTTCGGACATCTGTCCAACATGTTATGGTACGGGTAAGATTGGACCTACCATCCTGCTCGAAAAGAAAATTGAGGGACAGATACAACTTCTTGCAGAGAAGGGGGCGAAATACATTAACCTTAGAGTGAGCCCATACGTTGAGGCGTACCTTACAAAGGGTCTGATTTCAAGAAGATTACGTTGGATTTTTAAGTATAAGACATTCATTAAGCTCAGCTCGTCGCAGAGTGTCGGCATGGTGGATGTTGAATACTTCGACAGAAAGGGAGAGTCGCTTCTTGTTAACTCTCAAGAGTAAAACCCTAACGAAGCGATATGAACTATTTGAAGGGGCTTGTTCGTGACTCCAAACTCGCGAGTAAGCTGTACAAATGTTTGGAAAATAGAGGCTCTACCGTCCATCTAAATCAGATGGTCGGCGGGGCCTTTTCGTTGTATGCCGCCGCTACGATAGAGCGTATGGGAGGTCTGCATATCTTCCTTATGGAGGATCGGGATAGTGCTGCCTATCTTGTCAATGACTTCTATGAGTTGCTAAACGATAAAGATGTAGCATTCTTTCCATCGGGCTATAAGCGTTCGTTGGCGTATGGCTCGGAGGATGCGCAGGGTGTGGTGCAGCGAACAGCAACACTCAATGCTATAACCAACCATCGTGAGGGTTACTTAGTGGTATGTACATACCCTGAGGCGCTGGCGGAGACGGTGACGGGGCGTGTGAATCTCGATAAGCAGTCGTTGCACCTGCATAGGGGCGATGCTATGAAGCAGTCGGATCTTGTTGCGTGGCTGGAGGAGCATCGCTTTGTGCGTGTGGAGTTTGTCTACGAGCCTGGTCAGTACTCGGTGCGTGGCGGTCTGGTCGATATATTCTCATACGCCGAGTCGCGTCCATATCGCGTTGACTTCTTTGGTGACGAGATTGACTCGTTGCGTCGATTCGATATTGCAAGTCAGCTCTCGGATGAGCGCCCCGAGGAGGTCTATATTATCCCGAATACTACTCGTGAGGATGGCGATAGGGTCTCGTTGGCGGAGTTCGCGGGCGAGGCTACATGGTGGGTTGGAGATGGCGACTTTGCTTTGCGCAAGATTGCGGATATACGCAAAAAGTTATTGGAAAGTGCAGAAAATGAGGAGCAAGCTGAGGGTTTTACCTCGCGTGTAACTTCGCGCCAGCGTCTGCTCTCTGATTGGGCGGAGTCAACGCTTGTTGTAAGAAAGGATAATATCAAGGAGCGTCAGGCTACTGCGGAGCTTACCTTTGACACTGCACCACAGCCAGCCTTTAATCGCAACTTCGAGATGCTTGCGGATGATATTCGCTGGAACAAGGAGCGCGGTTACCAGACGATGATTCTCTCGCACAACAAGGCTCAGGTAGAGCGACTTACAAATATCTTTCATCAGGTAGGTCGCCGTCAAGTGGACTTCCGTGCCGAGGATTTGGTTATCCACGAGGGCTTTATTGATAACACGCTTAAAATCTGTGTCTATACCGACCATCAGATATTTGACCGCTATCAGCGTTACCGCTTGCGTGGCGAGATTAAGCGCGATGAGCAAATGACCGTAGCCGAGCTTAATGCCTTGAAGGTGGGCGACTTTGTGGTGCATATCGACCACGGTGTCGGTCGCTTTGGAGGCTTGGTGAAGCTAAATGAGAATGGCCGAGTGAAGGAGGCTATAAAGCTGATATACAAGGATAACGACATTCTCTTTGTAAATGTCCACGCCTTGCACCGTATATCGCGCTACAAGAGTGGCGAGGGCGAAGCACCTAAGATATACAAACTTGGCAATGGCGCATGGCAGAAGTTGAAGGATACCACTAAAAAGGCGGTTAAGGATATTTCGCGTGAGCTGATAGCCTTGTATGCTAAGCGTAAGGCATCTAAGGGCTTTGCCTTCTCGGCAGATAGCTATCTACAACAGGAGCTGGAGGCGTCGTTTAAGTGGGAGGATACACCCGACCAGCAGAGTGCTGTGGCGGCGATTAAGGGTGATATGGAGTCTGACCAGCCGATGGATCGACTTGTCTGTGGCGATGTGGGTTTTGGTAAGACCGAGGTGGCTATACGCGCAGCCTTTAAGGCGGCGTGTGATGGCAAGCAGACTGCGGTGCTTGTGCCTACAACAATTCTTGCATTGCAGCATTATCGCTCCTTCTCGGAGCGTCTGCGCGATCTGCCCGTAACGGTGGAGTATATCAACCGTACGAAGTCGGCAAAGGAGACACGTCGCATTATCGAGGAGCTAAAATCGGGAAAGATAGATATTCTTATCGGTACTCATAAATTGCTATCTAAGCAGTTGGAGTTCCACGACTTAGGTCTTCTTATTATAGACGAGGAGCAGAAGTTCGGTGTGGCGGCGAAAGAGAAACTGACTCAGCTCTCGGTGGCAGTCGATACCTTAACTCTTACTGCAACGCCAATCCCGCGAACACTACAATTCTCGCTTATGGGCTCGCGTGACTTGTCGATTATCTCGACACCTCCACCCAACAGACAACCTATCGTGACCGAGTCGCACGTATTTTCGGAGGAGGTTATCAAGGATGCCATCGAGGAGGAGCTGTCGCGTGGTGGTCAGGTCTACTTTGTGCATAACCGCGTGGAGGATTTGATGACGATTCAAGGTGTTATCACTCGTCTCTGTCCAAAGGCGCGTGTGGCGATAGGTCACGGACGTATGCCTGCCGAGCAGCTCGAAAAGCTTATAATGGACTTTATCTATGGCGAGTTTGATGTGTTGGTGGCAACGACGATTATCGAGAATGGTATCGATATTGCGAATGCTAACACCATCATTATCAACGATGCACACCGCTTTGGTCTGAGCGATTTGCATCAGTTGCGTGGTCGTGTAGGTCGTTCGGATAAAAAGGGCTTCTGCTATTTGCTCTCGCCCCCTAATGAACTTATTGGCGATGATGCGCGACGTAGGTTGAGGGCTATTGAGGAGTTCTCGGATTTGGGCTCTGGATTCAACATCGCAATGCAGGATCTCGATATTCGAGGTGCGGGTAATCTGCTTGGAGCGGAGCAGAGTGGTTTTATTGCCGATGTCGGCATTGAGACCTACCAAAAGATTTTGAATCAGGCTATCTCGGAACTTCGTGCCGAGGGTCTCGATACGTCGGGATTGTCGCAGGCAGAGAACGATGCTATGCGCGATATATCGTTTGTGGATGATGCAACGATTGATATCGATATTGATGCCTCGATTCCAGATAGTTATGTGCGTTCGCAGAGCGAGAAATTGCGCCTTTATCGTGAGATTGATGCTATGCGTGACGATGCTCAGTTTGAGGCTTTGGTGGTGCGCTTGCAGGATAGATTTGGAGCTGTGCCACAGCCTGTGAGGGAGCTTATGGATGTGGTGAAGCTACGTCGTGAGGCGATAAATCTTGGTATGGAACACGTCAAGGTTAAGAATGGATTGATGATTGTGCGTTTCGTGGGTGATAATAACTCGCCATTCTTCAAGACCGATACCTTCCTCAATATGCTTCGCAGGGTGGTGTCCGAGCCTGATAGATTTGTCGTTAAGCAGTATAATAATCGCTTATCGATGACCGTTAGAAAGATATATTCAATTGCCGAGGGTGTTGAGATGTTGCGCTCGTTGGCACGTACAGCAAGCGGCGAGTAGCGATAAATAATGGGAGTATGTATTTAATAGTTGATGAGGGAAATAGTCGAGCAAAGATAGTTGTTGTGGAGGATGATAAAGTTCTCTATCAGACTGTTGTGCAAAATGTTAGCGTTGATGTTATTGCTGGTATTGTGTTGCAGTATCGAGATATTTGTGCGGCTATTATTTCAACAACACGTGGCGATGGCGAGACCCTAAAAGAGCTTCTTGGGCGCTATATTGCGAGGGTGTTGCTATTTAGTCCTGCGACAACGCCTACACCAATCAAAAATGGCTATCACACACCTCAAACGTTGGGCGCAGATAGACTTGCTGCTGCGGTAGGTGCTTGGGCGATGGCGCCTGAGAGCAATGTTATGGTTGTGGACTTTGGTACGGCGATTACGATTGACTATGTTATCGATGGCGAGTTTCGTGGGGGTAACATTTCACCTGGTGTCACAACACGTTTCCGAGCGCTTGCGGACTACACTGCGTGCTTGCCTTTATGTGAGCCTACGGAGGAGGTTTTGGAGTATGGTCGCACAACTATCGAAGCGATAGAGCAGGGCGTGATGCGAGGCGTAGAGCACGAAATAAGGGGTTATGTAGAGCCATTTTCTATTGAAAATGATAAAAATCGCATAATTTTTACCGGTGGCGATGCAAAATATTTTGTAAAGAGAATTAAAAACACGATATTTGCGGACTGTGAACCGGTTATTTACGGACTCGCAACAATTTTGAAGTACAATGCTAAGAGTGAATAGAGATATAGTTTTAGGCTTGATAATGCTGCTGTTGCTACCATTTGTGGTATCGGCACAGACGAGTAGCATCAATGCCTATTCGCCATATTCGATGTATGGCATGGGTGAGTTGCTTACCCCAGGTTCTGCGCAGATGCGCAGCATGGGTGGCGTGGGTATAGCTGTGCGTAACTATGGCGAGATAAACTCTCTAAATCCTGCGGCTGCAAGTATCGCTCCACAGAAGAGTTTTCTCTTCGATGTCAGTTTCGATGGCGCGCACTTCCGCAATAGCCAGCAAAAGTACAACGGCGAGACCGCGGTAAAAGAGCCTGCTATGGCTGTCTACAATATGGCAAACATCCATAACATTGCGCTTACATTCCCATTGGCTGAGAGAGTTGGTTTTTCGTTTAGCATTGCACCATATAGCAGCGTTGGTTACAAGATTAAGACTACGGATGAGAACGAGGATACTTGGGCAGATATTGGTCGTGTGCGCTATGGTCACGATGGTGAGGGCGATATCAGCGAGGTGAAGATGTCGTTAGGTTGGGCTCCTTGGCAGAAGTTCTCTATCGGCGTTGCTGCGAAGTACTATTGGGGTAGTATAACTCGTAACTACGAGGCTACGGCAACAAACGTAATCACCGGCTCGGGTGTATATGCATCGACTAAGGGTGTTGATAGTTACGTGGTTAGCAGCATAAAGGCTCAGGTTGGTCTCCAATGGAGCCCTATACAGACTGAGACAAAGAGCTTTACTATTGGTGCTACATACGACTTTGGCGGCGAGCTAAACCCTAAGCGTCAGAGCTACGTATATACTGATAACGTGATAAATAGCATTCAGGCAAATCCTATTCGTCAAGAAATCGATGCTTTGGAGTTGCGCGTGCCACACGAGGTGGGTGTGGGTATGTTCTTCCGTAATCGTAAGATGGCGTGGGGTGCCGACTACCTCTATGCATCATGGGGTGGCGATAACAGTGGCTATCAGGAGAATACAACCCCTGCAACCATCGATGTGCGCTATATGGATACACACACTGTAAAGTTCGGTTTTGAGTTGACACCTCGTCAGAATGACGTTCGTAACTACTTCAACCGTGTTGCCTACCGCGCAGGTGTGCGTTTAGGCAATTACTACCAAAAATTTGGTGGCGAGCAGGTTAATATGTTCGCCGTAACTGCGGGTTTGGGTATGCCGTTAAAGATTTGGGGTATATCGACGATGAACATCGGCTTTGAGTATGGTCGTATGTCGTCGAAGAATCCTATACAGATAGGGGCTCAGAAGGTTGGTCTGATGAAGCAAAATAGCTTCAAGGTAACGTTGGGCTTCTCGCTATTCTCTGCCGATACTGCCGACTATTGGTTTGTGCAGCAGAAGTATGATTAACACAATCCATAAGGTGAAGAACATAAACAAAATTATAAAATTAAAATCTAACTACAATTTATGAAAAGCGTAAAATTTCTTTTGGCTGCCGTAGCGATGTTCGTTGGCTTTAGCGCAATGGCACAGGATTTTAGCGATGACAAGGTCTATGGCAAGTGGGGCGCAACCGTTGAGGAGCGTCAGGAGAATATCCTTGCCAGCAACTACCTTAAAGAGGCAATTGATGCTAAGGACTTCAACCGTGCTGCACACTATTTCCAGCAGCTTTTGGAGAAGTGCCCAGAGGCTTCACAGCAGACTTTTGCTCGTGGTGTAACCATCTACAAGAACAAGGCACAGCGTGCTCGTAGCGTTGAGCAGAAGCGTATGTTTATCGACTCTGTACTCTTCATCTATGATCAGCGTGTGGTTTACTTCGGTGACCACCAGAAGAATGGTAAGGATTACATCCTTGATATGAAGGCTCGCGATATGCTCCGTTACTGTACAACAGACCGTCCTTTGCTCCGTGCAGGTTTGAAGGATGCTGTGGATGCTGGTATTGAGGCGGGTCGTGTGAATCTTGATATCGTAGCTTCATACTACAAATATCTTTGCGAGGATTATGAGTATGATGACAATGTGACAAGCGACATTGTACTTGCTGAGTATGAGCGTCTTTCACCATTGTTTGCTGAGATTTCGGCTGAGGATGAGCAGTATAAGGAGATCTTCGAGAATAGCTTTGGTACAAGTGGTGCTGCAAGCTGTGATAACCTCGAGACATTGTTCTCTGCAAAGCTTGAGGCTGACCCAGATAACACTGCACTCTTGGCTCAGGCAGTGGCTCTTATGTCACGTGCTCAGTGTACAAGCGACTTCTTCTTCGCTTCAACCGAGAAGTATTACGCTGTAAACCCATCTTCTGAGACTGCGCTCTTCCTTGCACAGGGCTTCCAGAACCGTGGTGAGAACGATAAGGCGTTGAAGTATTTGCGTGAGGCTTTGGCTGTTGAGGCTGATCCTGCACGTAAGGAGCCTTTGTATGTTCAGATTGCGCTTATCGAGATTAGCGCCCAGAACTACAATGCTGCTGCTGAGGCTGCACGTGAGTTGCGTGGTATCAACCCAGAGAATGGTTACTCATACTTCATCCTCGGTCAGTGCTATGCATCTACTACATGTCCTGAGGATAAGGTTGGTGGTACAACAGTTTATTGGGCTGCATACGATGCTATGGCTCAGGCTGCTAACCTTCTTAAGGATGAGCCAGAGGTGTTGAAGGCTGCACAGCAGCTTATGAACGCTTACCGTGCTGCATTCCCTCCACAGGAGCAGTGCTTCTTCGCGGAGCTTGCACAGGGCGACCGTTACACTATCCTTTGTGGCTTTGCTAAGGGTCAGACAACAACCGTTCGTTACCGTTAAAAGTCTAAGCGTTTAGCTGGGATATGTTCTTGAAAACTAAACGATATGCAGTGATAGCACTCTCCGTATTGGGGAGTGCTACATTGCTATTCTCCTGTGGCAAGAAGGCTCAGATTACGGAATACGATAATGAGACTCTGATGACGGAGTCGAGCGAGAATCGCACGATAACGATGATGGAGAATGGTAAGCGCTCCTATACCTTTACCTCGCCGCTTATGGAGGGCTACAGGTTGGCTACTAATCCCTATCAGGAGTTTCGTCGCGGCATTGAAATGACAACATATACCGACTCGTTGTCGCTTCCCGAGGTGACCATCACTGCAAACTATGCTATCTACTATGAGCGTCAGAAACTCTGGGAGGCAAAGGGTAATGTGGTGGTTATACGCCGCGACCGCGAGGAGGGTGATACTACGGTTAAGGGTCTTACGGAGGTATATACTCAGCAGTTGTTCTGGAATGCTACAACAAAGAAGATATACTCGAACGTTGATACCAAGGTCTTGCAAGCGGATGGTTGGCATTTTGGTGTAGGCTTTGATGCTGATGACGATTTGCGAAATATCCACTTCCGCAGATATAGCTCGGAGATTGAATTCGATGTCAGTGAGACAGAGAAGAGCGATACTACAAAGCGTATGAGCGCAGTTGAGCGAGCTAATCAGAGTAAGGCGAACGCAAAAAAACAGGAGCGTGGAGCTAAGACACCATCGGATAGAGAGCGAGCTAAGGATGGGGATTCGAGGAGCGAGCGTAATAGCGCGGGCTTTGGTAAGCGAGAGGATAGGGTAAAACCTAATTTCAACGCACCAGGTGCGAAGGAGGGTCAGACAATACGACCATCCGAGATTACCAAGCCAGGGGGTAATATGTCGATTGAGACTAACGCTGTTAGACCGACATCGTTTGCTCCTGAGCGTGGTAAGCAGCATGGTAGTATGTCTAAGCGCGATGTTGCAAAGAGAGATATGGAGGATCTTAAAATCTCAAAAATGGATGTAAGTGTAGCTACGAATAGAGATATTGCAGAGTAGCAATACATAATCATACCAATATTGATATAGATGGGTGAAGAGACTTTTTCGATACTTATAACTATTGCCGTGATGCTTGTCTTCTCGGCATTCTTCTCTGGTATGGAGATCGCCTTTCTGGGTCGTAACAGACTTAGAGAGGAGATTGACCGTAAGCAGAACTTTATGTTTAACCATATTGCCGAGCTCTTTGCGCGCAATTCAAGCAACTACATCACAACAATCCTCGTAGGTAACAACATAGCTCTTGTTATCTACTCAATGGCGATGTCGAAGCTTATGCTTGTAGCGTTGGGTGTCGAGAATGCCCTATTGCAGACGATTATCTCTACGGTTGTTATCATCTTTATCGGCGAGTATATTCCAAAGACAGTGGTTCGATATAATCCGAACTTTTACTATCGAATTTTTGCCTCTATAATATACCTATTCTATATTATACTATATCCGCTCACGCGTTTCACTACGCTTCTATCATATCTGTTACTGCGCCTTATGGGTACACGAATGGAGAATAGGGCGGAGCCTACGGAGTTTAACCGTGATGATCTTGCATCGCTTGTTGAGGCGGATAACGTAGAGGTAGACGAGGAGGACGAGGAGGATATACGCCTCTTCCAGAATGCCCTGGATTTTGCCGACCTTAGAGTGCGTGATTGTATGATTCAGCGAGTCGATGTCGAGGCTGTCGACCTTGAAACAACCTCGGTGGAGGAGCTTACCGAGAGATTCGTTGAGACCAACTATTCGCGTATCTTCGTATGGCACGATACCATCGACAACATTATCGGATATGTTAACTCCAAGAGCCTCTTTGAGAATCCGCATTCTATATCAGACATTCTGATTAAGACGATATACGTAGCTGAGACTATGCCGTTGCAGGCGATGTTGGAGACCTTCACCAAACGTAAGGCGAGCATTGCTGTGGTAATCGACGAGTATGGTGGCACGGCGGGTATTATCTCGTTGGAGGATGTGTTGGAGCAGATCTTTGGCGAGATTGAGGATGAGCACGATGTGCAGGAGTTGGTTGAGAAGAGTATTGGCGAGCGCGCTTGGCAGTTCTCGTCACGCTTGGAGGTTGAGTACCTTAACGAGGAGTACGAACTTGGCATCCCTGAGAGCGATGAATATGATACCTTGGCCGGATATATCATAGCGGAGCACGGCGCCATCCCTCATGAGGGTGAGATGCTGGAAAATGAGCAATTTTCCATCAAAATTCTGCGACGTGAGAGCTCCCGATTGGACCTTGTTGAGGTTCATTGTAAATAAATTGCTCTAAAATTTGTGGTATTAAATAAAAAATTACTACCTTTGAGGGTTAAAAAGAAATCAATGACAAAAAATAATAACTTTTTATGGCAACATTAAACACACTAAGAACCAAGTTTGGCGTAGTACTTTCAGTACTTATCGGCCTTGTACTTGTAGCATTTATCCTTGGCGACCAGCTCTCAATGAAGAATCGTGGTGCACAGATGCCAGAGGATACAACAGTAATGACAGTTAATGGTGAGGAGGTTAAGGCATCTCAGTATGCTCAGTACTTCGAGTCTTACCGTGATGCAAACCTTGCAGAGGATGCAAAGTCTGATTATGCTATGCAGGCTGCAATCTTCAACCTCTACACACGTCCTGCTCTTGATGCAGTAGGTTTGGGTGTAGCTGCTGGTGATATCAAGGCTTATGCTAAGATTTTCAGCGAGGAGGCTGCTGCGATGTATCAGATGTATGGCTGGCCAGCTGACCAGATTAAGACTATGATTCAGAATCAGTGGGTTTCGAACCTTGCAACTCTTGATATGAACCTTTCATACGAGAAGTTCACTGAGGTTTACACCGCTGGTAACTACGTTAACCGCCTTGAGGTTGAGAACGCTTTGCGTAACAACAACCTTACATTCGATGGTCGCTACGTAATGGTACCTTACAAGGCTATGCCTGAGGTTGAGGTTACTGAGGAGGAGATTAACGCATACTACGAGGCTAACAAGGCTGAGAACAAGAACTACGGCGCTCGCACATTGCGTTATGTAACATTCGAGATTGCTCCTACTGCTGAGGATATGCAGGATGTTGAGAATCAGGTTATGGCTGTTGATAAGGCTGTTAAGGAGGCTAAGGGTGACTCAGCTGCTATCAAGCAGGCTGTACGCGCTATCGGTGGTAAGTCAGATGCTTATAAGCTTTTTAGCGCACTTGATGCAAAGGTTGCAGAGGCTGTTAAGGCTGGTAACCACTACGGTCCTGTATTCGAGGATAACACTTGGACTGCGAGCTACATCGTTTCTGATGTAAAGACTCCTGCATCATATGAGTTCGAGGTTGCTACTGTTGATAACGTTGTTAAGGCTAACGAGCTTGTTGCAGCATTGAAGGCAGTAGGTGGTGACTTCACTAAGCTTGAGGAGGCTGTTGAGACTACAACTGATACCCGCGAGATGGTACGTATGAACGAGAGCGAGGCTAAGAACTTCATCGGTACAAAGGTTGGTGATATCGTAGCTATCTCTTACAACCATAAGCCAGCTGTTGCTAAGATTACTAAGCTTGGTGATGTTGAGCGTTTCGTTCTTACTGCTGATGTTAGCAAGAGTGTTAAGGCAAGCGAGAAGACTAACAATGGCATAGTAAAGAGTGTTGAGGCATTTATGGCTGCTGCTGGTGACAATGTTGACTCTTTCAACGAGGCTGCAAACGTTGCACAGTACCAGGTGCTTGTATCTACTGCTAACCGTAACGACTATGTAGCTATGCAGGGTCGTGAGCGTTCAGTTCGCGGTATGGATAACTCTCGTCAGATTGCTATTTGGGCATACGACGCTGAGGTAGGTGCTAAGAAGTATTTCTACGGTGAGAATGTAATCTACGTTGTTATGGTTGCTTCAATCGACGAGAATAAGTATGAGTTCAAGAATACCTCTTCTATCGAGATGCGCTTGAAGCGTGACAAGCAGTATGAGGCTATCGCTTCACAGCTTGCTATGGGCGCTGAGATTGAGGGCGCTGAGCAGGGTAGCTTCTCTGGTGTTAAGTTCAACGACAATGTTGTTGATGGTAAGTGGGAGGCAGCTCTTGTAGGTGCTATCGCACGTAGCCGTGAGACAGGCGTTGAGACTAAGGTTAAGGGTAACAATGCTGCATATGTATTCGTTGTTGATGCTATCAACGGTGAGGTTGATGCTACAGCTTTCGATGCAGAGCGCACTCCTGAGATGACTAAGCGCGAGAGCCAGATGAAGCGTGTCGCAGTTGAGACAATGACTGCGAAGGCTAAGATTGAGGATCTTCGTGGCGAGGGTGAGATTTAATTTCTTGTGATAAGAGGTCATTCTCGACCTCTCAATCATTGCTCCAAATGGGAAATACGCTCAGTATGTCCCATCTGGGGCAATCTCTTTATCGAGGCCAAGCCTAACCCCTTCTGACAAGAAATTTGGTTGTGGGGGGGCGGCTGTACAAGATAAAAATTACAATTTCGTACAAAGCTAACCCTCCTTTGAACTTCCTATGTTCAACTTTAATTTGTCCATTTCAAAAATATTGCGTAAATTTGTGCTATATCTTTGCAAAACGATAAAAACTGAATATTATGAGCTTAAAGAATATACCAGCTGGTTATAAAGTTGCATTTTGGACTATCCTTCTTGTTGTGATTGATCAGGTTGTTAAGATGCTTGTGCACTGCAACCTTGAAGTGGGCGATAAGATTGAGGTCTTCTCGTGGTTTAACCTCTGTTATATAGAGAATAATGGCTTTGCATTCGGTATGCAGCTTGGCTCAGGAGAGGGTGCTGTGGATTGGGGTAAGCTTATTCTAAGCCTCTTCCGTATCGTGATGATTGGTCTGCTTATCTACGGTATCAGCTATCTTGTAAAGCATCGTAACCAGGTGCCTAAGGGTGTTATCGTAGGTGCTGTGCTTATCCTTGCAGGTGCTATTGGCAATATGGTTGATAGTATGTTCTATGGCTTGTTGCTAGATACACAGGATGCTGGCTTCTTGATGGGTAAGGTGGTGGATATGATACACTTACCTTTGTTTAAGTGGGAGAATTGCCCACAATTCCTAAGTTTCTTGGTGGGTGGCGATGGCTACTTCTTTGGCGCGGTATTTAATGTTGCCGATGCCTATATTTCGGTTGCTGTTGTCTACCTTCTTATCTTCCAATACAAGTTTTTTAAGTAGGGTGTATCTGCTGCCCTGAGTGCTATGAACAGGGTTGAGGAGTTTCTATCGGTGCTCGAATCGGAGCGTCGCTACTCGCCGCATACGGTGAGTGGCTATCGTCGTGATTTATATGCCTTTTTCGAGTGGCGCGGTGTCGATATCGAGAAATTCAAACCCGAATCATTCAAGCGACGCGATATAGATGATTGGGCGGTCTACCTCTTCGATAAGAGGAAGCTTAAAGCTACATCGGTAAATAGATCGCTTGCATCGTTGCGTAGCTTCTGGACGTGGATGCTTGCGCAGAAGTATACGACACACGATATTATAAGCACAATCAAGCAATATAAAACACCGAAGCGACTACCTACCTACGTTCCCGAAACTCGTATGGATGGTGTTATTGTCGCCCTTAAAGAGGATATTGCCTCTGATGATATAGAGCGCCTGCGCGATGCTCTGATTATGTTGTTGCTCTATACCTGCGGTCTGCGACTCTCGGAACTTGTTGAGGCAAATATTGATGATATATCTTCCGATTTTAGCACCATACGTGTTCGCGGTAAGGGCAATAAAGAGCGTATACAACCGATAGTGAAAAGTGTCGGTAACGTGCTAAAAAAGTATTTTAGTCAAAATTCTTCGCAAAATATTTGCACAGGTCAAAAAAAAGCACTAATTTTATCAAAGAAAGGAGAGCGTATTAATCGCAGGATGGTGCAGCGCATCGTTGATAGCAAGCTAAAATGCTATGGCATACAGGGTAAGACCTCGCCGCACGTGCTTCGCCACACCTTCGCCACTCATCTTCTAAATGATGGTGCCGACCTGCGAGAGATACAAGAGCTCCTTGGACATAGCGCGCTACGCACAACGCAGGTCTACACTCATACAAATATTGAGTCGCTCAAAGAGGTTTACTATCGAGCCCACCCGCGTGAGAGTAGCGAGTAGATAGTGTTGAGACAGTCTGCTGCCACGAGAGTAGCGGACACAATATATAACTTAATACTTTATGACCTATGAACGTACAGATTCAGTCAGTAAAATTCGATGCAGGCCAGCAGTTGCTTGACTTCATTCAGAAGAAGATGGATAGATTGGATCGCTTTGTCGATGATAGAGCAGGCGATGTAGAGGTAACTCTACGTCTCGATCCTGACTCAGAGAAGGGTAACAAAGTAGTAATCGTGCAGCTCCATGTCCCTGGTAGCGATATTCGTGTTGAGGAGCGTGCATTCACCTTCGAGGAAGCGGTTGACAATTCAATGGATATAATTAAGAGACAGTTGGAGAAGGCTAAGGCTAAGTTCGACAAGTAATTTCTTGTGAATTTCTTGTGATAAGGGGCATACCTTTGTCCCATCCCAAAAGTAAGACCCCACGGGCTGTACTATGTGTACTATCCCGTGGGGATCTTCTTTTGCGATAGAACAAATCTAACCCCTTCTGACAAGAAATAATTTCTCGTGATAAGAGGTCATTCTCGACCTCTCAATCATTGCCCCAAATGGGAAATACGCTTAGTATGTCCCATCTGGGGCAATCTCTTTATCGAGGCCAAGCCTGACCCCTTCTCGCAAGAAATTGGGTAGTGGTGCTTGGGTGGGTTTCTGTTATGAGTTCCTGTGGGTTCCGATGAGTTTCTATGGGTTCCTATGTTTTTATTGATGATATCGCTCTACTCATAGTAACCCATAGTAACCCATTCGATTGCGCAGCCTTCTCCTGAGAAATTAGGTCGTGCTACCCTGTAAGTTGTTAGTGTTAAAAGTCTGCGACTTTTTCTTAGGGAGTTTAGGGAGTTTAAGGAGATTAGTGAGTCTGTATCAATAAAGCACTAACCTCCCTAAACTCTCTAACTTCCCTAATTCCCCTACGTAAAAAGCCAATGACTTTTAAGTTTTACCGGTCACTTTTTATTCACTCTCATTACTAATTACTATGCGGGCGAGTTTCACAACCCAATATTTGTATGTTTGTGAATAATAGTGTATATTTGTGATGTAATCAAATAATCTCCGGTAATATGAAAAGTGTGATTAAAGTATTGTTGGTGTTGCTGATGCTTCCAGTTGTTGGTTATGCGCAGAGTGATACAACTATACCTAAAAGAGTTAATAATGAGGTGGGTGTAGAGTATGGTGTAGATGTCCCTGTAGGTGTACAAGATGATGTTGCGCGACATAGGGTGGCAATAAACTATGCCACATATACCTATGACAATTTAGGTTTTAGAACGGGACTATCGTATATCTTTAGTAACCCTATTGCTGGCAGTGGGGTGGCTGTGCCATTGCATTTTAGTTGGCGTTCAGGAAGAATGGCTCGTAGTGAGCAGAGTCTTGGTCACTACCATAATGGCCTATTTTATCCTGATACTCCACCTATGACTGACTCAGTTGGGTGGTATATGCTCTCAGAGGCAGCACCTAAACCATCATACTTTGAACTACATGCCGGTATTACGCCATCATGGCAGTGGGGTGAGTATGTAAGTCGTGGTGTCGAGAACTTTGGTCGTGGCATAGCAATAACAGCGGATATTGGCTTAAGACTGATGTGGCCAATAGGTGATTGTAGACTATATGCTGATGCCACATATCATCACTACCTGCCAACACCTATGGTTAAGAGGGTTATGTCTGCATCCGACAACCGTTCTGTGGTCTCTATTGGTGTAGGTTTTTCATATTGCTTTTAATAGTGATGCAGTTATAAATATACCTCGAATTGTGTAAAATAGAGCGTTGAAGGGGTGTTTGTGGCTGAAATTTATCTATAGGTCACACTCCTTCAACTTTTTTTACTACCTTTGTAGCCGAAAATAGATAGAGTATTTACTTATTTATATATATAATCCCGTATGGCAGGAAGCAACTTTGTAGATTATGTAAAGATATTTGCACGCTCTGGCCACGGTGGTGCTGGCTCATGCCACTTCCGTCGTGAGAAGTTCGTGGCATTCGGTGGCCCAGATGGTGGCGATGGTGGTAAGGGTGGTAGCATCATCCTTCAGGGCGATAGCCAGTATTGGACTCTTATCCACCTAAAGTATAAGCGTCACCAGTTTGCCGAAGATGGCGAGAATGGTCACGGCGCGCGCTCTACAGGTGCTGATGCTAAGGATATCATCATCCCAGTGCCTCTTGGAACTGTTGCAAAGCAGGTCTTTACCGATGAGGAGACAGGAGAAACCTACACAGAGGTTGTGGGCGAGGTAACAGAGCATGGTGAGCAGCTTGTGTTGCTTAAGGGTGGTCGCGGTGGTCTTGGTAACTGGCACTTCCGTACAGCAACAAATCAAACTCCACGCTATGCACAGCCAGGTGAGGAGGGTGCTGAGGGAGCCTTTATCCTCGAGCTTAAGGTGCTTGCTGATGTAGGTCTTGTGGGCTTCCCTAATGCGGGTAAGTCAACGCTCCTATCTGTTGTCTCTGCGGCAAAACCAAAGATTGCAAACTACGCCTTTACGACGCTTGAGCCAAACCTTGGTATCGTCTCTGTTCGTGACGACCACTCATTCGTTATGGCAGATATCCCAGGTATCATCGAGGGTGCGCACGAGGGACGAGGTCTTGGTACTCGCTTCCTTCGTCATATTGAGCGTAACTCTGTGCTACTCTTTATGATACCAGCAGACTCCGACGATATTATTGCTGACTACGATATTCTTCTTGGTGAGCTTACTCAGTACAATCCTGAGCTTCTCGACAAGCAGCGACTACTCGCAATCACAAAGTGTGATATGCTCGACGACGAACTTATCGAACAGATGAAGCAGCATCTTCCAGAGGGTGTTGAGACCATATTTATCTCTTCAGTTGCGAATCTAAATATTACTCAGCTTAAGGATATGCTTTGGCGTGCCCTCAACAAGTAATTTCTTGTGATAAGGGGTCATAATTTCTTGTGATAAGGGGTCATCTTTGACTCTTCAGTCAAA
>JAZOSJ010000132.1:0-16863 GCA_045657045.1 Alistipes sp.
TCTTTTTTGTCAGGATGTGACTGTGATAAGCGTGCTTACGCTTGATCTTACCTGTGCCGGTGAAAGAAAAACGCTTCTTTGCAGCGGCATTTGTTTTCATTTTTGGCATTGTTACAAAAGTTAAATTAGTTAATAATAGCGCGCAAAGTTAAGAATAATAATTCTAACTTGCAAAATATTTCATCTTTTTATCACTTCCAAGCCACTACTTACCCTCCTTCGGCAAAATCTTTATGCGTGCCGAAATAGGCAGGTGGTCCGAGAGTTCGTTGCTCTCATCCGCAACGTAGCTCTCTGCTTCAAGCTCTGGCGAAAAGAGGATATAGTCGATACGTAGCGTGCCTCGCATAGGTCGGAATGTATAGCCATATCCACCACCACACTGCTCAAAGGCATCGACATAACCATCCTTTAACTCGCCGTAGACATACGACATCGGAGTGTCGTTAAAGTCTCCACATATAATATTGCGATATGGACTACTCTCCACAATAGTACGCAGTGTGTCTACATACTCAGCTCGAATAGAGGAGTTTGTAGCAATTCGCTCAACAATACTCTGCATACGGTCGCCATCGTTTAGAATCCTACCCTGCTCTATATCCGAGCTATCCTCCGAGGATATATTCATCGAGTGGAGGTGGTTGTTAAAGACCCTCAACGTATCATTCTTACCAACGATAACATCTACCCAGAGCGACGTGCCACGACCCTCACCCGAGAGCGAACCAGAGCCTATAATCGGGAAGCGGCTATATGTACGTAGCACCACCTCGCCCGACTCCACGACATCCTTCGAATAGAGTCGCTTATGGCGAGCATTGAAGAGCGAGTCTATACGCTCCACATTTGGGATATCGAGCGCATACTCCTGAAAACAGACAATATCGGCAAGCTCCTGGGCCTCGAAGTATGCAACGTGGTTATCCACAGCTCGCGAGGAGCTATCGTTTCTAAAACCGCGGACATTATAGCTCATAAGCGTGAACGAGCCACGGCTTGGCTTCTGCTCCACCTGTCGCATATAGACCACATTATAGAAATCCGAGATCCGGAACAATCCAGGGATAAGGAGCAGTGCCACGACACCAGCAATCTTCCAGCGACCCATAACTATCCAACAAAGTAGGCATATCACAACACCTATATACAATATAGGAGCAAAGATACCTACGATGGTAAGCGACCCGAATGCTGCGGGAGCAACGTGTGGTGTGAGATAGGCTATTATAAGTGCCACCGAGAGCGACATAGTAACAGCAAGCAACACAATAAAGAGTATCGTGCCTACGTATGAGCCACGGTTGTTGCTCTGTCGTCGTGGTGAGCCAAAGGGCTCACTATTATATTTATCACTACGTCGTGCCATAGTAAGTTGTTGGGGTTAGTTATAGTATATACGGTTTCTATCTCGGCGATTCCACAACACAAGCAACAACCAGCCGAAGAACATACCGCCAAGGTGGGCAAAGTGCGCCACACCATCCTGCGCCTGAAGCACAATAAGTAACAATTCAAGCAGACCATAGAGCACCACAAACCACTTTGCCTTCATTGGGATTGGTGGAATAAGGAGCATAATGGTTGCATTTGGATGCAACATACCGAATGCAAGCAACAGACCAAAGACCGCGCCCGAAGCACCAAGCGTAGGGGTACGTAGGTAGTCCCAAAGGAGCACAGGCGTATCCGACAGATGCATTATATCTATCTGAGCGATACCAAGTTGCACAAGTGCAGCTCCTACACCGCAGACAAAATAATATATCAAGAAGCGCTTTGTGCCAATCTCTGCCTCCAACTCTCTACCAAACATCCACAATGCGAACATATTGAAAAAGAGGTGCGAGAAACCGCCGTGCAGGAACATATAGGTCACTGGCTGCCACCAATTAAAGAAGTAGCTCTCCACAGGGAATAGTGCAAAGAGTCCGTATATCTGTGCAGTATTTAGCAACTGCGTAGCAAGGTATGCTACAATATTGGCAATCAAGAGATTCGCCACCGCAGGGGTTCGCCACATTGAGTTCTGGTATGTAGTCATCATTTTATTTTGTTAATTTAGCCTTTATCTCGTCGAGTGTCAACTCCGCCATTATAGGGCATCCCGCAGGGGTAAAGCTTGTATTATCGCACTCGGCAAGTCTTCGCAATAGCTCGGCTGCGGACGCGGAGTTTAGTCCGCCACCAAAGTTGTGGCTTCCACGCTGCGCCATAAGCTCTGCCATACGTCGTCGCTCCCTCTCGCCGATGTTTTCGCCCATATCGAGACTATGTAGTAGTTCATAGAGTAGCTCGTCGATAGGCGTAGTCATATCTATGACAGCAGGGCGACCTGCCACCGAGATAACACCCTCGCCACGATACTCAATCTCGAAGCCCAAGGCTGCGAACTCCGTAGCGTAGTTCTCCAAGCGCTCGTACTCCTCCAGCGAGAGTATAAGCTCCTCGGCAAAGAACATCCTCTGCACAGGTACTGCACCAGCACCCAAAGAGCGGATAATATCCTCATACAAAAGGCGCTCCTTAGCTCTGCGCAACGACACCAAGACCACCGAGCCACCATATATAGCCACGGCATAGCCGCCACCAACGTACATCACCTCGCTAAACTCTCTACGATCGGCACTAAGTCCTGCCGACTGTATAAAGTCGAACTCCTGCTCCTCCGCCTCTGTGCCATCCTCGTCGATATACTCCACTACCGACTCCAAGCCTACGCCAGATGGGTAGTCGTATAGCTCGGTATCGTTAGCTATTGGTACTATGCTCCTTGGCTTTGATTGTAGCATAGAGCCATCGTATGGCACATCAAAGCCCGTAAATGGTGTATCGGGTATAGGCGCCGTAGGGTCGATATACTCCGTATCGAAGGGGTTATATGCGCTATTAGTCGCTGTGCGTGGCTCACTGTATAGGCGCTCACGCTGACCTAAAACAGGGATGTCGATACGCTGTTCGTTGGAGAAATCCATCATAGGCACTGCGCCAGTCTTTGCCAAAGTCTCGCGCACTGCTGCCTGCAAAATTTCGAGTATAAGGTCGTGGTCTGCAAACTTAACCGTCGTCTTTTGCGGGTGGACATTGACATCCACCATATCAGGGTTGACGGTTATATATATGAAATAAGAGGGCATACATCCCTCTGGAATAAGCTTTTCGTAGGCGCGCACGATGGCTCGCTGCATCGCCACTGAGTTAAAATATCTACCGTTAACAAAGAGATACTGCTCGTTATTACGCTTCTTCGATGCTTGTGGGCGACCCACAAAGCCCTCAATACGAGCAACTGAGGTATCAACCTCCACATCCAACAAATTCTGTTTGATATGCTTACCTACGACATCTATAATACGCCCCTTACGGTTTGTGGGTTGCAACGAATATAGCGGTGCATCATTCTGGCGAAGCTCAAACTCCACCTCGGGGTAGCACAACGCCACACGCATAAACTCGCTCTTTATTTGCGAGCTAAGACGCGAGTTATCACCATCGATAAACTTTCGTCGCGATGGGACATTGTAGAAGAGGTTACGCACCATAAACTGCGAACCCTTAGAGCAGCTAATAGGCTTCTGCGAACGGAATGTACCGCCCGAAATCTCGGTCAGCGTACCAAGCTCATCCTCCTCACGGCGTGTGCGAAGTTCCACCTCTGCCACCGCAGCGATAGATGCCAACGCCTCACCTCGGAAGCCAAAGGTATGCAGTGCGTAGACATCCTCGATTGAGCGAATCTTCGACGTTGCGTGTCTATCGAATGCCATACGCGCATCGACATTCGACATACCCTTGCCGTTATCGATAATCTGGATAAGATCCTTGCCACCATTACGGTAGTTCACAGACACCGACGTAGCGCCTGCATCCAAGGAGTTCTCCATCATCTCCTTGACCACATTCGCTGGGCCATTTACCACCTCACCCGCGGCAATCTGGTTTGCCACAATCTCGGGCAGCAGCATTATCGTGTTACTACTCATACCGTTCAATCGTTGTAAAGGTCTCTACTCCACGCGCTTACCATCTACAATCTCGACATCATCGTCATAGATGGTAATCTTACCCACGGAGTTTTGCCACTCCTCAATCTCGTTCAAAGCCTCAGGCGTAAGGCTCTCAAACTCACGGAAGTCTATATCGCCATGACGCTCATCAAGGAGTATCGACACCGTACTATCATCGTTTTTCTCCACACTGCGTCCCGCTGGCACACCCTGCTGGGTTAGCTTCTCCTCGTTAGCACGCTCCACAAAGCGCATAAAGCGAGGCAAGAACACAAGCATTGCCAACACCATAGCAGCAGCTATTACAGCTATGCGACCCAAGCCCTCGTAGCCCGTGCGCTCACCACGCGAGGCATCGCGCGCCTCACGCTGAGTGCGGATATACTTGCCTGGGGTGTACTCCTGGTCATCAGCCGTAGAGGTGCCGTGAAGTTCCCTACGTCTGCGATCACGCTCCTCCTTTACGGGGTCGTAGTGGCGAGGGATGTAGTTAAACTGTCGCGGCTTTGTTTTATGTGGTCTGAAAAACGACATTCTATCTTAGTAATCTGTTAATTATATCTTTGATTCTTGCTCTTCAACCTCTGAAAAAGCTCTTCATACGCTCCAGAATGTTCTGGTTTTCAAGCTTCTCTGGCTGCTTGAAGTGAGGCATCTTATCGAGTTTTTCGACAAGCTCACGCTCCTGCTTTGTAAGCTCCGTAGGGATAGTAATATCGACAATAACCTTGATGTCGCCACGACCCATTCCATTTACCGATGGAAGACCCTTGCCGCGTAGGCGCAATACCTTGCCGGCGTGAGTACCTGGCGCAATCTTGATGCGCACACGACCATCAATCGTAGGCACCTCAACCTCGCCACCAAGGATAGCTGTTGTAGCTGTGATGTTAAGTGTGTGTACAAGGTCGTTGCCATCACGCATAAGCTGTGAATCATCAATCTCCTCGATTACAACAATCAAGTCGCCATTGATACCGCCACGGCGAGCAGCATTACCCTTGCCCTCGACCTTCAATGCCATACCCTCGGCAACACCCGCAGGGATTGTAACCTCGACAATCTCCTGACCACGCTCCGTACCCTCGCCGCCACACTTTGTGCAACGCTCTTTAAGGATGCGACCCTCGCCCTGACAGTCAGGACATACGCTCTGAGTCTGCATACGACCAAAGAATGAGTTCTGCACGGTAATCACATAACCCGAGCCACCACACTTCGAACAAGTTGAGTAGCCCGAGCCACTCTTAGCACCCGTGCCGCTACACTCCGAGCAAGCGATGTTCTTGCTGATTTTTAGTTTCTTGGTTACTCCCTCCGAAATCTCCTTCAACGTAAGCTTTACCGTTACGCGAATATCTGTACCTCGATTCTGACGACGCTGGCGCGAACGACCGCCACCAAAACTTCCGAAGCCACCACCAAAGGCACCTCCGAAGATGTCACCAAACTGCTCGAAAATATCCTCCATCGAGAAGCCACCGCCACTAAAGCCTCCAAAGCCGCCAGCACCGCCAGCACCATTCATACCCGCATGACCAAATCGGTCGTAACGAGCACGCTTCTCCTCATTCGAGAGCACATCGTATGCCTCGGCAGCCTCCTTAAACCTATCCTCGGCCTCCTTATCTCCTGGGTTCTTGTCTGGGTGGTACTTGATTGCCGCCTTGCGGTACGCCTTCTTTATAGTCTCGGCATCGGCGTTTTTCTCAACGCCCAACACCTCATAATAATCTCTCTTTTCTGCCATAGTGTACTTCTAAATTACTCGCCTACAACAACTTTGGCGTAGCGCAACACGTGCTCACCCAACTTGTAACCACGCTGCACGCAGTCGATAACCAAGCCACGCTTATCCTCACCCGCAGCAAAACGTGCCACAGCCTCCTGCTCCTCCTCGTTAAATGGCTTATCTACGCAATCGATAGCTGTGATACCTGCACCCTGCAACACACTCTCAAACTTCTTCATCACAAGCTCCTCGCCCTGGCGCAATGCCTCGATATCGTCGCTCTTTTGTGATGCAGCAATGGCGCGCTCCATATCATCAAGGATTGGGAGAACAGCCTTCCAAGCACCCTCACAACCACGCTCCACTAGGTCCATCTTCTCCTTAATGGTGCGTTTGCGGAAGTTGTCGAACTCTGCCTGCAAGCGAAGGTACTTATCACGCCACGCAGCAATCTGCTCCTCTAATGATGGCTCAACTGACACATTGTCAGCGTCCTGTGCCACATTCTCTGCCACATTGTCAGTATCCGTCTCGGCAGATGAATTTGAAGTGGTCTGGTCTGCACCCTCCTCCAAATTTATATCTCTCTCTTTTTCAGATGTTTGTTTTGTCATATATATCTATTATTTTAATTCTTCTATTATATATTGCGCAAATTATATGCCTAACAAAAATATCGTTGGGCGCTTTGCCATATCTGGCATACCAGCCTTGCGCCACTCCTCGATAGTGCGGGTCCTGATAAACTCCTCGGGCGAGGTGATATCTACCGCCACGGTAAGCTTCAACTTTGGCGAAAGCGTTTTTAGCATCGTTTCAAAGAGCTTAATATTGCGATAGGGAGCTTCGATAAAGAGCTGCGCTTGATTCTCACCCATAGCTCTGCGCTCCAACTCTTTAAGGCGCTTGATACGCTCTGGCTCCTTAACCGGCAAATAACCCACAAAGGCAAAGGATTGACCATTTAGTCCCGATGCCATAATAGCCATCAAAATAGAGGATGGTCCTACCAATGGAACTACTTTGACCCCCTTTCTATGCGCCAGCGCCACAACATCGGCTCCTGGGTCGGCGACACCAGGTACGCCAGCCTCCGAGATAACACCCGCCGAGCGACCCTCCAACACTGGTTTTAGCATACGCTCCACATCCTGCGCCGAGCGTGTGTGCTCGTTAAGTTCCACAAACTCCAGTTCCTCGATTCTGCGCTCCACGCCAGCCTTCGAGAGGAATCTACGCGCTGAGCGCACATTCTCCACGATGAAGTAATCCAACGAGTTCATCACATCGAGGTTTGCCTTAGGCAACACATCCCATACAGCGCGCTCGTCGCTGATAGGGCAAGGTATCATATATATAATTCCGCTACTCATTCTATCTCTCTGTATATATGCGTTTTACGCGCGATGATATGGATGTCATAATCTCGTAGGTTATGGTATCCAACACCTTAGCCATATCCTCCAACGTGTTTTCTCTCTCGGCACTGAATATCGTAACCTTATCGCCGACCTCAACGCCCTCGATATCCGTAATATCTATCATTGCGCTATCCATACATACGCGACCAATAATAGGAGCACTCTTACCCGCAACCTTAACACTCCAACGACCATTGCCCAAATGGCGATCCAAGCCATCGGCATAGCCCACAGGAATGGTTGCTATAACCCTCTCTCTATCGAGTTTGGCACTGCGTGCATATCCCACCGACTCACCCTTTGCAAGGGTCTTAATCTGCACGATACGTGTCGAGAGCGTAGCCACCGGAATAAGGGCTTCGTTATGCTCAAAGCCGTAGCCATAGAGTCCCAAGCCTAAGCGACACATCTCAAACGCTGCAAACGGGAAGCGCAAAATAGCTGCCGAATTGGCAATATGGCGCAGCGGTGTATAGTCGAGCCACTCGATAAGCTGAGCACTCATATAGTCGAAGCGCTCAATTTGAGCCTCGGTAAACCTATCCTCCTCTGGCATATCTGCACTGCTAAGGTGCGAGAAAATAGTCGCAATACGCAAAGTATGGTCGTGGTGAAGCGCGCGACCCAACAAGTCAATATCATCCTCCACAAAACCCAGACGGTGCATACCCGTGTCGAGTTTGATATGTATCGGATAGTTCTCCCTCTGGACATGGTGTGCAGCACGACGGAAGGCATCCAACGAATGGAAGCTATATATCTCTGGCTCAAGGTCGTGAGCAATCATCACATCGAAGCTATCTTGATCAGCATTAAGTACCACGATAGGCATCGTAATACCCTTCGAACGGAGTAGCACACCCTCATCGGCAAATGCGACAGCCAAATATTTGACCCCCTCGTGTTGAAGCATACGTGCCACCTCAACATCGCCCGTACCGTAGCTTCCAGCCTTTACCATCGCCACAATTGGATGGTGTTGAGGAAGATGCGAGCGGAAATAGTTCAAATTCTTCTTCATCGCCGAGAGGTCGACCTCCAAAGTCGTAGTATGTGTCCTACGCTCCAAGAGGCGTGTTACACGCTCGAAACGGCTATCGCGGCTACCCTTCAATAAAATCACCGAGTCTGCCCATCGCTCACGCGAAAAATTTTCGATAAGTTCGTCGGTAGAGTGGTAGAATGCCGAGTTACGCGGGAAGAGCGATGCACAAGAGGATATATTCTCGCCCACACCGATAAAGTAGTCGACACCCGCTCTGCGTACCGCCTCAGCAATACGCGAATAGAGCGCCTCGTTGGTCATACCGCTCTGGCGTATATCCGACACCACAGCCACACGCCTGCGACCCATCGACTGCAAGTGCAGGGCATCCAACGCCACAACCACAGAGTTTATATCCGAGTTGTAGCTATCGTCTATAATCATCGAGTTGTCGATACCCTCCTTTAACTCCAAGCGCATCGAGACCTTAGCCGAGAATATCGCCTCGTCGACACCATAGCCAAGTTTACGCATAAGTGCCGATACGTGCAGAGCATCGACCGATAGAGCATCACTAAGTTCCAACTCATAGTCCTCGGATTCGGCACTACTATCTATTAACTCTCTATCGGAGTATAGCTCCTTAATACGCTTGGCAAGCGTTGGGTACTCGCTACTATATATTATTGTTTTTGCTCGCTTAGCAAGAAGCAACTTCTCATCGATTTTTTGACCCTCGCTTGCGAAGTTTGCCGAGTGAGCATCGCCAATCGAGGTTACTACCACAATCTCTGGCTCTATCATGCGCTCCAAACGCTCCATCTCACCTGGATGTGAGATGCCTGCCTCGATAAAGGCAACCTGCTCGCTACCATCAAGCATTAGCAACGAGAGCGCCACACCAAGCTGCGAGTTATAACTCTTAGGCGAGGCGAATGAGTGTACGCTATCGGGCATTGAGCGCGATGCCCACTCCTTAACTATTGTCTTACCATTAGAGCCCGTGATGGCTACAACCCTACCCCGAAACTGCTCACGATGATAGGTAGCAAGGCGCTGCAACGCTGCCAACGTAGACTCTACAACCACAACGCCGCAACGCTTATTTGGTAGCACCACCTCGCGCTCCACGATAAAGGCCTCAACGCCGCGAGCCACCATACGCTCGATAAACTGATGGCCATCGTGATTCTTGCCATCAATAGCAGCAAAGGCGACCTCCTCGGTAGATACCACGCTACGCGAGTCAGTAGCAATACTACACACCCTAACGTCAGCACCTCGGTGCTCACCACCCACGATGTGGGCTATTTCAGACAATAGATAGTTCATAACCTATATCTTTCAAGTTACTGCTTAAATGTCACTATGGTAATACCCGCACCACCTCTATCGGCATGGTCATCAGCCACCGTAGCCACATCTTTTACCGTACGCAGATAGCGACGTATCTCCTCCTTCAAGGCTCCTGTGCCCTTACCGTGGAGGATGGTCACGGTCGAGACTCCCACCATCAAGGCATCGTCGACCAAATCCTCAACAGCCTCCAACGCCTCCGCAGCTCGCATACCACGCACATCTATCGTATCGCGGAAGTTAAGCTTACGCTCGCGAATATCTACCGACACCACGGTACGTGCCGTAGTAGGACGTGTGGCTGCGCGATACTCCGTCGACGAGACTACACTTAGGCGCGAAAGCTCTACCATAATCATCATTTGCCCAAACGCCACCTGCGCCTTTTTGCCCTTAATCTGCTGCACCACACCTGGTGTTGCTTGACCTTCGAGTTTCACTTTGCTACCCACCTCGATTATCTGTGGCTTAGGCTGCGGTTGTGGTTTCTCCACAACACCACCATTCTGCTCACGCTCCTCGGCGCGCTTCTCTCTGCGCTCCCTGCGGCGCGCCAAGCGCTCCATCTCGCGTTCAATACGCTCATCAGCGCTCTTATCGCTATTATCAACCCCCTCAGCAAAGCTTACTAACTCCTTGCGTGCCAGGCGCGTAAGCTCCTTCTCCGCCTGCGACTCACGGATTGTGCGAATAGTATTTTCGATCGTGCGGTTAGCATTAGTAATAAGCTCCTCAGCCTCCTTACGCGCACTCTCCAAGATTCTACGACGCTCCTCCTTTATATCCTGCAACCTATCAGTATAGGTCTGCTCTAACTGCTCCACCTTTCTATCTGTCTGGCGTATGCGGTCGCGCTTCTCTGCCCAATAGCGCTTATCGCGGGCAATCTCGCGGAGCTGCTTTTCGAGGTTTATATGGTCTTCGCCCGCCTTATCCATCGCCTTGCGAACAATATTCTCTGGCAGACCAATCTTACGCGCCACCTCGATAGCAAAGGAGCTTCCAGGCTTACCCATCTCGAGGCTAAATAGTGGCTGAATATTCTTAACATCGAACGACATAGCGCCATTCGCCACACCATCGTTACGCGATGCAAAATACTTTATATTAGCGTAGTGCGTAGTTATAACGCCATAACTTCTACACTCCACAAAGTGTTCCAATATAGACTCCGAGATAGCACCACCAATGGTAGGTTCCGTTCCCGAGCCGAACTCATCAATAAGTATCAACGTATGCTCCGAGGCCTCCTGCAACATCGCCTTCATATTTACAAGGTGCGATGAGTAGGTCGATAGGTCATTCTCCAACGACTGCTGGTCGCCAATATCTATCATCAGCGACTTAAACAACGGAAACTCCGAGTTCTCCAACACGGGAACAAGGAATCCGCACTGCACCATATACTGCAACAAACCCGTAGTCTTCAAGCACACAGACTTACCGCCAGCATTAGGTCCCGAGATAACCAATATTCTGCGCTCAGCATTAAGCTCCATATCCAATGGAACAATCTCCTTACGCTGTGCGCGCAAGGTCTGCTGTAACAGCGGATGGCGCGCCTTACGCAGTAGCAGACGACCCTCCGTAGAGATAATAGGCATCGCCGCCCCATTCTCCAACGCCCAGCGAGCCTTAGCCCTAAGAGCATCCATGCGCGTGAGGTACTCCTCGATACGTGCCAAGCCCTCGACATCAAGGCGTAGCACCGCCGTAAGCTCTGTAAGGATGCGTACTATCTCTCGCTTCTCGGCATACTCCAACTCTTTGAGTTCGTTGTTTAGCTCCACAACCTCAACGGGCTCGACATAGAATGTACGTCCCGTAGCCGATTCATCGTGTATAAATCCCGCAATTTTGCGCTTATTGGCTGCCGACACGGGAATCACCGCGTGACCATCACGTATCGAAAGCATTGCATCTGCCTCAACAATACCCGAGGCCTTAGCCCTCTGCAACACTTGTTGCAGGCGCTTTGCCACCATACCCTCGTGCTCGCGTATCGCACGGCGTATATCCTGCAACTCTGGTGAAGCCGAAGAGCGCACCTCGCCCTTCTCGTCCACCACACGCTCTATGGCGCGCTGCAACTCAGGATATGTGCCAACACCGAGGGTTATGCGACGTAGGTCGGGATACAACCCCTCCTTGCGCGAGAGTATAAACTCCACAATCGAGGCTGCCGACTTCAAGGAGCGAAGCAATATTGCAGCCTCCTCCTCGGTGATATACGAGCCCTCGACCGCAATCTTATCGACGATAGCGGCAATATCCTCCTGCTCGCCAATATCTGCGCCATGCTCCATAGATATAACCACTCGCATCTGGTCGGCAAGCTTCAAGCGCTCCTCCACCTCTCGCTTGGATGTAGAGAATCCCTCCGAGACTATAACCTCACGCGCCGACTGCATCGAGCATAGCGCCATCACCTGCTCACGAATACGGTCAAAACCTATGCGCTGTTCAAAATTAGCTGGATATATCATAACAATCTCTTTGCCCTACCTTTTAACTATTTCACCACCCTGGAAGTAAACCACATAAGCATCCTTAAAGCTCTCGCGCACTTGCTTCAATGCCTCTTGCGCCTCAGCAGAGTTTTGATACGTGCCATAGCAATACTTAAACTTATACTTTCCCGTGCCTATCAACTCCTTAACCTTACCCTTGTAACTCTTAAATTGATAGTCATTTGTATCCACCGAGTGCATACTCGATATAAGCTGAATGGTATAGCCCTCCGCTAGCTCCTTTGACTCGCTCTTCTGAGGCTCTTGCGGTTGCTCCTCAACCACCTCGGCACAGCTACCGTCCAACGCCTTGAAGTATGCGATAATTGCATCGGCAATAGCCGTTGCCATCTCTGTTTTTGCACCCTTCGAGGTTAGATAATTGTAGTCGCCATCGTTAGTAAGATAGCCCAACTCCACAATCACGCCTGGACCCTCGAAGTAGTACAACACGGTAAAGACGGGACCCGCCTTAACACCGAGATTTTTAAGACCATAGCTCGACATATTCTTGCAGCACTCCTCGGCAAAATAGCGGCTATATGGTTCATTTTCAAGCTGTCGCGCCACCGCCATCATAAAACCAAGAGAGTTGCGATCCAAATCCTTAGCGTCGATAAAATCTCCCTCATCGGCATAGCGTGCCGCCACGTTATCGTTCTGATTCATCAGCTTCTCATTGAGCGTCAATACCCACACCTCACAACCATTTACCGTAGGCTTCTGGTGGGCATTGGCGTGAATACCGACATAGAGGTCAGCCCCCTTCTTATTGGCAAACTCGGCACGCATACGATTATCTACCGACTGCGTAGCGTGATACGACGAGTCGCAACTACGTGTAAGATATACATCCAACGACTCGGTGCGCGTAGCGAGTATCTTACGCACCTGCTTTGCTACATCCAACACATAGTCCGCCTCTCGCACCTGCTTCTGCACCTTGCCTGGGCGGGGATTGCCATGTCCTGCATCGAGCACAACAACCCTTTTATGCTCCGTTTGCGCAAGAGACTGCACACCCCACTCCTCAGCAAATAGCGGGAGTAGCAGCATAAGAGAGAGCGCAATTACGATATTTCTCATAAAATATTAAATTTTATGCAAAAAAATTATTACCTTTGCAAGTTGTTATGCCAGCATATAAACGCTTGCGCACAACACCAAAAAATGGCAAAATTGCACCCTTTGGGTGTTTTGCCGACTCAGTCGGCAAAGTTACAAAAATTTATTGAAATTTGAGACATATATTCTTAAAATATCTAACCTCAGCACTGCTTATTGCAGTCTTTGCGGTACTCTCCTTTGGCATCACAAGTGCCGGAGCGGGAAGCCTCGGTCTCTTCCAGACCCGAGATAGTGCAACCGTATCAACTACCCAGCGCGACACAACCTCTGAGCGTCGTCGCACGCGTAGCGCGACATTCACCGATATCATCGAGGGTAAAGCAGTCGATTCTGTGGTGTTTGATGCTCGCAACAACCTTATTTATAGCTATAAGAGTGGCGATGTGACATATCAGGGCATGAACCTCAAAGCAGACTTTATGCGTGTCAATATGCAGACCAAGGATGTCTTTGCACACGGCTACCCTGCCGACACCGTAGACGGAAAGCCTACATCTACCCACCCAGAGTTCTCGGATGGTGGCTCGCCATACTCTATGGATACCATCACCTACAACCTCGACTCGCGCAAGGCTAAGATTAAGGGTATTGCAACACAGGAGGGCGATGGCTGGCTTATCGGTAGCAGCGTGAAGATGCACCCCGACGAGTCTATCCATATCGGAAATGGTATGTACACCACATGTGACTGTACCGACCATCCACACTTCTACATCGCCATGACGCAAGCTAAGGTTATCCCTGGTAAGAAGATTGTCACAGGCTATGCCTACTTGGTTATGGAGGATGTGCCCATCTACTTCCCAGGTATCCCTGAGGCATTCTTCCCTATCAACAATGGTCCTAAGTCTGGTATTTTGATGCCAACATACGGTGAGGATGCCAAGGGTTTCTTTATCCGCGACATCGGTTGGTACTTCGCCATTAGCGACAATATGGACCTTGCTATTCGAGGAGGTATCTACACCCTCGGCTCATGGGAGATTTCGGCTGTGTCACAGTATGTTAAGCGATACAAATATCGCGGCAACTTCAACCTTAAATACTCAGCTATCCGTACCGGTGAAAAGGGCGATGCCGACTATGTGGATCAGAACAACTACAAGATTCAGTGGTCGCACTCGCAGGATGCTAAGGCAAACCCTGGTTCTACATTCTCAGCATCGGTAAACCTCACATCAAGTGGTTATAGCCGCTACTCAGCAACAAACGTAAACGATATCCTCGCCACGCAGACCAACTCATCAATCTCATACTCAAAGAATTGGGAGGGTACGCCATTCTCGCTATCTTTGAATATGTCGGCATCACAGAACTCAAAGAATAAGACCATCGCGGTGACATTCCCAACCCTAACCTTCAACGTGTCGAGCTTCAACCCTCTAAAACGTAAGGAGGCTATCGGTAAGGCGCGCTGGTACGAGAAGATTAAGATGAGCTACTCGATGAAGATGACAAACTCGGTGAACACCACCGAAGACAAAGTCTTTACTGAGGAGACACTCCGCAACATGAAGAATGGTATTCAGCACTCGATACCTATCTCGACATCGCTCTCGCTCTTCAACTATATCAACCTTAGCCCTTCGTTCAACTACACCGAGCGCTGGTACTTTAAGAAGGTGAGCCAGGAGTGGAACAACGAGACTAAGAAGCTCGAAACCTTAGAGCCAGAGTATGGTTTCTGGCGACTATATAACTACAACGCCTCGGTATCGGCAAATACCACCGTCTATGGTACATACGTGGCGAAGAAGCCTACCCGTAAGTTGCAGGCTGTGCGCCACACCATAACACCAAACGTGGGTCTAAGCTACGCCCCTAACTTCAGCCGTCAGCGCTACGGCTTCTACGAGGCAGTACAGACAGATACAACGGGTAAATTTAAGGTTTACTCTCCATTTACCGATAACGCCTACGGTGTTCCTGGTACAGGTGAGCAGCTATCCTTGACCTTTGGACTCTCGCAGTCGTTGGAGGCCAAGGTGCGCACAAAGGATACGGTTAAGAAGGTAAAGATTATCGACCAGATTTCGGTTAGTGGCTCGTATAACTTCCTTGCCGACTCTATGCGCCTCTCAACCTTGCCGGTGCAGCTACGAAGCACCATCTACCAGAATGTTGCACTTAACCTCTCTATGACCCTCGACCCATACGAGGTGTCGCCACAGGGTGTGCGCTACAATAAGCTGATGTGGCGACGTGGTCTACCGGGTCGTGTGCAGAATACAAGCTGGAGCTTTGGCTACACCTTCCGTTCGCGCGAGAATCAGAATACGGTGGCGGGTAACGATATCACATCATTCCCTGCCGAGTACTTCAACTCGTGGTCCGACCCTTATGGCACGCTCAACCCCGCAATGCGACGACAATGGATGGCAGGACAATACTACGATTTCTCGATACCGTGGAACTTCGGTTTCAATTATAGCATCAGTTATAGTGCCCAATATGTAAATAATGGTACTACGGGTTATAAGAAGAATATCCAGCAGACGGCAAACTTCAACGGTAGCGTCAAGCTGACCGCCAAGACGATGATTACCGCCAACTCGGGTTACGACTTCACCGCCCGCAAGATGTCGATGACCTCGGTATCCATCACGCGCGACCTCCACTGCTGGCAGATGTCCTTCTCGTGGATTCCATTCGGCAACCATAAGAGCTGGGCATTCAATATCGGCGTTAAGGCAGCATCGCTCGCCGACTTGAAGTACGACAAGAGTTACTCGCAGTACGACTATATGTACTAATATATAACACCCACGACATAGAGAGTGAATAAAAAGTGTATTTTGTCGTTACGCTCGCCCCGGGAATGCTCATTTACGCACAGTAAACTCCGCTTTTTCGGGCTTCGCAAGCCTAAAACTACATCTTTCTATTCACTCTCTTAGGTTATATGGGGGCTGGCTAAGTTACTTTTTAGTCAGCCCCTTTTCGTTTGATGCTCCACTCGATTGGCACAATATACCAATCGACCACTGCGATAATAGAGCAAACAACTCCACATTCAGAATATTAGCCCAATTCGAAGGCAGATGTGCATCACCCATAAAATTTTGTTGTCATACCTTTGCAGCAAATTTCAAACATTAAAATTATGAAGAGGATTATCACAATTATCTGCGCCATAGCATTTAGTGGCGCATCGCTCTCAGCACAGAGCCTACAGGAGCGTATCGATATACGCAAAGATGGTGACAACACCACAATCACAATCAACACCAAGGAGAATCTATCCAAGCGCGATTTCAAACAACTACAGCGAGTAGTAAATCGTATGGAGCGAGAGGATAGATATATGACAAATGTTGGCTACCGCACAGGCTACCGCGCCGATGTAGAACTTAGTTGGGACAGTTCAAAATGTTGGAACATAAGCTCATCACACGGTTTTAGCTTTGGCAATGGACTCTATGTTGGTGGTGGTGTAGGCTTTGGTGCTGTGCTAACAAAGATGGAACAGAAAGCGAAGAGTATCGGCAGTGAGGGCACACAACAGCCAGAGTCTACGTGGAATGCACAGTACTATATACCTATGTTTGCAGATGTTAAATACTCATTTATGAAGAGCTTTGTAACTCCATTTGTCGACCTTAGAGGTGGTGCTATAGCAGATATTACCGACTCAGGAGCAAGTCTCTTTATCAATCCTGCTATTGGTGTCGATATTGCAAGATTTTCACTTAAGGTAGGTTACGAGCGTCAGTTGGGCTGCTGG
>JAZOSJ010000133.1:0-20879 GCA_045657045.1 Alistipes sp.
TATCTTGTTGTAGGGTTGGGCAATATCGGCGCTGAGTACGCCAATACCCGCCACAACATAGGTTTCAAAGTATTGGATGCCTTAGCTGAGGCATCCAATATCTCTTTTATGACCGCACGCTATGGCGATATGGCTACGTTGAAGCATCGTGGTCGCACCATCTATCTGCTCAAGCCCTCGACATATATGAACCTGTCGGGCAAGGCTGTGAGATACTGGATGGATCAGGAGCGCATACCACGCGAGAACCTGCTTATCATCTCCGACGATATCGCTCTACCCTTCGGCACCTTCCGTATGCGTAAGAATGGCTCCGAGGGCGGACATAACGGTCTAAAGAGCATCACCGAGTGCCTCGGCGACAACCAATATGCCCGTATGCGCTTCGGCGTGGGCGGCGACTTCCCTAAGGGGCGCCAGGTGGACTACGTCTTGGGCGAGTTCAGCGACGAGGAGCGCAAGGCTATGCCCGACAGATTAAAACTCTTCGGCGACGCGATACTATCGTTTGTCTCGATAGGCCCCGACCGCACGATGAATAGCTATAATGGAAAATAACAGAGGTTGCCCGTCGGGCAACCTCTGTTATTTTAATGAGTAATGAGTAATGAGTAATTAGTAATGAATAAAAGGCTGCGCCTTTTTTCCAATGAGTAGTGAGTAATGAGTAATTAGTAATGGATAAAAGGCTGCGCCTTTTTAGTGAGTTAATATGAGTTACGATGAGTTAATATGAGTATAACAAATCACATAGTAACCCATAGTAACCCATAGTAACTCATAGTAACCCATCGTTGTTAGCTGTGGAAGATTAAGAGAGAGCAGAGAGAATAGGGAGAGCAGTGAAACAGAGTATCACAATTTAAAATAAATCACTGCCCTCTCTGTCCTCTCTGTCCTCCCTTAATCTCCTTAACAATAAACAAAAAAACAGCACCCCGAAGAGTGCTGTTTCTTTCTATTTGTATTTAGCAATTATTTAATCTTAAGTCCTGTACTTGTAAGGGTGTTACCCTCGGCCTTAATAGTCACCTTAGAGTTTGGAGACTGCCAACCGTTACCATTGTGTACAAGGAAGTCGATAGTCTTACCAACCAACTCAGATGGAACGATGATGCTCCAAGTGTAGTTACCCTCGCTTGTCATAGTGTTACCTGGCCAAGTTGTATCAAATGACGTACCAGTATTCCAAACGTGGATCTTCATAGTGTTACCCCACCACTGCTGTGAATTACTATCATCCAACTTAACCGTAAGTTTGATAACAGTCTCCTCCAATGTGATAGTTGCACCATCCTTTGTGATAGATACATTACCCTCCATTGTCTTGCTACCATTTGAAAGAACATATGATAGAGACTCACCGATGTAATTACCGCTAACAGCATACTTATTGCCTGTTACTGTAGCGTTATCCACAATTGTAGTATTACCGTTCTTCAAAGTGATGTATAGTGGGCTCCAGTTTGCCTTATTATCAATAGTAATGTTTACCATAAGATCTGTATACTCCTCAACAACATCATACTTAAATGCCTTAGAAGTTGGGTTGAAATATAGGTTGAACTTACCATTCGTATTAACCTTGATATTCTGACCACCCTGAGCAAGAGTATTCTCCGTACCTGGAGCTGCAACCAAAGTAGCATCCTTACCACCAAAGCTTACATCCCAAGAGTTACCCTTAACAAACTTGAACTCATCAGACTTGTAAAGTTCAACATTCTCAGCTACAACCCAAGCCCAATCAGATGCAACGTGTGTCATATTAATAGGTTTGCCAACAGCAACATCCCAACCTTGGAAAGAACCTACAACACCATACTCAGAAGCGTTTGAAGCAACCAATGTACCAAGGTTGTAAACCATACCAGCAACAAATGCCTTCTTTGCCTCACGGATAATCTTGCCATTAACAGCGTATGACAAAGTTACCTCCTCACCAGTAGGCCAGAAAGCAACGAAGTTCTCACCTGACATATCCATAAGAGTAACCTCACCTACGTTGTTGCCATCCTCAGTACGGAAAGCATCAGCAGTCAATGTAATTGTTACATCTGCAGGACCCTCTACTGAGAAATGGAAGAATGAAGTAAGTGGCTGAAGCTCTACCTTATCAGTACCGAAGTTCTCAACGCTGGCAGTTGTGTAGAATGCATTCTGACCCTCAAAAGAGTTGTGCTTACCATTAGTAGTGATAGTTACTGATGTACCTGCAAGGTTAGCTGCATCTGCATCATAGCAAGTAAACTTACCAGTAGCAGCGTCAGTACATGTAAATGTGTATGTACCATTTACAATAAGTTCCTCGCCACCATTCCATACGGTCTTCCACACAGAACCATCCTTCTCGATAGTAGCACGTGTGCCGTTAGCAATCTCTGCATAGAATGAGAAGCCCTCAGCCTTCTCGATATTCTCATAATTCTCTGTACATGCTGCAGCGCCAATGATAACCAACGCAACAAGCATCAAATTCCAAAACTTTTTCATTTTCTTTTGCTCTTTTTTTGGTTAAACATTAGACTACCAGATGTCCTCCTCGCCATAAGTTGGACCATCTATGCTACCACCTGAGACCTCAAAGCCTCGCTCAACACATACCTCTACAACGTAAGCAGCTGGTGCCTCGTAGCTAAGGTTTGAATTTACCATAAACTCTTTTTTCATAAGTTATAAATAATTTTAGATTGTTTAGTCATACACAATGGCGCAAAGGTAATCATTATTACATAATGTTAGCACGAAATATCACTCTTTTATGACGAAAAGCATAAATTTAGCGACGAACGAGCCAAAACAAAGGAATAAACAAACACGTCTACGACGATTACAAACTGAAAACTGAACTTTGCGATTAAGGCGAGGGCAGAACAAGTTTACTTGTTTTGCCGAGCCGTAGCAAAGTAGAGGCATTACGAAGTTTTGCCTCAAAACTATGGTGTCTGCGACGCGTATATATAATTAGTAGTGAGTAAAGAGTAATTAGTAATAGTTAAAAGTCTGCGACTTTTTAGGACGTGGGTTAATCTGTTAATATGAGTATAAAATTCACATAGTAACCCATCGCTGTTAGCTATGAAAAATTAAGAGAGTGCAGAGAGAGTAGGGAGGACAGTGAGAGCAGAGATTTATTTTAAATTGTGATACTCATTTTTACTGTTCTCCCCGTTCTCTCTGTTCTCTCTGTTCTCTCCTTTAATCACCCTTAATAACCCTTAATAACCCTTAACAACCTTTTTACTTAAAAAAGTTCTGCTCGATGCCGAAGCACCGAGCAGAGCTTATTTGATACAATGCAAGACTACTTGCTATACGTACTCCAAGACCAATCATTCTCACCCCAACCTGTGATAGTCAACAAATCCTGATCAGCAGGGATTGTTACATCGCCAGTGCTGTTCCATCTCTGGGTGTCATTCCAAGAACCAGCGGTGTGCTCTGGCGCACGACGAAGAAGTTTAAGACCTGTACAATCCTTAGGCACAACGATTGAGTAGTAGCCAGCGTGGTCGCTTACCGCAGTAAACTGGTACCAATTATCCGAAAGTGCTGAGCCCCATACCCAAGCCTCAAACCAAGCGCCAGCCTGATCCCACAAAGATGATCCTCCCGCATACAAATAGATAGTGCGGCTATTATCCTCTGGCAATGCTGGGCGTACACCACTCTCAGTCTGCTTAGTAGCCATTGTGTAGTCAGCACCTGCCTCAACAACATATAGATAGTGTGACACAACATCGAAGTAGATGTCGAAGATACCTCCTGTCTCAACAACCATATTTGCGCCACCCAAAGCAGCATCGATATAGTGGTTTGGCTTGATGTAGTTTACACCACCTGCACCATACTTATCATTCCACTCTGTAGCTGGCTTACGAACAAGGAAATTACCACCGTCGTTAAGCTCAATATTCTGCAACATAAGCAGATTATTTACATTGGTAGTGTACATAAATGCATCACCCCAATCGTTAAAGTCGCCACAAAGCGCCCACTCAGAAGCAACACCTGGAACTACAACATTCGAGCCTGCCTCAACAACAAATGCCTTGCTACCATCCTTAGTAATAGTAATAAGCTGTGGATCTGTGCTCTTATCTGTAGTAGTGAAGTAGCAAGTTAGAGTCTCGCCGATATAGTTAGCATTTACAGCATAAGTGTTACCCTCAACAAGTGCACCCTCCTCAGGAGTGATAGCAACATCATTGTGTGAAAGGTGGATATAGAGAGGATTCCACTCTGCAGAGTTCTCGATAACAATATCTACAGTGCGGTCTGTGAACTCCTCAACACAAGAGTACTTAAAGTTATTGTTCAAAGTGTTGAAGTAGATATCGAACTTACCATTCTTAGTAGCAATAATATCGTTACCAGACAATACAAGAGGATACTCACAATCTACCTCAGCATTGAGCTTGCCACCCTCGTAACCGTAGTTAGGCTCCTCCCAGCTCTTACCCTCAACAAACTTGAAGGCATCGCCCTTGAAGAGCTCTATGCCAGAGGCTACAAGCCAGCCACCATCAGTATAATCCATAGCTACAGGGTTTGCAACATCCCAACCCTGGAATGAGCCAACAACACCAATAGTTGCTGTAGGAGCTACATAGCCATCCTTGTTACCCCATACACCAACCTTCCAGTCGATGATATAGTAGTAGTTATCTGGCTCAGCACTGATATATAGGTCATCAGTCTGACCCCAAACGTGGCCAGGCTCAGCATCTGAGTTCCAAGCAAAATCTGCATAAATAGGGTTCATACGACAGAAGATAACACTCTGCATATTCGCAGGAATACGGCACTCGAAGATACCATCACCATCCTCGTCTGTCATAGTCACAGCCACGCTCTCATCATTCTCGTTGAAGAAGTATGCTGCAAACCATGCACCATCAGCATTCCATACGCCAGCACTGAGATATAGCTTTGAAGGCTCTGCCTCCAAAGTGCCAAAGTCATAAATCTCACCTGCAGCAACCTCAAGAGCCTCAACATACTTAACAATCTTACCTGCGATGCTTGCCTCAACAGAGATAGTGGCTGCCTTAACCTCAAATGGCACCCATACATCCTCACCAGCAGGAAGTGTGATAGAATCCAAGCTTGTAGACGAACCCTCAACACCCGAGAAGATCAACTTACCCTCAGACTTGATAGTCACCGAAGAGGCTGAGCTATAACGGAAAAAGGCGCTTCTTACAGCAAGGCTAACCTTGCGATCCTTTGGGAAGCTTGTATAAGTCTTGTATAGGCTAAGACCCTTCTTGCCAGCATCGCTATCTACAACACCTGCGCCCTCGTGGTAGGTAGAGATAACGATAGTCTTAGCATCTGCAACATTAGCCGCATTGCTATCTGTACATGTAAAACGAGTCATATCCTCAGCAGTGTTAGCAAAGATATAGCTCTTGCCATCAGCAATAACACGAAGCTTGTCGTCACCTGTCCATACAGTCTGCAAACCATCGCCATCCTCAATTACATCTGCTCGAGTCTGCTCAATCTCTGCGATGAAAGAGAAATCGTCAACAGTAACATCTGTGTTATTACCGTTGCCCTCTCCCTTAGCTCCGTCACCCTTGTCAAAAGGATTATCGAAAGGTAACTCAAAATTCTCACACGATGCAACGCCTAATGCGATAAACGCTACAAGCATCAAATTCCAAAACTTTTTCATAGCAATCTATTTGTTTGTGAATAATATATATGCACATTTATAAGTATACAAAGATAGCAAAATGCCATCAAACCACCCTATTTTTCACCCTGTTTATCACCGAACGGATATATTATATAGACGAACGGCAGAAAATAGAGTGAAAACGGGAAACGGAGAGCATGGTGTCTGCGACGCATATTTATAAAACTCGTGCGAAGCACACCTTACCTTTGAGGCAAAACTTCGTAATGCCTCTACTTTGCTACGGCTCGGCAAAACAAGTAAACTTGTTCTGCTCTCGCCTTAATCGCAAAGTTCAGTTTTCAGTTTTCACCTTATTAGTCCTTTCCGAGGACACCTTTCAAATTCTTCGCCCACACACCCTTTGCGCGCATAACCTGCTCAATAATATCGCGGACAGCACCGTGACCACCGTTATACTCTGAGATATAGCGCGAAGCCTCGACAACCTCCATAGCGGCATCGGCAGGGCAAACAGGAACTCCAACAAGGCGCATACATTCAAGGTCTGGAATATCGTCTCCCATATAGATAAGATTCTCTAAGTCAACACCGTAATCGGCGGCAAACTCGCGGATAGCAGTAACCTTATCCATACAATTAAGGTAGTAGCGCGTAACACCGAGCATCTGCAAGCGATTTTCAAGCATACGACCACGACCGCCAGAGATAATGCACACCTTCAAGCCCTCGCGGATAGCGGATGCTATGGCGTAGCCATCCTTAGCGTTATAGCGACGGATGAAATCGCCATCGGGGGTAGGTATAATACCGCCATCGGTCATAACACCGTCAACATCCAAAACTATCGCCTCAACACGAGCTATATCCTCTTTGAAGTTTCCCATATACTATCTGTTATATCGTTGTAAATCTGTTTCTTAATGGCATCATCCTCCAAGATGTGAAGATGCTTATCCGTAACCGCCCTATCACCCCTAATCGCAGGTCCTGTCTGCACAGCGTAGGGGTCACCAGAGGCTATCGCCTTACTTGCTGTCTCGCTGATAATAGGGCGCAAGACATCGAACGAGAGTCCCTCGTCACTAACAATATCGGTAGCTATGCCATAGAGGTGGTTAGTAAAGTTATTCACAAAGACACCCGCAAGATGTATCTTGCCACGGCGCTGGCTATCGGCGTACTCCACACGCGAACTTATGAGGCGTGCAAACATTGTTAAAAATTTAGCAACATCCTCATTGTCAGCCTCAACAAAGATTGGCACATCTCTCAAACGGATGATTCTACCAGAGCTAAAACTCTGGAACGGATACAATATACCGCGTCTGGCTGGGCGAGGAATGACACTCATAGCAACACTACCTGCCGTATGCACCACAATCGAGTCCTCAGGGAAATTATAGCTACGCGCAACACTCTCCACAGCTCTATCGCTCACCGCAATGATATAGACATCGGCATCTGCCAACTCCGTAGGGTCGATGCTCCAGCTACAACGACCTATTGCCGCCACTTGCTCACAGCGCCCCCTATTGCGTGCCATAACCTGACGCAACAGCACATTTGGCGTGTCGGCAAGAGTACGGGCAAAGGACTCTGCAACATTGCCTGAACCAATGATAACCACCTTTATACGCTTAGCCTTCACGCTATCGTGGTATATTCTACGACGGTCGATAAGTTCATAGAAATCACGGTGTTGGCGCACATGGCATATCTCGCAACCCAAGAGAAGAATAAACCATGACACCTGCAACCAGATAATGAAGAGTGGCACCGCAGCGAAGCTACCATAGATAACGCTCAACTGCGACATAGCGCCCTGCAAATAGACATAACCCCACTGCCAAACAGATAGCAACACGCCCGCAAAAACACCCGATCTGAGGGCATTATGCCACGCCACGCGTGTAAATGGCAAATACTTATAAACCAGCGTTGTGGCCAACGAGGTAAAGCATATCGCCAACGTGCGCGATAGCAATTTGCTCATATCATTCGAGAGACCGATAGCCGAGATTATGTCGTAGGCAAACGACATCGCCAAAATCAGCAACGCTGGCACAAAGAGGGCAATAATAAGGTATGCTGTATAACGATGCAGGAAGCTACGTTTACGCGTAACCGACCAGATACGGTTAAACGAGCCCTCGGCAGTACGAAAGAGGGTAAAGACAACAAATAGCAAAATCACAATACCCACCACCGCGAAGATACCCGAAGGTACAATATTCACCGCAGCTCGCGCCGCAGGAATAACACTATCGAGCAGGTCACTCCACTCTGGCACAGAGATATATAGGGCATTAATACCATTCTCAATAACACCCAATCTGCCAAGTATCATAAGCACCACAGCAAGGAGTGGCACGATGGCAAACATACTATACAACGTGAGTGCCGCGCAATCGACAACCGTGCGGTTGATATTCAAACCTCGCAACGTGTAGTAGACAAGACGATAGCTACGGCGCAACGCACTGTGTTCCGCAGCATCAACACTGAGAAGACTCTCGTGCAAAAGGTGATTTATACGACCATTTATATTCATCCCTATCTCTTAATATGTACTACCCAAATATCTGTGCCAATGGCGGTTATCGCCAACATACGCTCCGAGCCTGCACGCATACCAGAAGCTTTACGCACGGCATCGACACTAAGCTGCGTATCACGTTTTAGAACCTCCACACCTACACCCTTAAACTCCTTTTTTAGCTGCTTGGGATTGTAACGCTCGATGCGCTCTATTTCGTAGACCCTTGCCGGGATTTTACCCTCAGGTAACGCCTCTGCAAAGGCATAACCATTGTTGCTCCATATCTGCGCGTAGGGACCAAACTCTGCTACCGCAACGCGCCCCTTCTGCATCGCCACATCGGGAACAATCAAATACTTCGCACGCTCAGTGTCGAGTGGTGCAACTGTCGGATGTGCTGCGGTAGCCTCAAAATCGTACTCCCAGACTCCAACGCCCGCAATCACCACGCGCAACACCCCTCTTTGCGCCTTAGTATATACATTCAGCTCCTTACACTCACCTGCGATGGAGACCACCTCAACCTCGGAACTTGGGAAGAGTCTGCGCGCCTCGTCAACATCAAACAGCGGCGATAACTTTACACCCAAACGCCCTGCAACTCGCTCTATATTAACCATCTGTTCCAACACATTGGGCGAGCAATCCTCCATTCGTACCATCTTCTTGCCCTCTGCCGAGCGACGGTCAGGGTCAACAAAGACCCAATCGAAGTGCTCAGTGCATTGGCTTAGATACTCCTCTGCCGAGGTTGTCACAACCTCAACATTCTTGATACCAAGCAGCCCCAAATTATACCTTACAACCCTCGCCAATACCTCGTCGCGCTCTAAGGCTACCACCCTATCAAAGCGCTCGGCAAAGGTCATAGTATCGATACCAAGTCCGCAGGTCAAATCGAGCAGACTGCCGCCACAAATAGCCTTAATCCCAGCACTCTCCTCGCTCGATGACTGCTCGAAGGCGCGAGGCGGGATGACGCAACCAGTGGCATAGAGGCGTGGTAGCTTATGCTTGGCACGTTGCAGATACTTCACCTGCGTAGCCACCAACGAAGCATTCTCAATATGCCTATCCAATGCCACCACAACGGGGTCTCGCCCGATATTGCGCAACACGCACTCGCGAAACTCCTCCGTAGCCATTATATCTATATCTGCATTGGACAACATTCTATAAAATTGCTATTTAACAAACTTCAATGCACGCCACTCATCCTCTGACAGGCACTCCACACGGGTGAGTCCCAATGCCGTAGCGGCGCGTGTAATATCCTCAACATCCTCTGCAAGGAAGCCACTCAATAGCAACGTTCCCCCCTGCTCCAAAGCCGCAACATACTGCGCAATGTCGGCGAGGATTATATTTCTATTAATATTTGCCACTACAAGGCTATAACATCTACCCGCAATACTCTCCACCGTGCCGTGGATAACCTCGATACGCTCAGCAAGGTCGTTCAGACGCGCCGACTCCTTAGCGCTCTCCACCGACCAAATATCTATATCAATGGCATCGGCACTCTCGGCACCACAACGCAACGCTGCCAACGACAATACTCCCGTACCGCAACCGACATCCAAGATTTTTCCCTTAGGCTTTAAGGCGTGGATAAAGCGACACATAAGACGCGTGGTCTGGTGATGACCCGAACCAAAGGACATCTGTGGTGCGACAACAATATCTATCACGCCCTCCTTAGCAGGCTCATGGTGTGGCGCACGAATAACCATAACATCCTCTATCTCAACACGCTCAAAGCCTGTACTCTCCCACTCGGCATTCCAATTTTCATCCTCGATGGTCTGCTCGCCAAGCAACTCACCATACTCCGCAACCAAGCCAAGCACCTCCTCGCGACACTCAGCCCAGCCATCGGCAAGGATATATGCCTTCAACACCAAACCCTCTGCCGTAGTCTCCGTATCGAAACTCTCGAACGCAAAGTCGGCAAGGTAGGCGGTGAGAATATCCGCCATATCCTCACTCTGGCACGCAACGCTTATCTCAATATACTGCTTCATCCTAAACCATGAACTTAAACAAGAATACCAATGCTAAGATATACATTCCCGTAGTTAGCTTCTTACGCTTGCCACTAAGAAGGTTAATAAGAACATAGCTCAAATGGCCGAGTACGATACCATCCGAGATACTATATGTCAACGGCATAAGCAACACGCAGATAAAGGCAGGGATAGCCTCAGAGTAGTCACTGAAGTCGATTTTAAGCACCGAGCTCATCATCATAAGACCCACCAACACCAATACAGGCGTTGTCGCCGCAGCAGGAATCGCCATAAAGACAGGGGCAAAGAAGAGCGCGATAAGGAAGCATACACCCGTTACAAAGGCCGTCATACCGCTACGACCACCCTCGTTAACACCCGCAGCACTCTCCACATATACCGCAACTGTACTTGTACCCATCACCGCACCCGCAGTTGTAGAGAGCGAGTCGACCATAAATATCTCCTTCAAATGCGGAATCTTACCATCCTTATCGAGCATATTTGCTCGCTGCGACACACCAATCACCGTGCCGATACAGTCGAACAAATCGACAAAGAGGAGCGTAAAGACAATGATAGCCATATCCTTAGTAAAGACGCTATCCCACACGAACTTCATAAATATAGGCTCTACGGATGGTGGCAAGCTAAACACCTCGGTTATCTTAGTCTCGCCCAATGGAATACCAACAAGAGTGGTCGCAAGGATACCAAAGAGCAAGGCTCCCTTGACATTCTTAATAAGCAAGACCGAGGTGATGACAATACCTATAACGCCCAACAGCGCCGAGCCACCCGAGAGGTCGCCCAACGACACCAATGTCTCCTCGTTATTGACAATAATACCGCCACTCTTCAAACCGATAAAGGCGATGTAGAGACCGATACCTGCACTTATCGCATTCTTCAGCGTTGCGGGTATAATATCGACAATCTTCTCGCGCAAGTTAGTGACGGTCAACAGCAAAAATACTAAGCCCTCCAAAAATACCGCCGTAAGTGCAAACTGCCACGAATAACCTAAAACGGTGCAAATGGTGTATGCAAAGAAGGCATTAAGACCCATACCTGGTGCAAGCGCCAAAGGCTGCTTGGCGTAGAGTCCCATAAAGATTGTAGGCAGCGCCGACATAAGCACGGTGGTGGTAAAGAGCGCACCCTTATCCATACCCGTCTCCGCCAAGATGCTTGGGTTAACAGCCAAGATATAGGCCATCGTAAGGAATGTCGTCAAGCCCGCCATAATCTCCGTTCGCACGGTAGTCCTCTGCTTATCAAAACCAAAAAGTCTCTCCTTCATAATATTTTAAGTCTCAATAATTAGCGAATATTCCTACAAAGATAGGGATTTTTCTAAATGTGATAATCACAACCTATCCAACGAGCGACGAATAATCATCGAACACTCCTCAATCTCCTCTTCCGAGATTGTGAGGGGCGGGGAGATACGGAAGGCAGTATCGCAGTATAGAAACCAATCACTCATAATACCCTCCTCCTTGAATATCTCCATTAGGCGATAGAGATACTCCGATTTTCCTAACTCCACCGCGAGCAACAATCCCGAACGACGTATCTCCAACACTTTGCCGTGGTCTTTGAGGCGCTCCTCAAATAGTTTACCCTTTCTTTCTACACCCTCAACAACCTTATTGTCAAGCATATAGTTAAGCGCTGCAAGACCCGCAGCACAGCACACAGGATGACCACCAAAGGTAGTAATGTGACCCAAGCAAGGGTTGTGTGTAAAGACATTTAGCACCTCACGCTTTGCCGCCACACCACCGAGAGGCATACCGCCACCAAAGGCTTTGGCAAGACACACAACATCGGGCGTAATACCATATTTTGCCGCAGCAAACATCGCACCTGTGCGACCCATACCCGTCTGTATCTCGTCAAAGATAAGCAATGCCCCAACCTCGGTACAGCGTTCGCGCAGTGCCTTCAACCATTCAGGGTCTGGTAGGCGCACTCCCGCTTCGCCCTGCACAACCTCGCAAAGCACACCAGCAGTGCGAGTGGTTATATATTGTAAATCCTCGAACGAATTGAAATTTATCGACTTAACATCAGGCAGTAGTGGACGAAACTCAGCCTTCCACTCCTCGCCCTCGGGCGTTCCCATCATCGACATAGCACCATGCGTAGAGCCGTGATATGCCCTGCGCATAGAGATAAGTTCTGTGCGACCCGTATAGCGTTTTACGAGCTTCAAAGCTACCTCAACAGCCTCAGCACCAGAGTTTACAAAATAGACACAATCCAACTCTCCTGGAAGCAACTCGGCAATCTTCTTAGCATACTCCACCTGTGGACGCTCCACCATCTCGCCATATACCATAACGTGCATATAGTCAGCCGCTTGCTGCTGCACAGCGCGCACCACATCGGGATTGGCGTGTCCCACATTGCTCACCGATACACCCGCCACAAGATCGAAGTATCGTTTGCCCTCTGGCGTATAGAAAAACGAGCCCTCGGCACGTGCCACCTCAACCATCATTGGCGAAGGGGATGTCTGACCGATATGCTCCAAAAATTGTTTACGCAATATCATATCTCTAATATTCTATTTTAAGATCACCGCTCTGCACGGCACGGCGCAAAATTCCCTCATAATCGCGCACCGAAGACATTGTCCAGCGCGTTAGGAGCTTCAACTGCTCTGCATCGGTAAGCTGCCAGCCATCGACACTCTGACGTATGCGCTCCGAGAGCATATATATCAAAATAGCAGCTGAGGCTGAGACATTTAGACTCTCTACCATACCACACATAGGTATCATCAAAAAGTCGTCCGCAGCCTCGATAACCTCATCCGATATTCCTGCGTGCTCCGTACCAAAGACCAACGCAAATTTACCCTTCGTAACATCAAAGGTCTCGGGCGTAGCGCTACAACGATGCGGTGTAGTGGCAACAATGCGGTAGCCCTCACTTTTAAGTGCTTGCAGAGCCTCTTTTGTCGTCTCGTGATGCTCAACATCGACCCACTTCTGCGTGCCACGCACGATATTTACCGAGGGGTCAAACTTGCACCTATCCTCAACCGTGTGTATCTGCTGAATACCAAAGGCCTCGCAGTGGCGCATAATGGCGCTAGCATTCTGCGGATGGAACATATTTTCGGTAAGGATACGCATATAGTGAGTGCGCTGAGCCACAGTGCGTTGCAACACATCACGGCGCTCATCGGTAATAAATCGTGTCATATAGTCGAGGCGCTCGCGAAGCCACTCCTCGCTATGCTCCTCAGTGCGTAACCTACTTGCGATATTTGTCATCTTCGTCTAATATTTTGAGGTAACTTTCATATCTCGACCACGCCACAAAGCCCTGCTCCACAGCATCACGCACAGCACATCCAGGCTCGTGGGTATGGGTACAGTTGTAGAAGCGGCAATCTGGCGCAAGGCGCATCATCTCGGGGAAGTAGCGACACAACTCTCTGCCATCAATATCAATCAATCCAAAGCCCTTAATACCCGGGGTATCAATGATATAGCCTCCCTCAATAGGGTACATCGTAGAGAATGTCGTGGTGTGCTTACCCTTATGGTGGCTCTCCGAAATCTCACCGGTGCGAATATCAAGCGTTGGGTCGATATAGCTTACAAGTGTCGACTTGCCGACACCTGAATTTCCCGCCACAAGCGTTGTGCAACCGCGCAACAATTCGCGTATCTGCTCGACACCTGCTCCCGTAGTCGAGGATAGGCGAATGATGTCGTATCCCGCATCGCCATATATTGCTTCGAACTCCGCAGCCTCGGCCTCATACTCACCTACGAGCATATCAGCCTTACCCAACACAATGGTTACAGGCACACGATACGCTTCGCAGGTAACAAGGAAGCGATCCACAAACTCACGCGCCGTAGTTGGCGAGTGAAGTGTGACGATAAGCAACGCCCTATCTATATTTGCAGCGATGATATGCGACTCCTTCGATAGGTTTGAAGCACGACGAATAACATAGTTATGGCGTGGCAGAATCTCCACAATGGCACTGCTATCGCCATCAGGCTCCACCAGCACCCTATCGCCCACAACCACAGGATTCGTGGAGCGAATACCTTTAAGGCGGAGACGACCACGAATACGGCATGTAAGCATACCGTTCGCGGTATTTACCTCATACCAACTACCCGTAGAGCTTATCACAATGCCCTCGATGCGCTCCTGCACGCTGTTATTCTCCATCATACTTTGCGGCCATATTAAGTGTCCACTCCATCATCTGCTGCTGCACACTCTTTAATGTAGGGCATATAGCAGCACCAAAATCGGCAAGTGGATAGAAAAACTTTGACTCGTCAAGAGTCTTATAATCAATGTATTTAGGTTCGAAGTAATCACGCAGAGCACTATCCTTGCTCTCTATCATATCGACATACTCTTCAACCTGTTCATCGGTTAATCCCGAACTACCAAGCTCCAATATCTTCTCTGGGCGTATCGCACCAATATTTGCCGTTACAAACAACGACAACAGCACCGATACAACCACTCCCGCTGCAAAAAACGAGAAGAGCATACCGAGTAACGAATCAACCTTGCGCAGAGCATCAAAGAAGAGAACCTTTCGAAAGAGAGGTGCTACAATCCATAGAAATATCCACGCTCCGAGGATTATCGCGACATAACCAACAAGATATGCAAGACCCTCGTCATTGGTCACCATAGCCCCCACATTGTCGGCATAGTCGGGCGCGAGAAGTATAGCCACATAGATGCCCACGAGCTGCAACAGCAACACAACAGCCCCCTTGCGCCAACCATATATCAGCGCCACACAAGCAACAATCAGTAGTAAAATATCTATAACCATTACGCAAATATTTCGCACGAAGATACGAACTTTTTTTCTTTATTCGTATATTTGTGCCGACAAAAAAACACACAGATATTAAACTATGCAGTATCGTTTTCTATTTATACCTATTATATTCTTTCTATCGATAGTGTCGGCTGGCGCATCGGAGCCATCCCGCACCACATATAATCTCAACGACGACTGGCGCTTTTTCGATGCTTCGCAGCTTGATATTAACGACGCGGACTATATCGCCCTACCCCACACTTGGCAGAGCGCGTTGGGTAGTTATGGCAACGGTAGCGGCTCGGCAAACTATATCCGCACGCTGAACATCCCACGCGAATGGATGGGTAAACGTCTTTTCCTGCGTTTTGGTGGCGTGCAGAGTGTTGCTGGTGTCTTTGTAAATGGCTCGTTCGCAGGTGCGCACAAGGGTGGTTTTACAGCTTTCACCGTGGAGATTACCAACGCCGTACGCTTTGGCACTGAGAACTTTATCCGCGTAGTGGTAAGCAATGAGGTGCGTAACGACATATTGCCTATATCGTCAGATATAGATCTTACTGCTGGCATCTACCGCGATGTGGAACTTATTGTAGCGCCACGCAATATGATATCGCTCGAATACCTCGGCTCGGAGGGCGTTTTTGTAGTACAGGAGAGCGTTAAAAAGGAGCATGTTTCGGGCTATGTAAGATGCTATATATCGGCACAAAACCACGCACACCTCGACCTTACGGTGCGCATCATCGGCACAGATGGCTACGAGATTGAGAACCTCACCCAGCGCATAAACAAGCTTAGCGACGAGGGCTATGTAGATGTCCCATTCAGCGTGACCGACCCAGTTTTATGGAGTCCGCAGTCGCCAGCTATCTATCGCTTCGCGGTAAGCCTCAACGATGGCAAAAACTGCGATAGCGTGACCGTAGAAACGGGCTTCCGAAAGGTGACATTCAACGCCGATAAGTGTCTATGTATCAACGATGAGCCTCAGGAGATTAGAGGCGTTAACCTCGCTCACGACCGTATGGGCTATGGTATGGCGATAAGCCAGAATGCCCTCTATGAGGACTACGCCATTTTGCGCGATATGGGTGCAAATGCGCTACGCTCGTTGTCGGGACCTCACGCCCAGAGTCTCTACGATTGGTGCGACAAGGATGGTGTTCTTGCGTGGGTGGATATGCCATTTACACGCTCCGAAGCCGCCTTTGCAGATATATGCTACTACCCTATCGAGGAGTTTCACCGTAACGGCACCGACCAGCTTGCCGAGATTATCGCACAGAACTACAACCACCCATCGGTTGTTATGTGGGGCTTGTTCTCGCTTGTATGGCAGCAGGGCGATAATGTTATCGACTATATCAAGGAGCTCAACGACGAAGCACATAGGCTCGACCCTACACGCCCAACGATGGGTTGCAGCAATATGGATGGCGAGATTAACTTTATCACCGATGGCGTGGCTTTGCGCCAGACGGTAGGCTGGCAAAAGGGTATGGCTGAGGATGTTGCAGTGTGGTGCCGACAGCTTGCCTCAAAGCGCGAGTGGCGCACCTACAACTTCGCGGTATGCTATGGCGAGGAGGGTGCTACGGAGCATAACACCGAGCGCATCGTACGCGCACAGCGCGGCACACGCAACCTGCCAGCACGCCGCCAGACATATATGCACGAGCGCTACTGGTCTATTATTGATTCGATGGGCGATTTCTGGGGCGTATGGCTTAACACGATGTTCGACTACGCATCGTCGCGCCGTCCTTACCACCTTAACCGCTCGGGTATGGTGGGCTACGACCATAACACTAAGAAGGATGCCTTCTACCTCTATCGTGCCGTGTGGAACGATAGCGAGCCTACGCTACATATCGCCGAGGGCGAGTGGCAGAGCCGCACCGACACACTGCAACACTTTACCGTATATAGCTCCGTTGGCGAGCCGCTTTTGCTTGTAAATGGCGACAGCGTTTCTATGCGACGTACATCGCGTGGTATCTACCGTGCCGACTCAGTTGTTATCAAAGGTCGTGCAACTATCGAAGCGGTGGATAGCACCGCCACCCACCGCCACCATATTGATATTTGTTGTGGCGGATTGTTATCGCTTTAGGAAGGCGAGCGCGCCACGACCTTCGCACATTACAAGGTCGAATATCGAGAGGTTCGGCTCAAAGGGCATACGGTCGCTAAACACCTGAATATAGGGCTTTGGCGTGAATGGTGTCGTTGCGTGCTTCTGGCGCATATCCATATCCTCCTCCGAGGCTACGACATACTCCTCCGAAATGCGTGGCATAGGCACTCTGAGAATCTTGCACATAAGCTCCAAGATAGCCAAATTCAAATCTACAAGATAGTGCCACTCCTTTTCGAATAGCGGCTTAAACAACTCGCCATAGTGCTCATAGTATGGCGAGGAGCGGTATGCCGACTCTATTGCCACAAGGTGCTGATGCTGCCACCTCTTGGAGTAGTCTATCTCCATCTTTCGCATCGGCTGGCGTGGCTTGTTGGCATGGCGTAGCTGCACCGAGAGTTGCATCACACCACCTGCGGTCATAATCTCCGTTCTGTTTCTATCTGAACGCTTTACATAGTGCTCACCAATATCTATGACCACATCGTCACCCCCATTTACCAGAGCTGACCAATACTCCACCGAGCCAAAATATACCAAAGGAAGAATTACCATCTGTCAAAACATTTTATGCAAAGGTATAAATATCTTTTTAATATCGAGTTGTGGGCAGGTATTTTTTCTAATCTAAGAGACAAGCCCCCAAAGAGTGTTGTCATTTGCGAAAATTTTACTAATTTTGTAGTGTCGTGGGTGTTATGCTCTCGGCAGACATATTTGGTGAAAGTGTTTTCGCTTTTATCCTTGCAAGAAAATCTGACAGTTTTCAACGAAACGAGGATAACGACAGCACTCATTTCTTGTATAGCTATGTGGCTATGCACCCTCTGTGCATACACCTCATACTATCCAAGTGTGGGGTCTTGTATCGTTTATACGTTTCGGGTTTTGTCAGAGCCTTCTTGCAAATAAACGAGAGTCAGCTCCACACTTTCTTTTTGCATATACTATCGCCATATAGGAGTTGAGTGGTTTTAAGCGCAATTATTAACTTAAAACTTAAATGCTTATGAAACAAACCAAACAGCAACACTATCTCGCACCCGAATTTGAGGTGCTTGACATCGAGGTAGAGCAGGGTTTCGCTGCCTCTAATTTGGAAGACCCAGAGGAGAACCCAGAACAGGATTGGTAACAAACAAAAATAATTACACTATGAGAAAACTTTTACTTTTCGCGTGTGCGCTATTTGGCTTTATGGCGTGTACACAAAACCCTATCGAGGAGCAGTCGGCTATTCGCCAGAAGGCTCCCGATACTATCACCGTTGGCTTTGAGGGCGACGACACCCGCATCCAACTCAACGAGGCACAAAAGACCGTGTGGACCAAGGGTGACCAGGTGTCGGTATTTTACAAATCGTACGACAATCTGAAGTTTGAATTCGAGGGCAATACGGGCGACCGTAATGGCACGTTAAAAAGGGTTGGCGGTCAGCACAACGGACAGACGATGGATGATGTCGTTGTTGTATATCCTTATAGTGCGGACCACATGATTACCCTTTCTGAGGGTTGTGTTAATGCTATGATACCCTCTACACAGACCTATCTAAAGGGCAGTTATGGTGTTGGCGATAATCTTATGATTGCACGTAGTTCATTTAATCAATTCTCATTAAAGAGCGTATGCGGTTGGCTTAAGATACAACTCACGGGCGCTGGCGAGGTTATTGAGCGCATCACATTCCGCGGTAATGATGGTGAGCAGGTTGCAGGTCTTGTATATGTTGACGCCACCACGGCAGAGGCTACACTCGCAACAGCAAAGCATAATAGCGATGATAATAGCCAACTTGATGGCACACTTGTTCTCGACGACTCCATCTACACCGAGGTTACTATCGACTGCGGTGAGGGCGTTGCGCTTGGCAAGGAGGCTACCGCTTTCTATATTGCTTTGCCTCCCCAGACCTTCGAGCAGGGTTTCACTGTAGAGATTGAGGACACTGAGGGTTATGTTATGGAGCAGTCAACAGCAAAGACCTTTGTTGTTGAGCGTAACGCTATTAGCCCTATGGCGGCTTTTGAGTTTATCAACCCCGCTACTCCAAGCGCACCCGCACCTGCATCAAACGAGATTTGGTATACCGCTACAGCAAAGGCTGAACCATACTTCGATGATTTCTTGACCTTTGGTTCTGATGTAGTCTCTAATGTATGGGATAGCGAGACCAAGAGAGGTATTATCACATTTGATGGAGATGTTACCATGATTGGTGATAATGCATTTTATAACTGCGATAAACTTACTGGCGTTACACTTCCCAAGTGTGTAACCTCAATTGGCAAAAAGGCTTTCTACGACTGTGATGGATTAACAGAATTTATTATCCCAGATAGCGTAACTACGATTGGAGATGAGGCATTCTATTCTTGCACCAGCCTTACAAGTGTAACTATTGGTGATAGCGTAACTACGATTGGAAATTATGCATTCCGTGAGTGTAGCAGTCTACAAGAGTTTAATGGTAAGTTTGCATCAGATGATGGTAGATGCTTAATTATTGATGGTATACTTAATGCTTTTGCTCCTGCGGGACTAACTGAATATACTATCCCTAATAGCGTAACTACAATTGGAAATTATGCATTCTATTATTGTAGCAGCCTTACAAGTGTAACTATCCCTGATAGCGTAACTTCGATTGGAGGTGATGCATTCCGTTATTGCAGCAGCCTTACAAGTGTAACTATTCCTAATAGTGTAACTTCGATTGGATATTATGCATTCGATGGTTGCAGCAGCCTTAAAAAGGTGTATTGTAATGCTACTATACCTCCATCATTGGGTGATTATACATTTAGTAGCAATGCCAATGGACGAAGAATATATGTTTACGAAGAGTGTGTTGAGGTGTATAAATCGGCTTGGAGCATTTATAAGGATAGTATCTACACCAATGGTCAAAACTGTCCAGACACTACAACAATTGAGTATACCACAACTGATGGTAACACCATAACATCATCAAAATTGCCTATTATTAGCAATAGTTATGATAATGGTGTAGGCACAATGGTTATTAGTGGTATAATCACAGTAATTCCAAGTTATGTATTCGATGATTGCAGCAGCCTTACAAGTGTAACTATTCCTGATAGTGTAACTACGATTAGATATGAGGCATTCTATAATTGCGACAGCCTTACAAGTGTAACTATTCCTGATAGCGTAACTGCAATTGGATATCAAGCATTCTATGGTTGCAGTAGCCTAACAAGTGTATATTGCAAGGCTATAACACCGCCAGTAGTATCATTACATATTTTTTCTTATTGGAGGGCATTTGACGGAAACGCCTCAGGTCGTAAGATTTATGTGCCTATGGAGTCGGTAGAGGCGTATAAGAGTAAGTATGGTTGGAATGACTATACGTATTCAATTGTTGGCTACTACTTTTAATTTTCGATTTATATAGGGCATCTTCGTCCTATCCTATACAAAATATCGCGGGCTGTACTTCGTGTACTATCCCGCGATATTTTATTTATACGATATTATTTACGCTGTCACCCTGAGCATAGCGAAGGGTCTCAAGGTCTATACGGGGGTTGAAGGTCGCACTCACCGCGAGATTCTTCACTGCGTTCAGAATGAACTGTGTTAAAATCCAAATAACTTAAGCAAAAGTTTTATGATATAAGCTATTATTTTTCACGATTGCAAAAATTTGTTTTATCAGTTTGTTTGCTATGGCAATCAATACC
>JAZOSJ010000134.1:0-35545 GCA_045657045.1 Alistipes sp.
ATTAACATTCTGAACGGTGTCGTTAGCACCAATGACAGTTAATAATCTTTGTCCTTTACTGCTTCTGTTTGTTTGCGAAGATAGCGAATTATCGCTATCTTCGCTTTGCTTCTGCAAATATAGAATGACACTGATAAACACACGCCGTAGGCACCACACTTTTCACTTTTCAGTTTTCACTTGTCAGTTCGTTTGTGGTGTGGGTGGACTTTTGTCTACCCACGGGGTGTCATGCTGAACAAAGTGAAGCATCTCGCGGGATGCAAGGCGGTGCGGATAAAGTGTGACAACACAATCTGCGAGACCCTTCGCAATGCTCAGGGTGACAAACAAACTGAAAACTGAAAAGTTTAATCTCTGTTGCCGAGTATGCGAAGAAGATGTAGGAACAGATTGACAAAGTCCAAATACAAGGTCAATGCACCTAATAGGGCGAGCTTGTGACCCATCTCGTCGGCAACGCCATAGCTTGCAACCATACTCTTAATCTTCTGTGTGTCGTATGCTGTAAGACCTACGAAGATTAGCACACCTGCGAAGCTAATAACCCAATAGAGCGTCTCAGAGTGGAGGAAGAGGTTTACCACCGTAGCGATTATAATGCCCACAAGGGCCATTAGTAGAACGCTACCTATGCGCGATAGGTCGAGGCGTGTGACATATCCTATGATGCTCATTGCGAGGAATGTACCTGCTGTGATAAAGAATGTCGAAGCGATAGAGCCCATTGTGTAGACCATAAATATCGACGACATCGTAACGCCCATAAGTACCGAGTAGAGGATAAAGAGCAGTGTTGCGGTACTCATTGACATCGCCTGCAAGCGAGCCGAAAGCCATATTACAAGACCTAACTGCGCGATGATAGCAATCCAGATAATAGATGGATTCATCGCCAATGTCTGCCAGAATACTGGCGACTGCGATAGAAAGTATGCCACGATACCTGTTACAGAGAGGGCTGCTGCCATCTGCATATATACGCTTTTGAGTAGGGTGGCAACGGCGCTTGATGTTGCGCTCTGGTGTGTAGAAACGAAGTTTGCCATAATTTTTTGAAAGAAATGTTGGTTATGGTAGCTCCTCCGAGACTCGAACTCGGATCTAAGGTTTAGGAAACCTTCGTTCTATCCCTTGAACTAAAGAGCCATATCCATTTTGCAAATATAGCAAACTTTTTGCAAAAAACAATCGTGAATATCTAAAATGACCCATAAAGACTACATTTATTTTCATTCTTTCGAAACCATACTCGCAAAATAGAAAAATTTTCCAGATAATTTAATCTCTTCAAAATACGACGTAACTAATAGATAATCAGTTATATGCGAAAAATGTTATTACCAATACAGCGTTTTTGCTATTAGAAAATTGGTTAAAAGTTTCGGTGACTCGTAAAAATAGTGTATATTTGCGCCATTAAAGGAGACTTTCAAAACAGAGATTTTTTATGTTGGAAAGAAATTTAATTAAGATTTACGAGCAGAGCTTCCGCGATAATCGCGAGATGGCAGCTCTTACAGACTACTTCAAAGGCGAGACCTTTTCATATTATGAGGTAGCAAAGGAGGTGGCTAAGCTTCACCTTATGTTCAAGGAGGCAGGTATCGAGAGGGGTGATAAGATTGCCCTTATTGGTCGCAATAATACACGCTGGTGCATCAGCTATATCGCCACCATTACTTATGGTGCGGTGATTGTGCCTATCCTTCAGGACTTCAACCCTAACGATGTAATCAACATTGTAAACCACTCGGAGAGTAGACTTCTTTTCCTTGGCGATAACTTCTGGGATGATATCGAGGGTGATCAGATTCCTGGCATTGAGGCGGTGTTCTCACTTACCGATTTCCACGTTATCTATGAGCGCGAGGGTAACAAGATTACCAACTATATGAAGAAAATCCTCTCGCACTATCGTCAGGCATACCCACGTGGTTTTAGCATAGATGACATCAAGTATCCAGAGGTGCCAAACGAGGCGATATGTCTTCTTAACTACACATCTGGTACTACAGGCTCTTCAAAGGGTGTTATGCTCTCGGTGAACAACCTTACAGGTAACATCGGCTATGCAATAGACATGATAAACCCAGATACTGGTGAGCACTACTTCCGTCGTGGCGGTCGCACCTTGTCGTTCTTGCCTTTGGCACACGCCTTTGGTTGCTCGTTCGACTTCCTTGCACCGTTGGCTTGTGGCGCGCACATCACGCTTCTTGGACGTATCCCTTCGCCAAAGATTCTTGTCGAGGCAATGAAGGTTACACAGCCAAACATCGTATGCTCTGTGCCTATGATTCTTGAGAAGGTGTATCGTAAGAGCATCCTCCCAGAGTTGGAGAAGAAGCCTATGAGTATTGCGATGCGTATCCCATTCCTTAACACTGCTATCTACTCGACTATCCGTACAAAGCTCCTTGAGCAGTTTGGCGGTTGCATTGAGGTCTTTATCGTTGGTGGTGCAGCTCTTAATAAGGAGACTGAGGACTTCCTACGCCTTATCAAGTTCCCTATCACCATCGGTTACGGTATGACAGAGTGTGCTCCACTTATTAGCTTCGAGCATCCACAGCACTTCAAGGCTGGCTCATGTGGACGTATTCTTCCTCCAGAGCTCTTCGAGGCTAAGATTCTATCTCGCGACCCTCAGAACATTCCTGGTGAGTTGTGGGTACGTGGTGAGCACGTTATGATGGGTTACTATAAGAACGAGGAGGCAACACGTGCCGTGCTTGATGATGAGGGCTGGTTGCGCACAGGTGATATGTGTACTATGGATGAGGATGGTACGCTCTATATCCGTGGTCGTTGCAAGACAATGATTCTCTCAGGCTCAGGTCAGAATATCTATCCTGAGGAGATTGAGGCACGCCTAAACAACCTCTACCTTGTAGGCGAGTCTTTGGTTATCGAGAATAATGGTAAGCTCACGGCGCTTGTTGTGCCAGACTACGACCTTGCTAACGCTGAGGGTATCAACCTCGACAATCTTCAGGAGATTATGGACAACAATCTTCAGGAGCTAAATAATATGGTGGCATCATACGAGAAGGTCTCTAATATCGTTATCCATCGCGAGGAGTTCTTAAAGACCCCAAAACGTAGTATCAAGCGTTATCTTTATAGTGCGGAGCGCTTAGGTCTCTCATAATTTGTTGTGATAGTGGCGCATCTGCGACGCTTCAGTCAAAAACCCAAATGGGAAATACGTGAAAGTATGTCCCATCTGGGTTTTTTCGTGTCAGCGCCACATCTGCACCACTCTGACAACAAATTAGGTTGTGGTTCTAATTTAGGTTGTATTTGCGACGCTTCAGTCAAAAACCCAAATGGGAAATACGTGAAAGTATGTCCCATCTGGGTTTTTTCGTGTCAGCGCCACATATTAAAGTGAAAGGTTAAAACTGAGAACTGAAAAGTAAGGTGTCTGCGACGCATATTAAAGTGAAAGGTTAAAACTGAGAGCTGAAAAGTAAGGTGTCTGCGACGCATATTAAAGTGAAAGGTTAAAACTGAGAACTGAAAAGTAAGGTGTCTGCGACGCATATTATAAAACTCGCGCGAAGCGCACCATACTTTTCACTTTTCACCTTTCAGTTTTCATTTTATACAAACAAGGCGCACCTTGTGGCACGCCTTGTACTGTTTGTGTAGCATCGTCTACTTGTTTGCAGAGTTATAACCAGAAACAGGATATAACGCATATGGATAATAGGATGTATATCCTTTAAGAACGATTTTAGCCTTGCTATTATCTGCATTTACGCTATATGTCTGCAATTTAGATGTTGAGCCATCATCAGAGTCTGTGATGTATAGCTTTGTAATATAGTCTGTTGCATTGTCAATCTCGTAACCCCAGATGGTCACGGCGTGTGCGCCATTGAAATTAGAGGAGATAGCCACAGCCATTGATGATGTGCCATACTTGAAGGCTTCGACAATATAGCGCGAGAACTCCAATAATGGGTCAGAGACATTACTTCCTAACCAGTTAGAGCTATGAATCTCGGTCGTGTATGTAAATTGACCGTAGAGCCATCCCCACGCTATATCCTCGTGCTGGTGCATCTTGGAAGGGTAGATGCTGCTCCATACAGACTTGAAGTAACCTCCCGAGCCACTCTTAGGGTATGCGCGATTTTCATTGTCCATTGTGTTGTATCTATCTTTACCCTCAAAGTACCATACGATACCTCCATCTGTCCAGTTTCCTCTTTCTAAGTTCTCCCAATTGTCGCGGAATACATCCATAATCTGAAGCTCGTAGTTGTACTTGCTTGATGTGCCATTAGGGCATCCATTAGGGAGTGTATTACCCTCGGCTACATAGCGATCCTGGAACCATTGTACAATATTAGCTGAGGATGCTGCCCAGCACATCATAGCATCTGCCTGAGCATACGTTGGGGTACTCTTCTTGTTAACATCGTACCATCCAGAAGATATGGTCACACCATCGGCAAAGATGGTGCTAACGCCAGTAGTGGTGACCTCTTCGGCGGTGATGGTAATGGTTTCTGACCTCATAGAGCCCTTCTCTGCATATACTACGTATGTACCTGCAGCTGTAGTTTTGAACTTATCGCCATTTAGTATGCCGTTATTTACGTAGATAACTGCAGCGCTTGTGACATCTGCGCCATTCTGCATAACGGTAAACTTAACGCTCTCCACGCCATTAGCCTTAATGGTCATAGTTGATGCGGTGAGTGAGATAGGCTTCTCCTCCTCGACAATCTTCGTCTGAGCTGTTACCTTAACGGTGTTAGACTCCTGCTCTTCGTAGATAGCGTAGAACGAGTACTCGCCAACCTCTGTTGTGTAGAATTCGTTGCCAGAGAGCTTGGTTTTATTCACAGCGTTGTAGACATCGAAGTTTGTGCTGCTCTTGCCATCAACCTTAAGCGTGAAGACGGCCTTATCTAAGCCATCTGCATAGATTGTGGTAGGGGATACGCTTAGTACAACCAACTTTTGAGTTGGATTGTCGCCAGGGTTCTCAGGGTTCTCAGGGTTCTCAGGGTTCTCAGGATTCTCTGGGTTCTCTGGTGTGTCTGGGGTCTCCGCAACCTTTGTTGCGGTCACGGTAATAGTATTCGACTTCTCGTTCTCGCGCTTTGCGTAGAACTTATACTCGCCAGCATACTTAGTCTTAAAGGTATTGCCCTTCAATGCCTCGTTGGTGTCGGCAAAGTATATCGTAGCGTCTGTAATCTCTACGTCGTTGCTATCTGTAACGCTGAATGTCACAACATCCGAGCCATTAGCTTCGATTTTACTGTTGTCGACAGTAAGTTTTAGCGTTGGCACAAGGAACTCTTCCAGAGTCCCCTCGCACGCTACAAAGCCCAATAGGGCAGTCAATAAATATAGAATCTTTTTCATACTACTTTACTCGCTTAAGAATGATGTCGCCTGTTGTTATTGCGCGATAATCTTTTAGATCGTTGCGGAATACTGCTGGACGGTAAATGCCATAGCCGAACTCTGCTCCTGACTGGCAAGCACCGATAGTTAGGGTGTTGCCATCCTCAGATAGGGTTACAGGGAATGGTGATGGGGCGGTAAATCCATTGTCCCAATCTGCGCCAAAGAAGTAGAATGTGCCATCCTCAGCCCAGTTGTATAGGTACTCACCACGAGCAGAAGGTACTGAGATAACATCGCCCTCGCCAATCTCAAGGAAGATTTTTGGACCGTAGTCACGTAGCGCCAAGCCTGAGTAATCTCTATATAGTGCGCCAAACTCCTTTAGGTCGGCAGGAGAGTAGTAAGGCATAGGGTTGTGTGTGCCGTCAGCCTCAACGTTGAATGGCCAGCCCTGAATAACAAGGCGGTTGTAGCTGCGGTAGTGGTCTGCGGTCTCGTTGTCAGCACCTGCAGCGATGGTAACCTTGGCATTGAGGATTTTAACACTCATTGTGTTGAACTGGATAAGAGGGTATGATACCTCCCACTCGCCAAGCAATGATGTGAAGAGGTCTGACTCCACGCGTGTTGGGACAGGCTTGATAGGAGTCTTTACAGATACAGTCTTAATAGTCTCTGTAAGCTCGTCGTTCTTGACAGATACAATCGCAGCATACTCAACATCTGGGAATAGATCCTCGTATGTAATTGTAAGACCTGTGCTCTTTATCGCTGTCACCTGATCTGCAGAAAGAGCAGAGGCATACCAATCAGAGTTAACAATCTTTTCTGGTGTGCTATTTTTGCACCAGATGTTGATATTGCCAAGAGGGTAGAATGCAATGCGCACATTGTTAGCATCCTCAGAGAATATGTTTAGCTGGAGTGTGCAGTAGCCATTCTCGCTGGCAGGAGTGAGCGATACTTCCACCTCAGGTGCTGGTCGAGAGACTCCACCTGTGGTGAATGGTATCATCTTTAACAACTTAGCATCCTTGTTATCCTTGATAACTACGTTACATACGTACTCTGTGTTTGGTAATAGTCCTCCCCATGTAGCTTCGTTAGCTGCGGTGAGTGCCCATCTTCCAGAACCCTCATTCTCGATAGAACTTTGAAGCATTGACTCTCCATAGTTGTCGATGATAAAGTCTATTTCTTTCTTTGACACCACAAGTACATAGTATGTGCTCACTGTGTTATCCAATGGAGTTGTCTTAATGGTCACCGATGTAGAGGCTACCTCTGTTAGCTCTACCTTTACATCAGATGATGTAGTTGGGCGTTTTGGTGTACGTACCGTCTTGTACAAGATTTCGCCAGTTAAATTGCCCTGGCTATCAGCCATAGCAACAACCACATAGTAATCACAATCCTCGCGTACGCGCATCTCTATTGAGCCATAATAGCCACCATTTACCCAGTCTACGTCAATTGGACCATTGCTTGAGATACCGATACCAGGTTCTGTTATATAGTTCTCGAGGGTATGAGCGTATGATTCAACGTATGGCTTATCAATACATTGGAATAGGTAGTTACCAGCGATGTTGATAGAGAATGAGATGGTGTCATAGGTGGCGTTGTGGATAACAATAGGGCTGTTAACACCATCGTCAGGGGTCGTAAACTCAACCTTCTGAGGTTCACTCAGGTTGCCACTCTTCTTAGCGCGGAAGATAGCGTAGAGTGTGTAGTTGGTGTCGGCATTAAGATTTGAGATTGTTATAGTCTCGCTCTTCTTAACCACCTTGGAGTTCTCGGTAAACCATTGGTCGACCTTTGGGGTCTCATAACCCTCTGCCACAACGGCGTAGCCAATGGTTCCTGCCTCAGAGGTCGTAACCTTGAATGTGAAAGTGTCTGGTGTCACTGCCACTTGGGTGATAGAAATCTGAGGCTGAGTATCTCCCATAGGGGTGTCATCAGACGAGCACCCTACAAAGCTAATAGCACCAAGTAGGAGTGCAAAAATGGTAAATAGTTTTCTCATCGTTTTAGGTTTATTAAATGTTCATAAATTTCATAAAGGCGCATTTTCACTTTACGTTGCAAATATGTAAAAAAAAATACAACAATGCAAATATATTCGCACTTATTAATTTTATGGGCAGAAAGATGGCTCAAATTATTGCAATAATTTAATCGTTTTGCCTCTGTTTATAAAAATAAACCTATCTTTGTGTTATAAATTGGCGTAGTTGTACGTTATGTATAGTAAACGGGAAATATATGAAAAAGATATCGCTTATTGTTGCCCTGCTTATTATGGGCTTATGTGGCGCTACGGCACAGAGATATAGTATTAGTGGTCGTGTGGTGGATGGTGCGAATAGTCCTGTTGCCTACGCTACGGTGGTGGTCGTAGAGGGTGAGAATCAGGTTGCTGGCGGTACTACAAATAGTGAAGGAGGCTTTGTGGTAACCCTTGCTATGGGTGAATATACGCTTAATATCAGCTATATAGGCTATGCTCCATATCGGCAGAGTATCTCTTTAAGAGGTAGCCTCGATATGGGAGATATAGTTATTGAGGAGAGCTCCGAGAAGATTGATGAAGTGGTGGTTACATCGCAACTTATACGTCGCGAGGCGGATAGGTTTGTGGTCGATATTGCCAACTCGCCGATAGCCTTGGGTAAGGATGGCGAGGAGCTGCTTAAGACCGCTCCTGGAGTATGGATTCAGGATGATAAAATCTCGATAAATGGCTCTTCGGGCTCGAAGATTTATCTTAACGACCGCGAGGTTAAGATGGAGGATGCGCAGCTTATAGCCTACCTGCGCTCGTTGCGTGCGGAGGATATTCAAAAGATTGAGGTTATACCTCAGTCGGGTGCCGACTACGATGCCTCATCGTCGGGTGGTATAATCAAGATTTCGACCAAGCGACGCATCGATTCGGGTCTTATGGGCTCGGTCTCTCATTCTGCGGGATATACGCGAGGATATAAGACACTATCGCCCTCATTATCACTAAATTATAATCGTGGCAAACTCGATGCATACGGTCGTGCGTGGATAGGTAGAAACGAGCAGATATATAACACCGAGGAGCATACCGACTACACCTCAGGAACGGTCATAGATGCCAAATCCGAGCTATATAACAACACCTACTGGCGCGGTGGTAACCTCGGTGTTGTTTACGACTTCAACGATCGACACTCCGTAGGTGGTGAGCTTCAATATAACAATCACGGCGGCGGTGGCACAACAGAGACTTGGACAGAACGTCTGTCTAACGATTTGGTCCAGCGCACCGATGGCGCATATAACAACAGCTATTATAGCAAGATGTTGACGGCTACGCTCAACTATATCTACAAGCTCGACGACGCTGGCTCAACGCTAAAGATTATATACGACCATACCAACTCCTACTATCCCAACCATAACGACTATATCGATGCCGTAGGCGATGGGCTCTCGATATATCGCGACGATACCGAGAGTCGCTATAAACTTACTACAGCGACATTGGCTTTGGAGAAAATTTTGTCTCCAAAACTAAGCTTTAAGGCGGGTGTCAAATATACCAATAATAGCAATGCTAACAGTGCTGTTTACGAGGACTTTATAGGCACAGATGAGGATAAGGATAATAGCTACTGGCAACCAAACGAGGATAAGAATTACGACATTGGCTACACCGAAAATATTGGTGCTGTATACGCTACGCTCTCGGCTCGTTTTGGTCGTCTAAGCGTGGTGGGTGGACTACGTGGAGAGTACACCTCCTTTAGCGATAATTCGGGCGAGGTTAATCAGAACTATTTTGACCTCTTCCCTAATGCAAACCTTTCATACTCTCTTACCGAAGATGGCGCATACTCGCTTGTGGCGCAGTACTCACGCACCATATCGCGACCATCGTTCTGGGCGCTATCGCCTAACGAGACCAAGATTTCGGAGTATATGATACAGCGTGGCAACCCTAACCTCAAAGCCGCGTATGATAACTCGCTCTCGGTGACCGCGGTGCTTAAGTATAAGTACACAATAACTGTCGGTATGTCGCTAATGCAGAATGCCATCCAGCAGGCCACTATTGCCGATAGCCAAAACCCCGAGCTACTTATGCTACAATTTATTAACTACCCAACACTCAACGACTTCTACGCATCGGCAAACCTGCCGATACAGATAACCAAGTGGTGGGCTACAAACATCAACCTTACGGCTATGTATCTTGGTCAGCGCATACGCCCCGAGGAGGCTATACGCCGTAACCTTATGACTATTGGTAATGCTCAGATGAGCTTCACCCTGCCACATAACCACTTTATCGAGCTTGGTGGTGTATATATGCACGGCGCAGTGGCGGGCAACACCTCTATGAGCGATATGGCAAACGCCAACGTATATCTCAAGAAGCGACTCTTGGAGAATAAGCTAACCCTCAGTGTTGGAGTACATAACATCATACCTTTTAAGCAGACTATAACCGTTAAGGAGGCTGACTTTGAGCGTGTTATGATTCCTGACCAGCCATGGCAACGCCCAACCTTTAGATTCCAAATATCCTACAACTTTAACCAAGGTAAGAATTTCCGTGCAAAGTCCGTTGAGAGTGGCTCGGCAGAGGATAGGGGGCGTATAAGCACTAATTAACTATTGTTATACAACTTCAATATGTCGTATGAGGGTGAATAGTGCTGTTTTATTCACTCTCAATGCTGTTATTTTTTAGTGTGTCGAATACTTTTACCTTTCAGATTTTTTTGCTATCTTTGCGCGATTAATATATTTATATAACTAACCGACTTTATTATGTTAAGTGTTATCTATTACATTGTGGTTTCGATGGCGTGGTTGGTGCTATATTTGGCATCTTGGGTCGCCCTTATTGTATGTTATCCTTTTGATAAAAAGCGTGTCGTAGTACATAAACTCTCGGCGTGGCTTACAGCTACGGTATTCATCTTCGCGCCATTGGCTCGTCGTAAGGTGGAGGGTGCAGAGAACATCGACCCAGAGAAGGCATACGTTATGGTGCTCAACCACCAGTCTATGGTAGATATTCTTAGCATCTACAACCTCCCTTTGGTCTTTAAGTGGGTGTCGAAGAAGGAGGTATATCGCATCCCTTTGGTTGGACGTCTGTTGTTTATGCACGGCGATATTGTAATCAACCGCGCAAGTGCTAAGGAGGCAATGCAGTTGGTGCACACCAAGGGTAAGGAGTGGTTGAAGAAGGGTGCTTCGGTAGCAATCTTCCCAGAGGGTACACGCTCTAAGGATGGCGAGATTCACAACTTCAAGGCTGGTGCCTTTATTCTTGCTAAGGATGCGGGTGTGCCTATCCTTCCTATCGTGTTGGATGGTACAAGCACATTGGTACGCAAGGGTTGGATGATTAATTGGAGAAACGTTATTACGATTAAGGTGTTGCCTCCAATTCCTGCGGAGGAGGTGGCATCGCGTGACATCAAGGATGTGATGGCGCAGGTAAGAACAGATATGGTTGATGCATTGGCAGAGGTAAGAAAAAATAGTAAAGAGTAATTAGTAATTAGTAATGGTTAAAAGTCTGCGACTTTTTTAGGGATGGGTTAATATGAGTCAATAATAAAGCCAATAGTGACCTACAGCATCAGCTGTTCGCTCTTCAGGGTGAAACCTTTACTAATTACCCACTAAAAATAGAACTATTACTAATTACTCACTACTAATTACTCATTAGATATTTAGTATGGCAGAATTGAATATGACAAACCCCGTAGCGGAGTATGGCAAGGAGGCGATTGTAACACTCTCGCCTCGTGAGCATATACGTCTACGTCCAGGTATGTACATCGGCAAGTTGGGTGATGGTACTCAAGCGGATGATGGTATCTACGTCCTCTTAAAAGAGGTTGTGGATAACTCCATCGACGAGTTTATTATGGGTGCTGGTAAGCGTATCGAGATTACTGTCGAGGGCGACAAGGTATCGGTGCGCGACTATGGTCGCGGTATTCCATTGGAGGCGTTGGCGGATGCTGTGAGCAAGATGAATACGGGTGGTAAGTATGGCGGCGATGCCTTCAAAAAGACGGTAGGTCTGAATGGTGTGGGTGTCAAGGCTGTGAATATGCTCTCGGCACACTTCCTTGCCCGCTCGGTGCGTAATGGCGAGGCTCGTACCGTGACCTTCTCGCAGGGTTTGGAGCTTACCGACCGCTCGGAGAGTGGCGTAGAGGAGCAGAATGGTACATACGTGGAGTTCGTGGTAGACCGCGAGGTCTTTGGTGACTACGCCTACAACATTGAGTATGTCGAGCAGATGGTCAAAAACTATACTTACCTCAACCTCGGTCTTAGCGTTGTGCTCAATGGCAAACCATACATCTCAAAGAATGGTCTCTTGGACTTGGTTAACGACAATATGTCGAGCGAGCCACTATATGCCCCAATGCATATCTCAGGTGAGGATATAGAGATAGTAATCACCCACGGAAATGGTTATGGCGAGGCATACTACTCCTTCGTAAATGGTCAGTACACTCCTCAGGGTGGTACACATCAGGCAGCCTTCCGTGAGGCTGTGGCTAAGACCATCAAGGAGTTCTACCGCAAGGACTACGACCCATCGGATATTCGTACCTCTATTATTGCGGCTATCTCGGTGAGGGTCGACGATCCAATCTTTGAGTCGCAGACCAAAACCAAGCTCGGCTCTAAGGATAAGGAGGAGGGAGTGACTATGCGCCAGTTTGTGGGCGACTTCCTCTCTACAAACCTGGATAACTACCTACACAAACATCCAGAGACTGCACAGATTCTCCAAAAGAAGATTGTCGAGAATGAGAAGGAGCGCAAGGCTATCTCTGGTGTGCAGAAGAAGGCACGCGAGGCGGCTAAGAAGGTCTCACTTAACAACAAGAAGCTACGCGATTGCAAGATTCACTATACCGATAAGTCGGACCTTGCAGAGCAGACAATGATATTTATTACGGAGGGTAACTCTGCATCTGGTTCTATCACCTCGAGCCGTGACCCTCGCACGCAGGCCGTATTCTCGTTGCGTGGTAAGCCGCTTAACTGCTATGGCCTCACCAAGCGCGTGGTCTACGAGAATGAGGAGTTTAACCTTTTGCAGGCGGCACTCAACATCGAGGAGGATATGGATAACCTACGCTATAACAAGGTTATCATCGCTACCGATGCCGATGTCGATGGTATGCATATTCGTTTGTTGCTAACCTCGTTCTTTTTGCAATTCTTCCCAGATGTTATCCGCTTGGGCCACTTGTATATTTTGCAGACCCCGCTGTTCCGTGTTCGTAATAAGAAGGAGACGCATTACTGCTATTCGGACGATGAGCGCGTGGAGGCAGTTAAGAAGTGCGGCGCTCAGGCAGAGATTACCCGCTTTAAGGGTCTTGGTGAGATCTCGGCAGCCGAGTTTAAGGAGTTCATCGGCGAGGGTATGCGCTTGGATAAGGTGCGCCTTACGAAGGATGATCCTATCCACGACCTGCTCGACTTCTATATGGGTAAGAATACGCCCGACCGCAAAGACTTTATCGTGGGCAACCTTCGCGTAGAGGAGGATATTATTGAGGACCTCAAAAGTGTAAATTAATGAAGGAGAATAAAGATATATTGGAGGGTGTTGAGGAGGCGCTAATCGAGACCCCTGAGGTGGAGAGTGAGGATGTCGATGCTGCCGACGATGCCCCTAAGGGTAAGTATGGCGTGTTGACCTCGGCAGAGGATAGTATGCGCCGCCTTACGGGTATGTACAAGAATTGGTTCTTGGACTATGCCTCGTATGTTATCCTTGAACGTGCTGTGCCCCACTTGGCAGATGGCTTGAAGCCTGTACAGCGCCGTATTCTACACGCTATGAAGTGTGTGGAGGATGGTCGCTACAATAAGGTGGCAAATGTGGTGGGTCAGGCTATGCAGTACCACCCACATGGTGATGCCTCTATCAAGGATGCCTTGGTGCAGTTGGGTCAGAAGGGACTACTCATTGATATGCAGGGAAACTGGGGTAATATCCTTACGGGTGACGAGGCTGCTGCGGCTCGTTATATCGAGGCGCGCTTGTCGAAGTTTGCCCTCGATGTGGTCTATAACAAGAAGACTACAGAGTGGATGTTGGCATACGACGGACGAAAGGAGGAGCCTGTAACATTGCCTGTTAAGTTTCCATTGCTTTTGGCGCAGGGTGCTGATGGTATTGCCGTAGGTCTTGCTTCGAAGATTCTGCCACACAACTTCAACGAGCTTATAAATGCCTCTATCGCCTATCTTCGTGGTGAGGAGTTCTCTCTTGTCCCAGACTTCCAGACGGGCGGTATTATGGATGCTACGAACTACAACGATGGTTTGCGTGGTGGCTCGGTGCGTGTGCGTGCCCGCATCTCGAAGATTGATAAGCGCACCTTGGCGATTACCGAGATTCCATATACAACTACTTCGGAGTCCATCAAGGAGTCGATTATCAAGGCTAACGATAAGGGTAAAATCAAGATTAAGAAGGTTGATGACAATACTGCCGAGAAGGTGGAGATTGTGATTCAGGTGGCTGCTGATGAGTCTTCGGATAAGACTATCGACGCATTGTACGCCTTTACCGATTGCGAGGTGTCGATTTCGCCTAATGCCTGCGTTATCGTAGATAATAAGCCTGTGTTTATGGGTGTAAGCGACATTTTGCGCTACTCGACCGACCACACCAAGGGGTTGCTTGGTAAGGAGCTTGAGATTAAGCTCCACGAGCTTAATGAGGCTTGGCACGCAGCATCCTTAGAGCGCATCTTTATCGAGAATAAGCTCTACCAGCTTATTGAGGGTTGCCGTACCCGCTAGGCTGCCTACGAGGCGGTAGATAAGGGGCTTACTCCATTTAAGTCGAAACTGCGTAGAGAGGTTACCATTGAGGATGTACAGCGCCTAACCGAGCTCAAGTTCATTCGTATCTCGCGCTACGATAGCGATAAGGCGGATAATGAGATTAAGCAGATTGAGGCCGATATCAAGCAGACAAAGCACGACCTCGACCACCTAACAGAGTTTGCTATTGCCTACTTTGAGCGTATCAAGGCTAAGTATGGCGAGGGCAAGGAGCGTAAGACAGAGATTCGTGAGTTCGATGCTATCGAGGCTTGGAAGGTGGCATCGTCGAATGCTAAGTTGTATGTCGACCGTGCCGAGGGCTTCTTTGGTATGGGCAAGTCGATGAAGGATTCGGAGTTTGTCTGCGACTGCTCGAACCTCGACGATGTGATTGTGATATTGAAGGATGGTAGATACAAGATTACGAAGATTTCGGAGAAGGCATTCTTCGATAAGGGTATCTACTATATAGGTATATATAAGCGTAACGACGAGCGCACAATCTATAATATGTTGTATCGTGATGGTCGTGGTGGCGCTATTATGATGAAGCGTTGCGCGATTAAGAGTGTTACGCGAGATAAGGAGTATGACCTCACGAAGGGTACGCCAAAGAGTGAGTTGCTCTATCTCTCTGTTAACCCTAACGGTGAGGCAGAGGTTCTTAAAATCTACCTACGTCCACGTGCAAGGTTGAAGAAGTGTATTATTGACCTCGATTTATCGACATTGGCAATCAAGGGTCGCCAGAGTGTTGGTAATCTTGTTACGCGCTACTCGATAAATAAGATTGTCTTAAAGGAGAAGGGTGCTTCTACGCTCGGAGGTCAGAATATCTGGTACGATGAGGATGTGCGCCGTTTGAATACCGATGGCAGAGGACATCTGCTTGGTGAGTTCAAGGGCGATGATAAGATTGTGGTGTGGACCGCTAAGAATCAGTACTACATCACGGGCTTTGATGTGCAGCAGCACTTCCCAGATGACACTATCCGTGTTGAGCGCTTTGTGGCTGAGAGAGTCTACTCTGTTTGCTACTACGATGGCGAGCAGAAGTATTACTATATGAAGCGCTTCCAATTGGAGGTGAGCGACAAGACGCAGTTCTTCTTGGAGGAGGGTGCACCAATGCGCTTTGTGGCTATGACCTACCGCAAGGGGGCATCGTTGGAGGTTATCTTTGGTGGTAACCATGCTCAGCGCCCACAGGAGTTGGTCGATGTAGATGAGTTTATAGGTATTAAGAGCCATAGAGCTAAGGGTAAGCGTATCACGACCTACGATGTAGCTTCGCTCCGCTTTATCGAGCCAGAGACCCCAGAGGATGAGGACTACGATGATGGTATGGACGAGGAGTTGGCTGACAGCGTAGAGGATATTGCAGAAGAGGTCATTGATATGAATGATATTGTTGGCGAGGAGATTATGGCAGACCCAGAGGTGGACTATACCACTCGCTCGGAGGGTGATGATGCTGGCTTCTCGGCAGCGCAGTTAGATCTGTTTAGTTAGTTGCTGATGCTCATATTGGTGGGATATGCAGGCTCTGGAAAGAGCTCTTTGGCAAAGCGTCTATCGAAGGCGTTGGGTGTCGGCTATGTCGATACCGATACCCTTGTGGAGCAGAGCGTGGGGGCTACAATAGCCGATATCTTCCACTATGAGGGCGAGGAGTATTTCCGTCGTTCGGAACGCGAGGTTTTGGATAGACTCGTAGAGGATAATTATAACGGTATCGTGGCTACGGGAGGTGGACTACCCGCATGGGAGGATAATATGGAGCGCCTAAATAGTATAGGTACAACAATATACCTGCAACGTAGTCCCGAGCAGATTATGTCGCGCCTCTCGGCATACGGCAGGGAGAAGCGCCCGATGTTTCGTGGTAAGAGTGACGAGGAGTTGCTCCAATTTATGCACGAACATTTGGCGACGCGTGAGCCATACTACACTAAGGCGCATATAGTTGTGGATTGCAATACTATGAGCGATGATGCCGTGGTTGACTATATTATAGAGAGAGTAAAAAATGGATAACCGCCCCATAGGTGTTTATGATTCTGGCTTTGGAGGTCTGTCGGTGTGGCGTGAGCTATGTCGATTACTTCCGCATGAGTCTATCGTATATCTTGGTGACGGTAAGAACTGTCCATACGGTGGTCGCTCGCGTGAGGAGATTACCGATTTTGCTAAGGCTTCGGTTGAACGACTTGTTAAAGAGGACGTTAAGATGGTTGTTGTGGGGTGTAATACCGCCACTACGGCAGCTATTGCGACCCTACGCGATATATGGCGCGATATGCCTATCGTGGGTTTGGAGCCTGCGGTGAAGCCTGCGTGTCTGACCACGCAGACTAAGCGCATCGCGGTGCTTGCTACGGAGCATAGCCTCAGGAGCGATATGTTCCTCAGTACTACGGCACGCTATGCCGAGGGTGTTGAGGTCTTAAAGGTTGTGGGTGAGGGCTTTGTAGATTTGGTTGAGGCTGGCAAAGAGGGGTCCGAAGAGGCGCATGAGGCTGTGCGCAAGGTTGTAGAGCCAATGATAGGTAGCGGCATAGATAAGATTGTACTTGGCTGTACTCACTACCCATTCCTACGCTCGCATATTGAGGAGATTGTAGCGGGCAGGGAAATCGATATTGTGGACTCTGGCGAGGCTGTTGCCCGCAGGGTGGAGTGGCTACTAAAACGCTATAAGATAGCTGCCCGCAGCGACCATAAAGCTGAGTATCGCTTTATAAGCTTTGCTGGCGAGGAGTACAGATTGGGGCTTGAGAATAGGGCTAAGATGATTATTGAGAAAGTGAAAACTGAGAGGTGAAAACTCAAAAGGAAAGACTATGGCAAAAGATAAACAAGATAGAGTTGAAGAGTACGACCAGCTCTCTACGGCTGATAATATCCGACTAATATCGGGCTTTGTGCTGATGCTTATCGGTGCATTCCTCTTCTCGTCGATAGTATCCTATATCTTCTATTGGGCTGAGGATATGAGTGCTATCGCAGAGATTGGAGTGCCTATGGCGACCCCTGAGTTCAACAATATTTGTGGTAAGGGTGGTGCTTTGGTGGCGCATCGCTTGGTGGGTGGAGGCTTTGGTCTCTTTGCCGTGGTTATATCATTTATATTCTTGGTCTTGGGCTGGCGTCTGTTCCGCTATAAGCCACTTCGTCTCTATCGTTTTTTGCTGATATTCAGTCTTGTATTGGTGCTCGGCTCGCTTACGATGGGCTATATCTTCGGCACGGCATGGGGTGTCTTTGGCTCGGGTCTTGGTGGTGACTATGGCATTGCGCTCGATATATGGCTTGGCGATATGATTGGCGGTATGGGAACGCTGCTTGTGATACTCGCGGGCTGGATAATGACAGGCTTGCTTATAAATCGTAACTTCTTGCAGGTGGTAGATAGTGCTGGCGAGCAGGTAGTAGGTGGCGTGACAAGTGTTACACGCCGTGCTATTGGTCGCTTGCAGAGACATAAGCTGGAGGAGCAGACTGAGGAGGAACTTTCGGGGAACGAGGAGCAGAGCGAGGAGTATGAGCAGACTACAATTGAGGATATTGCCTCGGAGCAGGAGGTTGACTTGGAGTCTACACCCGTGGAGGAGGAGCAACAGCCTGAGCCTGCTATCGACGAAATATTTGTAGTAGAGCCACTTACTGAGGAGGAGCGCGCCGAAGAGGAGCGACCAATTGAGGTGGATGAGATTCTTGGCACTGAGGATGATAACACTGAGGTGAAGAACGAGGAGAACGAAGAGAACGATGAGAACGATGAAGATCCTCTTGTAATCACCGTTCAGGAGTTTAAGCCTAAAGATGCCGAGGAGGAGAAGATTGAGTTGTATGACCCTATGCTCGACCTTGCACACTACGACCCACCTACGGCGCAGTTGCTTACCGACTATAAGACGGTGAGTGCCATCGACGAGGATGAGATATTTAGAAATAAGGAGCGTATCCGCGAGACCTTGCTCCACTTCCATATACCTATTATAAGTATGACCGCTACGGTAGGTCCTACCGTTACGCTATATGAGATTGTGCAGGAGCCAGGCGTGAAGATTTCGCGTATTCAGGGCTTGGAGGATGACCTTGCGCAGAATCTTAAAGCACAAAGTGTGCGTATTATCGCCCCAATGCCAGGTCGTGGTACTATCGGTATCGAGGTGCCTAACCACACCAAGCAGACGGTGTCGATGCGTTCGTCTATCTGCTCTGAGGAGTTCCAGGGTTCTAAGGCAGAGCTACCGGTGGTTATAGGTCGCACAATCCAGAACGAGAACTATACCTTTGACCTTGCCAAGCTTCCACACTTGCTTGTTGCGGGTGCTACGGGTCAGGGTAAGTCGGTAGGTCTCAATGCCATTATCACATCGTTGCTTTATAGAAAGCACCCAGCCGAGTTGAAGTTCGTGCTGATAGACCCTAAGATGGTGGAGTTCTCGTTGTATAACAAACTCGAAAAGCACTTCTTGGCAAAGATGGAGTCGGAGGATGATGCTATTGTCACCGACCCTAAGATTGCAGTAAATACCCTTAACTCCTTGTGTACAGAGATGGAGAACCGCTTGGAGTTGTGTAAGAAGGCGGGAGCGAAGAATATTGTTGAGTACAACGATAAATTCCTGCATCGCAGACTTAACCCCGAGAATGGTCACAGATTTTTGCCATATATCGTTGTTGTGATAGATGAGTTTGCCGACCTTATTATGACGGCTAAGGAGGTAGAGAAGCCTGTTATGCGCTTGGCGCAGAAGGCGCGAGCCATAGGTATTCATCTTATCGTGGCTACACAGCGCCCAGATGTTAAGGTTATCACAGGTGGTATTAAGGCTAACTTCCCTGCGCGTATAGCCTTCCGTGTTATGCAGATGACCGACTCGCGTACGATTATCGACCAGCCAGGTGCTAATCAGCTTATTGGTCGTGGTGATATGTTGTTCCTCAGTGGTGGCGAGCCTACACGTATACAGTGTGCCTTTGTCGACACCCCAGAGGTGGAGCGTATTGTCGACCATATCGGCTCGCAGCAGGGCTACACCTCGGCATATAACCTCCCAGACTATATCCCAGAGTCGGGCAGTGAGGCAGGTATCAGCTTCGGTAGCGAGGAGAGTAGTGCACCGCAGAAGTATGACCCAAAGTTTGCGGAGATTGCCCGCGAGGCGGTATCTAATGGCGTTATCTCTACCTCGATGATACAGCGTAATTTTGAAGTGGGCTTCAACCGTGCTGGTCGCATTATGTTGCAGCTTGAACGTGCCGGCATCGTGGGACCACAGATAGGTTCTAAGCAGCGTGAGATTAAGTTCTACGACCTTCAATCGTTGGAGGCGCGCTTGCAGGAGCTTGGTATTTTCTAACCATAAAACTTCGTGATATGAGAAGATTTTGTTTGTTACTCGTAGCGCTGATTTCTGCTATTGGTGCCTCGGCACAGAGTTACGCACGCGATTGGATAGATGGACTTAACTATACTCTTGATGACCACTATGCCCTCTATATGAAGGTTGAGGCGTATGGAGAGAAGATGAATGGCTACTTTTTGGTCGAAGATGATAGCTACTATATCCAGCTTGGCATGATGGAGGTCTATTGCGATGGCAAGTATCGCTATGAAATCAATAACGAGCGTAAGGAGGTAACCGAGGATTGGGTAAACCACGACTCGCGCGACCTGCTTTCTAATCCTACGCGCGCCTTTGAGTTCTTGGAGGAGGAGTTTACCTCATCTATCAGCGAGACTATCCACAATGGTGCGATTTTGAAGCTTGTTCCAAAGCAGAGTTCCGATATTACGGCTATCTATGTAACCGTTGTGTGGCGCGATAATCGTATTATCCCGCTGGCTATAAAGTATGACTACGATGGCGAGGAGGTTATGATAGCGCTTGTTATGGCAGATGCCCAGAGTGCTGTTATGCCTCGTTGGAGTAGAAACGCATATAGGACCTACGATATGGTCTCATTCCTGTAACCTATTTTGAAACCTAAATATACCTATAAGACAATGAAAAAACTCTTGCTTTTGATGCTTGCACTTGGTGCTATGGCGTGCGAGAATGGTGGCGGTAAGCATATTCCATCAAAAAGTATCACCGAGAACTTCGATAGAGCATTTGACGGCGACTACCGCCTTGGCTTTGGCAACGCGTATATGCTATTTGAGCACTTCTATAACGAGGAGTATGGCTATTGGGGTGGTTTCGCACTCTCGAAGATGTGCGATTCAGACCCTGCCAATGGTCTCTACGAGAATCAGTATAGCGTCTATAATACTCAGGCGGCATCGGGCGATGGCTTCTTGTTGTACTATTACGATAGCTACAATGAGCCTTGTGATATTGTCTGTATGACCCAGTTGGCGGTAGAGAGCGTAAAGCTAAACCTTACGACCTATACCTACTCCTCAATCACTAACGAGGATATTAACTCTTTTGCGAGCGCTTTTGGCGATGGCGACTACCTCAAAGTTGTCTTTACACCATATAGCAATATAGATACTCCTGCGGGCGAGAGCGTAGAGTGCTATGTTGTAGACTACCGTGATGGCAAGCGCTTCGTGGCGGATAATTGGCAGAAGTTCGAGCTTAACCTCCCAGCCACTAACCGCATCCGCGTAACCATCGAGACCACCGACATAGGCGAGTGGGGCGCTAATACACCGCTCTATATCTGTATGGATGATTTAAATTATATACAGTTGTAGGGTGCTGTCTATATTTATTCCCTGAGATATAACCAATATTGAATCACCTCTTGCATGTTTGTGAGAGGTGATTTAATATTTTATTTGCACAATGCCTCATTTGAGTGTTGTTTGTTTTGAAAATATTTCTTAATTTTGTAGCGCTATTGGTTAAATAGCAGACATATTTGAAAGTGTTCTCGCAGTCTTTCTAAGAGAATCTGACAGTTTTCAAGACCAAAGGACAAACGGACAACACTCATTTCTTGTATAGCTATGTGGCTGTACGCCTTTTGCGTACCTACCCCATACTATCCAAGTGTGGGGGCATTGTAGCGTTTATTTTGGTCGGGTTTTGTCAGAGCCTTCTTAGAGATAAATGAAATCAACTCCACACTTTCTTTTTTATATTATCCACCGTATAGGAGTTGTTACGGTAATATAGGGACACCAATTTAAAACTATATTACTATGAAAAAACTTTTGTTGTTTTTAGCGCTCTTTGGAGTGCTTGCTGTGAGCTGTGAGGAGTTGTTCCCAACAGCAGAGCCAACTCCTAATTTACCACCTGTATTCCAGACCGATAACAATGGTGTGTATACCATCAAGGCGGAGGGTGAGGAGATTACCGTTCATGTTACAACCGATATTGACTATCGTGTGGTGATTCCAGAAGCTGCTGAGGCATGGTTGAGCGTTGCTGACACTCGTGCTGCACAACTTCGCGAGGAGACTCTTACGTTTATCGTTGCTAAAAACGAGACCTTTGAGAATCGTACTGCAAACGTAGAGCTTATCGATGCAGAGAATAGCGTGTTGCAGACCATATCGTTTATACAGAATGGTGAGGCAAAGATTTTCGATGCCGATAGCGAGAACCGTTATGTTATAGCTGCTGCTGGTGGTAGTGTAGATGTTAACGTAACAACAAATTTAGACTATAACGTTGTTATTGCTGAGAGCGAGCAGTCATGGTTGAGCGTTGCCGACACTCGCGCAACACTCCGTGAGCATACCCTTACCATCATCGTTGCGCCAAATACTACCTACGAGGAGCGTAAGGCTACTGTGCAGTTTGTAGATGATAATAATAATGTGTTAAAGAGAATTCTATTTGTTCAGGATGGCAGCAGAGAGTGCCCTGACAACGAGATTAGATATGCTAATGGTAGCACAACAGTGCCTACCGAGATTTCATCTATGGATGTCTTTGGTGCAAATATTTTGTCACATACCTACGATGCAGAGAAAAAGTGCTGGATCATAAAGTTTGACGGTGATGTAACAGCGATTGGAAACTTCGCATTTTCTAATTGCGATGACCTTATAAGTATGGCTATTCCAGATAGTGTAGATACTATTGGATATGATGCATTCACCTATTGCAATAACCTATTAACTGTAGCTATCCCCGAAGGTGTAACAACAATTGGAGAGAGTGCATTCTGGGACTGCGATAGTCTAACAAGTATTACTATTCCAAATAGTGTGACAACAATTGGTGAGCGTGTATTTGGTGGTTGTGATAGCCTATCTAAGTTTAATGGTAAGTTCGCATCAGAAGATGGAAAGTGCTTGATAGCGGATGGAACACTTGTTGCATTTGCTGTTGGATGTGGTGCTACGGAGTATACTATTTCAAATAGTGTTACAACAATTGGCGATTTAGCATTTGGTTATTGTCATAGTCTAACAAACGTAACTATTCCAAATAGTGTTACAGCAATAGAAGGAAATCCATTCTATGATTGTGATAACATAGCAGAGTTTAAGGGAAAGTTTGCGTCAGAGGATGGAAGATGTTTGATGGCGGATGGAACACTTATTGCATTTGCTGTTGGATGTGGTGATGCGGTGTATATTATTCCAGATGGTGTAACTACAATTGGTGAGCAGTCATTTGAAGGCTGCGACAGCCTATTGAGCGTAATTATTCCAGAAAGTGTGACTATAATTGAAGATTATGCATTCTCTTTGTGCTCAAACCTAATAACTATAATAATTCCAGAAGGTGTAACCTCGATTGGTTGGGATGCATTTTCTCTGTGTGTGAGCCTAAATAGTGTATATTGTAAGGCTATTACACCACCAAGTGGTGGCTTTTTAATGTTTGATTATAATGCTTCTGATCGCAAGATTTATGTGCCAATGGAGTCGGTTGAGGCTTATAAGGCGGCTGAGTATTGGAGTGAGTATGCTGATGCGATTGTTGGTTACGAGTTTTAGAAAAAGTTAATCAGTGACTTTATCCCCACTATATCCGCGCTACGCCATCGTAGCGCGGATATTATTTTTAAATGCCCGAGGGGCGCGGTATTAACGCGAAAATTGCATATAGGTTTGCCGCTATAACAATAAGATAAAAAGACAAAACGAGGTCATTGTTAGCGACCATCGTTCTGTCTTTCTGTCAACAATAAGTTTAACCTTGCGCGGTGCGCACCCTACTTTTTACCTTTCAGTTTTAGAGCGAACATCGTAGCGTTGCCACATCGCGCCAGCCGAGGAGTAGATCCTTTGTGGCAAGGCGCTTCTTGCCTGCAAGCTGTACATCGTCAATGTATAACCAGCCATCGGCGCAGGCAATGGCGATATAGCTCTTCGAGTCGGTGCGGATAGTGCCTGGGGCGACATTCATAGCGCACTTATCGATATGTGATGCGAAGATTTTGATAGAACCGCACTCTGCCCCATCGCGGTATAGCGGTGTCCACGCAGCAGGGTAGGGCGAAAGACCGCGTACCATATTGTGTGCCCTCTCAACGCTGTTATACCAATTTATACGGCAGTCCTCCTTAAAAATTTTGGGGGCAGGTTTAAGAGTGCAATGCTCAAAACGGGCTTGCTTAATAGTTGTATATGTACTACTTGTTATTTTATTAATAGTGTGTGTTACGAGCTCTGAACCAACATTCATAAGCTTAGTATATAGAGTTCCAATATTATCATCTTTCAGAATATTAACAGTTTTCTGCTCGATAATATCTCCCTTGTCTATCTCGTGGTTGAGCAGGAATGTTGTTACACCTGTGCGTGTCTCGCCATTCATAATAGCCCAATTTATAGGCGCAGCACCGCGGTATTCAGGAAGTAGCGAGGCGTGGAGGTTGAAGGTGCCGAGCTTAGGCATAGCCCACACAACCTCTGGGAGCATACGGAAGGCAATAACAACGCCCAAATCTGGCTCGTAGCTACGCAACGCCGCGAGAAACTCCTCGTCGCGGAGCTTCTCGGGTTGTAGGATTGGGAGTCCCAACTCCTCAGCCACAACCTTGACATCGCTCTGGTGGAGCTTCTGACCACGACCCGCAGGTTTATCGGGTGTGGTGACCACAGCAACAACATTATATCTCTCCGCTACAAGCTTGCGCAACGATGTCGCAGCAAACTCGGGCGTGCCCATAAATACGATTCTTAGACTCTTAGCCTCCATATATTATCTGTTTTTCTTTCGTTTAAGCCACCACGGTATATACTTCGATATCGAGCGACGCAGCTTGCGTAGCTTAACATCATACCAATCCATATCGAGTAGCGACGTATCGTTGGTAGCCTTGCGTAGTAGGTATATTGCAATAGGTGTAAGCAGCACCAATGGGAACCACATACCTACCACAGACTCCATAGTGCCCTCCTTAGCCATCTTCTCGCCAGGAATGCTTATGACGTAGTATATAACGAAGAAGATAACCGAAATCACGATAGGAGTACCCAAACCACCCTTCTTGATGATAGCGCCGAGCGAGGCTCCGATAACGAAGAAGATGATAATAAGGGCGGGCAGGGTGAGCTTACGATGCCACTCCACCTCGGCACGATATAGCTGTGTTAGAGCTGTCTTAGAGGAGTGCTCGTCGAAGCTATGCGAGCCCTGAGCGGAGCGCGATGCGTTAAGAGCTGAGGAGTAGACTCTGGCGTGCTGGCGCATAGGAATCATCTGCAAAGAGTCGTAGAAGCTAAACGCCTTGTATTCCGAACGGTCGAAGCGCGTGGAGTCGCTCTGAATAATCGTTGTGTCGCGCGAGAAGATGTCCTCCTTTAACATCGGCACGTATGCCGAGAGCGAGCTCTTGTCGATAGTAACCTGCAAGGAGTCCATAAGCACCTCAAGCTCAACCATATTGCGTGTCTGCGACTCGGTGTAGGCGGTGTTTCTACCACTATTTGCCCCCATCTCGTTCATCGGGAATGTACCATCTTGACGCTCAAATTGGTGTTCGCGCATAGTGTTGCGGTCGTACCACTGCGAGTTACGTGTATGCTCGTAGGTCTGACCGTTGAAGAGCGTAACGTAGAGGTATGCCTTGTCGTCCGACATATGGATATATCCAGAGTCTGCCAAAGTGGTGGTCATATCGCCATTCTCGGCGCGCGTATCGTAGATAATCACATCGTGCAGAAGCTGTGTATGCTGATCCTGATGCTCCACGCGGATGCTCATATCTGGCAGACCGTTGAAGAACATACCATCCTGGAACTTCAACTCCTGACGTTGCTCACGCACATCGTAGAGGATGTCGTACATACGTTCGTTGGTGTATGGTACAAGGTTGTTCGAGACAAAGAAGCTGCCCACCGACACCAGGAATACCACAAAGAGCATAGGACGAAGTATACGCATAAGCGAGAGTCCTGCCGACTTCATCGCCAAAAGCTCGAAGTTCTCGCCGATATTTCCGAGGGTCATAATCGCCGATAGTAGCATTGCCAAAGGTAGACCGAGTGGAATCATATTTATCGAGCCGCAGATAAAGAGCTCGGCAATGGTGCTTACAGCAAGACCCTTACCCGTAAGTTCGTCGATGTAACGCCATACGAAGTTCATCATCAGCACAAACTGCACGATGAAGAAGATGGCAAGCAATGGACCTACATAGGCCTTTAATACAAGTTTATGTATCTTTTTCATAAAATAGTCGCTCTACTTTTGCAACAAAGTTAATAGTTTTACTCCAATAAGCACTACAACAAGGATAAATATTATGCAACTGCCCGTAGGTATATCATACTCATAACTGAGTATGAAGCCTATAACATTACCCACCACGGCAATAATGGCGGATAGGGGAGTGATTAGTTTGAAATCCTTGGTAATATCGTTTGCTATAACCGTTGGTATGGTTATTAGCGATAGTAGCAGAATGATGCCCATAACCTTGATAGATAGCACTATTGAAATGGCGATAACCACAGCCATAATGTATGAAACAAGCGTGGTGTTAACGCCTTGACTCTTAGCATACTCCTCGTCAAAGGTTATATACATTAGGCGGCGCAACCAGATGATGCTACTTGTGATAAGCACTACGGTAAGGATGCTGAGCCACAAGATGTTTTGAGGTGTTACAAGCAGAATGTTGCCAAAGAGATAGCTCGTGAGGTCTGTGGCATAACCAGGGCGCAAAGACATAAAGAGCGCGCCGATTGCCATACCCATACTCCATATAATTCCCACTACGGAATCCTCGCGGATGCCACCTCGACGTGAGGCGAACTCTATGCCCACCGAAGATATTGAGGCGAAGGATAGCGCACCAAGTAGCGGGTCGATGCCAGCATATAGTGCAATACCCAAGCCGCCAAACGAGGCGTGGGTGATGCCGCTACTAAGGAATACTATACGGCGTGTGACGATATAACTGCCTACAATACCGCATGTTATGCCCGAAAGTATCGAGGCGATAAATGCGTTGGTGAGGAAGTCATATTCAAATATGTTCGCTATAATACTCATACCATTGGTATAAGAACGCAAATTTACTTTTTTTTGTAATACTATGAAAACTTTTTCGTAGTTTCATATACCTTTTTGTAACTTCGCACCGTAAGTTTGGTAACAAAAAGTGAAAATGGAGCAAAAAAGAGTAAGTTTTCATACTTTGGGCTGTAAGCTCAACTACTCCGAATCGTCGACATTGGCGCGCGAGTTTGAGCGCGGAGGCTATCTCCGTGTTGAGCCTTCGGAGCCTACGGATGTGGCTGTTATAAATAGCTGCTCGGTAACGGAGCATGCCGATAAAAAATGTAGAAATATAATTCGCAAGATACATCGTCGTAATCCTAATGCAATTATCGCAGTTACAGGTTGTTATGCTCAGCTAAAACCTAACGACATCGCCGCTATCGAGGGTGTCGATTTGGTGCTTAGCAACAACGATAAGGGTGATCTTTTTCGCCGTGTAGAGGAGCTAAAACAGCGCGGCGAAGCGGAGGTTTACAGCTGCTCGGTGGAGGATATAAAGCGCTTCTTTCCAGCCTACTCCTCGGCAGATAGAACACGCTCCTTCTTGAAGGTGCAGGATGGCTGCGACTACAAATGTGCCTACTGTACGATACACTATGCGCGAGGTTCGAGCCGCAATATTCCGATTGCCGATATTGTCGCTGAGGCTGAGGAGATTGCAGCATTGGGGCAGCGCGAGATTGTTATCACGGGTATCAACACGGGCGACTTTGGTAGAACTACGGGCGAGAAGTTTATCGACCTGCTTAAGGCGTTGGATAGGGTAGAGGGTATCGAGCGATACCGTATATCAAGCATCGAGCCAAATCTTATTACCGACGAGATTATCGAGTTCTGTGCTTTGTCGCCAAAGTTTGTGCCTCACTTCCACATTCCATTGCAGAGTGGCTCTACGCGCATTCTTGGTCTTATGCGAAGAAGATATACGGCAGAAAAGTACCGCGAGCGCATTGCAAAAATTAGAGAGCTTATGTCCGATGCCTTCCTCGGAGTCGATGTTATAGTAGGCTTCCCTGGTGAGACCGAGGAGGACTTTATGCAGACATACACTCTGTTAGAGGAGGTGGGTGCTTCGTTTTTGCATATATTCCCCTTCTCAGAGCGCGCTGGAACGCCTGCTGTTACGATGCCAAATAAGGTGCAGCCGCGTATCTCCACAGAGCGTGTTTCGCGCCTTGAAGAGCTTAGCGAAAAACTACATAAGGCGTTTAGTGAGAGGTTTTTAGGCGAGGTGCGCGAAGTGCTGTTTGAGAGTACGGATAGAAGTGGTAGGATGTATGGATATACGGATAACTATCTACGCGTATCAGTGCCATACAACACCGACTATATTAACCAGATTTGTAAGGTGCGCTTGGTCGCTTTGGACCACGAGGGAAACATAACTTCGGAAATAGTTGGATAATTACCACAAATGTATTACATTTGTCGGAATAATTTGAAGAGAGTATGCTTAGGCGAATAGTTGAAATATTTACCCTTAAATCGATAAAGCGACGTGTGCAGTTGGCCTTTACAAGTATCATCTTGTTGCTTGTGTTGTCGGGTGCATTGTCGCTCTTTGAGTTGGAGCGTGTAAGTCAGGATACTGAGAAGATTCTGCATCAGAGTAAGGTGAGTACCGACCTTGCCCACGAGATTGTCACGGTGCTCAACGAGCAGAACGATGCTATGATTGAGATGGCGGTTATCGGAGGCGAGATTGCAGATATTACCCCATACTACAATGGTTGTGTGGAGACCATCGAGCACCTTGCGGATGCTACGGAGCGTGCCCATGAGCGTATGACGGAGATTGGTAGTCCTGAGATTACCGACTCGTTGATGCTCTACACGGCGCGTATCAACGACCTTGCAAATAGCTATATCAATGGTGATGTCCACCTCGCAATATCGAGTGATACGCTTGTTCGCAGAACGCCACACTCGTGGTATGTGGAGTGTTATAAGCCTGAGTATGTGAATCTCTCGAAGCAGATTACAAAGTTTATGACAGGCTCGGAGAGTACGCTCGGCCCGGATGTAAACAGCCTTAGCCTCACGGCGCGTCGTGCTGTGACACCGGTCTTCTTGTCGTTGGTGGTGATGATTGTGGTGGCGTTGATGTTCTACTACTTCCTTAACCACTACCTCATTAAGCCGATTATGCGCATCAACCGTAGCTTGGGTGAGTATCTTCGCTATCGTTCGCCATTCGATAAGGATATTGCTTGCCGCGATGAGATAGAGTCGTTGCGCGATCGCATTATGATTCTTATTGCAAAACTCAAATAGTTCGACCATAAGATGAGAGTCCACGTAGTCATACGATACATTGGTATGGTGTTGCAGTTCGTAGCACTCTTTATGTTGGCGTCGGCGGGTGTGTCGATGCTCAACAACTACGACTCGGCATTCTCGCCATTGTTGCTCTCGTCGTTTATGACCTCGTTGCTTGGTATCTTCCCGCTCTTCTTTGTGGAGAAGGTCGATGAGGTCAAGACCAAGGAGGGGTATGCTATTGTTGTAGGCTCGTGGCTTGTTGCCTGCATTGTCGGTATGTTCCCATACCTTATCTGGGGTGGAGAGTTTACGATGATAAACGCCTGGTTTGAGAGTGTTTCGGGCTTTACGACTACGGGAGCATCTATCCTCAACGATATCGAGTTCTTGCCTCGTGGTCTGCTCTTCTGGCGCTCCTCGTCGGCATGGATTGGTGGTATCGGTGTAGTTATGTTTGCCCTTGTGATTTTGCCTTCGATGGGTAAGAGTCGCCATATGTTATCAAATGTGGAGATGAGTACCATCGCGAGGGATAACTTTCACTATCGCTCGAAGGTTATCTTTCGCTTGTTGGTGACTATCTATGTCGGTCTTACTATTATCACCACCATAGCGCTCAAGTATAGCGGTATGACATGGTTCGATGCTGCAAACCACGCAATGACCTCATGCGGAACCTGCGGATTCAGCACTAAGAATAGCTCCGTGGCCTTCTGGGATAACGGTCTTATCGAGGCTATTATGATGGTAGCGATGACTCTCTCGGCAATACACTTTGGTGTGCTATATGCTACGCTTACGGGTAAGCGAAACAATATCTTCCGCTCGGAGGTGGTGCGCACGTTTATCATTATGATGCTCGTAATCTCGGTAGTTATAGCCATAAGCCTTGTGGCGGCGGATGTATATACCAATTTTGGCGAAGCTATGCGTCACGCCTCTTTCCAGGTGGTGAGCCTCTCTACCACTTCGGGCTTTGCCACCACCGATACTAACCTCTGGACGCCGCTTGCGATGGTTTTGTTGATATTCTGTTCGGTGATATGTGGTTGCGCTGGCTCTACCTCGGGAGGTATGAAGGTCGACCGTCTGCTTATCGCCTCGAAGGTTATCCGCAACCGTATGAAGATTCAGCTCCACCCAAATGCCGTTATCCGCACGAAGATTGGCGGTATGGTGCAGGAGGAGAGTACGCAGAATCTTGTGATGACCTTTATCGTCTCCTATATTATGCTTACGCTTATAGGCACGATAATATATACGATGTTCGGATGCGACCTATTGACCGGCTTCACTGCCTCGATTTCGTGCCTTAGTAACGTAGGCCCTGGCTTTGGCGAGATTGGCTCGATGTCGAACTTCTCCGAGTTGCCCGTGGTGCTGAAACTGTGCTCTACGCTGCTGATGCTGATTGGTCGTTTGGAGATTTTTGGATTTATTCAGTTGTTGTTTATTCGCTCTTGGAGATAGTATGGCAAGATACATATATACGTTGCTTCTGCTTTTGGTCTCTACCGTTGCTTTTGCGCAGGTGGACTCTACGTTGTGCAGGAGTATAGAGGAGGACCCACGTTACGAGGCTTTGCTTGAGGAGTATAGCTTGTTGGTGGATAGAGGCAATGATGTGCGTCAGCATATTTCGGAGCAGAGAAGTAAATATCTCGATTTGAGGTGTGGCAAAACCTCTTCGGAGGAGTATAAAAATTGTGAGGCAGCCATACTAAACCTCGAGGGAGAGTTGTTTGATATACGCAGCCGTCATCGTCAGGTTGTCGAGGATATTGCAGCTTTGGAGCAGAGATATATCCTCAATGCAAGATATGGCGGTGGAGATGTGGCTTCGAAGAGCGAGTATGAGATCCTGCAAGAGGATAATGCGGAACATAGGCAGTTGATTCAGAATAGCATCATTGCCCGTACGCTAAGCCAGAGTGGCTATGCCGATCTTAGACAGGCGCAGCGCGAGGATGAGCAGATGCCACGCCTTGTGGAGGAGTATGTCGCAACCTATCGCCGTTTGGGCAGATGTGTAAGGACCTATAATCTCACCACCGAGGAGAGTGAGGGCGAGGTTGTCTACAACAACTATCTCTCGTTGCGCGATATGGCTGACTCGTTGGGAGGTGTTATCGAGCGCTCATGGAATCACATCCTTAATACGAAGTATTACGCCTACGGCTATATCCTCGAACATTATGGTATGTTCGACTTGTTGGATAACTCGTCGGCAGATTTCAGCAATATGCAGCAGGTATGTGCAAATGAGGATGGCAAGTATCAGCTCGATGCTTTGGCGCACTATGCCTTGGGGCGTTCGACGCTTGTAGCCTTTGAGCGCGATTTTGCCAATGAGTTTGGTCTTACGATGGCTGCGGACTCGTTGCAGAGGGTCTACGACACTATTGTTGAACAGGACTACCGCCTTGAGCCTATTACTCTCGACCGTAAGTCGTTTGTGGAGTATGAGGCGTTGAGATTTGGTAGTAAGGACTTTTATAACGATGTAAACCCTATCCCTGCGGTTAAGGTCTACCAGCGTGGTACGATATATCGTGTTTTGCTTGGTGTATTCCGTAATAAGCAAGCTAGCACGGTGTTGAAGGGTGCAGAGCCTCTCTATATCACTAAGGATGCGGAGGGTTATAGCTATTATGTTGGAGGCTTCGCTACGGAGCAGGAGGCAGAGGAGGCTGTCGCACAGCTTCTTGATAGGGGATTTAAGGAGCCTCAGATATGTTGTTGGAGAGATGGTAAGATGCGAAACCTTAGCGAGCCAGAGCCAGAGGTTGAGCAGACCGAGGTGCAGCAGCCATCGGGTCACAGATATATAGTGTTGTTGGAGTGTAGTGCTATCAGCGAGTCAATACGTGCTACTATCAGTACTGTTGCCCCAGATAAGCGAATATCGCGCCGTGGTGCGGGCTTTGCTATTGGTACATTCTCGGTGTGTGACGATGCTGAGAATCTTCAGACAGCACTGTTGGAGAGCAATCCAGGATTAAAGGTGTCAATTGTGGAATTAAATATACAGTAAAATAGAGTATTACGATATGAAGAGAGTCTGTTTGTTAATCGTTACGTTGTGTGTGTTGCTAAGTGCGTGTAATAAGGGCGAGACAAATATGTTGAATGTGCCATCGGGCAGTATCCTCGTTCTTGATTGGGATACTGAGGGTACTACAACCTTTGATAGCCGAAATATCACTTCGCTAAGCCCTACCTCTGTGCCTGAGGGTTGGAGCGTGGTGAATATAGATATGTACGAGGGTACCATTACAGTTAAGTCGCCACAGAAAGATGATGAGAATGCCGTGTCGAGTGGTACTATGACCCTTAAAGGCTATACTCCTACGGGAGGTACTCGTTCGTTGGATATCTTCCTTGCGATTGTTTCGCAGAAAGATTTTACGGCAAGTCCTGCCAACTGCTATGTGGCAACTGAGGCTCAGCATCGCTATATCTTCAATCCTATGATTGGTGGTAGTAGTACACCTCTTGAGACGGCAGAGATTAGGCTTCTATGGCAGACTAAATCCAACCTTATTAAGTATCTTGATATGCGCGAGAATGGCGATGGTAAGATGGAGGCGTCGTTCTACTTAGAGGAGGATGAGGATAACGAGGATAGCGAGGGGAAGAAGGTCTATGCTGGTAATGCTCTTATTGGTGCCTATAATGCTGATGGCGAGATTATCTGGAGCTGGCATATCTGGGTTACTAATAACAACCCTATGGCCGTGGAGAATACAGCTGTGCTCAATGGTCAGACAATGATGTCTATCAACCTCGGTGCAGAACATAATAGCAATGACAAGACAGATTGGAATAGGGATGATGAAAGTCCTGAAGATATATATAATGTTATATATAAGTCCTATGGTATGTACTACCAATGGGGTCGTAAGGATCCATTCGTAGGGCCTCGTGACTATAAGTTTACAGGTAACTACGATGCGAAACTATATGATACAAATGGCTATGAGGTCTACCTCAATTATGTAGAGTCTACCGCTTCGGAGGGTACTATCGCGTGGGCTACGGCTAATCCTACATCGCTTATCAAGGGTAGTGTAGATAATGGTTACGATTGGCTCTATGCTAACTATGATAACGAGTTGTGGAGTGCCGATAGTAAGACTGAGTATGACCCATGTCCTGCGGGCTGGCGCGTTGCTGATGCCTCGCTGTTTGCAGGTCTTACTATCACCGAGGAGTATGATTCAATGCCGTTGGAGGTGCTTCAGCCACGTTATGGTCTTATGCTTACTGATGGCACTGCCGAATATTTCTTCACCGCCCAGGGTCGTCGCAACTACCTCGATTGTCGTCTTGATATATTCAATGCCAATGACACTCTTCCAGTGCCTTGGTCTGGATACTATTGGACCACTACGACTGACGATGCTAAAGCTATAGCACTCTATTTCGATCTAAATACAAATACTCGCAACACCTGGAATAAGGTTGTTTCCAACCATCCGATGCAGAGGGCTAATGCGTTGCCTGTGCGCTGTGTTAGAGATCAATTGTGATAAGGGGCGCATCTGCACTATATCACAAAAGCTGAGGTCTGAGGCTGTACTAAATGTACTCTCCTTAGACCTCAGTTTTTTTACGATGCACCACATCGGTCCCCTTCTTGCAAGAAATTTATTGTGCATCCCTTAAAATAGTAAAGCCAACCAAGCGACCTTGGTTGGCTTTACTATTTTAAGCGCGGGTAGATTATAGCTCCACGCCGTTGTTTGTGCTGCCGCCGTTGGTGATTGTTGTGGCAAGCTCTGAGTCCTCCTCCATCTCATCGCCCCAGGCAACATTCAAGCCGATGCCATTCTCTGCACCACCATAACCGATGTTGATAGTCACTGTGGTAATCTTATCACGCTTAAATGTAAGAGTGTGGCTACCAAGTGGCACAACAGTCTCATCCTCACGGATATAGTTGATATTTACAGATACCTCCTCTGTGTAGTCGCTCTTTAACCAAGCATTGCGAACCTCCCAGAATGTATAGATATCAAAATACTCATTGCTCTCAGCAAGGTTGTACTTTACAAGTGGTGAACTTGTCATCTGAATCTCCAAAGCACCAACACCTGCCGACTGACCCTGAGCTATGAACTTAACACCGTATGATGTGCGACCCAACTCAATAGTAGCCTTACCATTATAGCTTGGAGTGTAACCCTCCAACTCGCCATAGTAGCGCTCGGTATTTGGGCGGAAGTAAGATTTACCTTCTTTTGCAAGGGCGGTATTGCCACTGTCCAAATAGAATATATTTGACAATCCATAGTTAAAGCTTGTTGAGATAGGAGTATTACCAACGCCATTCTTCCAGAATGGATTACTATAGCCACTGCTACCATGGTACACCTTCTCCTTACCATCCTTAACCATAGATGCCACAAACTTATACTGGTAGCCTACAAGAAGGTCAATCTTGATATTTGTTGGGTCATCGAAGAGACCGTAGGCGTAGTTTGTCCAAGAGATCTTGCCCTCAGCATTTGCAGGAGCGGTGTAGACATTGATACCATAGAGGTCGTTGTTCTCGGCGCCACGCAATGGCTCGTAGCCTACCTCGATATCGCCCTCGAAACCAAGAGATACGGTGTAGTACTCTGCGGATGGAGTCATAGGAGCCTCACCCAAATTCTCAACGCTCTCACAAGAGGTTGCACCAAACAACACAGCGCAAAGAGCCAATAGGAAATACTTTGCTTTCATAATAATAAAGGTTTATGTCCGTCTTATCTCCAACGACGGGTAAATATAAAAAGAAAGTGTGGAGATGATTAGTCTATTCGAACGAAGGTTGTGGAAAGACCCGAACACAAATAAACAATACCCCACACTCGTATTGAGCATAGGGTAAGATACACCCCAGACTATACAATACGGAGTGACGAGTGTGTTGCTCACCTTGTGTTCTGAAAACTTCCACATTTTCGTTCAAGGATAAAAGCTAATACACTTTCATCAATAATATGTCAACTACGAGGACTCCCCCCTTAGCGGTACAAAGTTATACATTTTTTTTCTATAAAAGCAAAGATTTTGTGATATTCTTCACGCTTTATATATGTTCTCTATTGTCACTAAATTATTGGTAATGGTTAAAAGCCAACGGCTTTTTTAGGGAAAGGGGCTGAAAGGGGATAAAAGGGTCTAAAAGGTAATCGTTGATGAAAATTTTTTTGAACCTTTTAATACCTTTTGGCGCCTTTGATATTATCCGGGTTTCACTTTAAACAACAAAGGCTGTTCAACCCTTGTTGAACAGCCTCGTTGTCTTCTATTAGTAGAGTATCAATTACAATGCGTTAACGTGCAAAGAGAGTGAGCTCTTAAGGTTTGCAGCCTTGTTCTTGTGGATGATGTTCTGCTTTGCAAGCTTATCCAACATTGAGCTTACCTTTGGAAGCAATGCCTCAGCAGCGCTACGCTCTGATGTGTTACGCAATGCCTTTACAGCGTTACGAGCAGTCTTGTGGTAAAGACGGTTGTGTGCACGCTTAGTTGCAGTCTGACGAATTCTCTTCTTAGATGACTTGTGATTTGCCATAGTTCTAAATCTTTTATTTTTTACTTTT